>JANXMQ010000033.1 GCA_025354565.1 Akkermansiaceae bacterium
GGTTCCAGATGGGTATTGAGGGGAAGTTCTTGTCTCACCCGCCGGGTGAGCGGAAATCACAGCCATGGGAGCATCCATGACTTTGAAATTACGTCACTTGCCGCGTTCTGGCGAGTTTTCCATTTTCCTCTTTAGGTTCACAAATTCAGCGCGGGTACTGACAACGGGAGGATTGCCATCTTGGCCGAGGCGTGCAAAATCGGGTGTGACGAATTACGAGGAACAAAAAAAAGTGATGAATTGGTCACTGGCGTTGGCCATTGTGCTGCTTGGGGCCAAAGTGACGGCTGCCATTGTCACCGGTTCAGCGGCGATCTACTCGGATGCGGCGGAGTCGGTGGTACACTTGTTGGCAGTGGCATTCGCGGCTTGGGCGCTGCGCTTGGCCCACAAGCCTGCGGACGAGACCCATCACTTCGGGCATGATAAGGTGGCTTTTCTATCAGCGGGATTTGAAGGGGCGATGATCTCAGCGGCTGCGGTGCTGATTTTTTATGAAGCGGTGAGGCAGATTATTTTCGGGGTGAAAATCGAAAACATTGCCTTCGGGGTGGCTGTTACTGCCGCCGCTGCGGGAGTCAATCTGGTGCTCGGCCTGTCCTTACTTGCGGTAGGGAAGCGCAGTGGCTCGCCTCTGCTGCGGGCCAATGGCGAGCATGTGCTAACAGATGTTTGGTCGAGCATCGCGGTGCTGGTCGCGCTGGGGCTCTATCAATTTTCCGGTTGGGTTTGGTGGGATCCGATTGCGGCGATGTTGGCGGCGATCAATATCCAGCGCGTCGGTTACAAACTCATTCGCGAGAGTCTCGGAGGATTGTTGGATGAGAGCGATCCGGCGGCGGAAAAGCAGATCCGTGAGTTGCTGGATCGAGAAATGATGCAGCGCAGTCTGGCCTATCACAATTTGCGCCACCGCCACTCGGGGAGAACGCATTGGGTCGAATTTCACCTGGTCTTTGATGACCATCTGTCGGTGGGTGAGGCCCACGAGGCCGCGACTGAGATCGAAGCCAAAATCGCGGAACTGCTCCACCCGGATGGGCGGGTGATTTCCCACCTCGAACCGAAGTCAGCCGAGCATCAAGAGGAGCGCTGGGAGGGCCGTTGAATCAGCCGCCGATGTCGGTGCGACCGGAGAGTTGGGCACCTTCTTCCATCGAGAACACCTTGGATTTGATGTCGCCGTTGATTTTGGACTTGTCCTTGAGTTCGCAGCGCTGGGAGGTGATTTTGCCTTCGACCTTGCCGTAAATTTTCACTTCGCCAGCGGTCACGTCGCCTTTGATGACGGCGTTTTCACCGATGGTCACACGGCCTTTTTCAGAAGTGATTTCACCGTCGATTTTACCGTCGATGATCATGTCGTTGGAGAAGCGGATGGAACCGATAATTTCGATTCCGCTGGAAAGTACGTTTGTCGGATTGGCCATGGCGGGGGTAAGTGAACAAAGCGGCGGCGGCTTGGCAATTGCAAAGATGGTTCAGAGTGAGATGTCACTTCGTCGTAAATGCCCGACTCGCGTTGCTGGCCAAACGACGGAAAATATTTCTGGGAATATCCAGTGATTTTCCGCGCTCTCATGGATGTATGAAACGCATCGTCCTACTTGTTGGTTTAAGTATTCCCACCGCTGCGATTGCAGAGATAATTTCCATTCCCGCCGTTTATGATACGACCCTTGAGGAAGGCTCGCCGACGAGCAATTTCGGCACGCGAGACTCGCTTCGTGCGGGAGGAAATGTCGGCGGTCGTGCGCGAGCGTTGGTATTTTTCGACATCGGCGCGGTGATTCCGCCAGGCGCTACGATTCAATCAGTGCGCCCCACATTCATCGCGTCAAACGCATCGTCCACCACGCAAACATTTGAGCTACATCGAGTGAATAAACCTTGGACCGCAGGCGCAGGAAACGGAACCACGGCAGCGGTGAACGAGGCGACATGGACGCACCGCCTTTATTCCTCCACCGCATGGGCTAGTCCCGGCGGGGCGAGTGCGACAGACTACGCTGCCACCGCCAGTGCGACTCGGGCGATCGGCGACGCGGGAAATTGGCGGTTCGAGACCACCGGATCGCTCGTCGCGGATGTGCAAGGATGGCTGGACCGGCCTGAGGCCAATCTGGGCTGGTTGCTGATTGCCGCTGTCGAATCGAGCGGTGCCCCAGTGAGGACGTTTTCTTCCTGCGAGAGCACTACCGGGCGGCCTGCGCTGGAGATAGAATTTTCGACCTACAGTCTTATGGATTTTCGGGTCACCAGCATTCAGAAAGTCGGCGGAAATACGACGCTCACGTGGGTTGGTGGAGGTCCACCGTATCAAGTCATGAGCCGACCCAGCCTGAGTTCCGGCGACTGGACTCCCGTTGGTTCCATGGTGTCCGGACTCACTGCGACAGTCCCTTCATCGACGGCGAATTGCTACTTCACCGTAATTTCCGAGCCCGTCGCGGAATACGATGTCACCTTCTCGAACAACTGGACGTCGGCATCGCATCCCACCGACTACCCAGCGACCGCGCATTGGTCCGGAATGGTGGGCGGGCTGCACAACAATCGCGTAGAGTTTTGGCGACCAGGCGCGACCGCTTCTTTGGGGCTTCAGAATGTTGCAGAGCGTGGGCAAAAAACCGAATTACTCAATGAAGTGGCCGCAGCAATCAGCACGGGAAATGCGAACCGCACGCTCTCCGGGGGAGCCAATGGCACGACGCTACGTTTTCAGATTAACCGCACGCACCCACTCGTCACACTCGTCGCCATGCTCGCGCCGAGTCCAGATTGGTTTGCGGGCGTTCGCGGACTTCCGCTCGTGGAGAATGGGCAGTGGGTGTCGAGCAAGGCGGTGTCGCTCTACGCATGGGACACTGGCACTGATAGCGGGGCCAGCTACACTTCTCCAGATCTTGTGACCAGCCCGCGCGGAGTCATTACGCGATTGGTGATACCCCCGCTCGGGAACAATGGCTACGCGCCGCCGGTAGCGACCTTTACCTTCACGCTCGTAAGGATCGTGCGGGCGTGTAGCTGGTGACAATTCGTTGCATGCCACAGAATTGCACAGAGAGATCCAAAGGGATCGAAATTTTTCACGTCTCATTCTGATAGCCGCTGCTAGCCTGCCGACCAGCGCCGAAGATAAGAGCCAGTCGGGAGCCAGCAGACGACTGTCGATGCGTTCGACATACCCGACGCCCTCGCCGCGGTTGCGATGGAACAGATCGTCGAGCACCCATGCCTTCGCCTGGGTTTGTTTCCAAGTGCCGTCAGTGCCGATGATGGTGGTCGAGCCATCACGATGAGCGAACGCATCGGAGTGATGTCAATGGATGGATATCACCGCTGTCACTGTTTCCTTATCATGGACCCACTGGGCGAGTGGCAGTTTCAAGCGGCGGATTTCTGATACGGCGAGCGCGGCAACGGCGCGAGCTCCGGTTTCGGAAAAATGGGTATCGTCCTTGGAAAAATGAAAGCCCTTCGAGCCATCAGCGCCGGCTTCGGATTCCATCTTGAATGTTAGATCGTGCAGTTCGAGCAATGGCACGTTTTCCTCGTCGGCAAGTGCGCGGGCGGCAGCGGGATAATCGCCGAGAGTGTCCTGAAAAACACCATTTTCATCCCATTTGCGGCGGACGACGGAGGTGGCGATGACCGGATGGGCGGACTTGGCGCGGGTCTCTCTAACAAAGCGCCGTAAGTTGTCACAGTAGGCACCATGGGGATCCGTGTAAACCTGCGCGTTTTCGACTTTCTGGTCGTTGTGGCCGAACTGGATGATCACCCAGTCGCCGGGTTTGATAGACGCTAGCGTCTTGTCCCACAAATGCTCGATGATGAAGGATTTCGTGCTGCGGCCGTTACGTGCTTGGTTGTTTACTGTGGCGGGAGCTATGACAAATTCGCGGAATAGCTGGCCCCAGCCGCGTTCGGGATAATCCATGCGTGGTTTGTCAGCCATGGTCGAGTCGCCGATCATGTGGATGGTGGGGGCTTCTTCAGCGGCCACGAGGCAATGGCAGAGACTGAGTGTGATCAGAATGCGGATCAGGGTGCGGATCATCGATTTTATGAGTTAGATGCGAAAAATTCAGCGGGCAGTATGCGCAGCTTGAACACCATACACACCGCAGTGTGTCACTTCCATTATACCAAATTGGTTAAAGGTGCCAAGCGTATTGTGGTAACGATGCCATCAGCGCAATAACCCCAATGGGTTGGTGGACAGACCTGCGGGGGAACTTTAAGATGATCGTTGCCCCCGCACCTGTTAGCCCAAGCCATGATCCAAAATCAAACCAGCACGTCTTTCGTCTTTCGTCTCACGAATCACAACTCCCGCCGCCGGGGAACGCGTGAACGCGAGCAGAAGTAATGGCAAAACTAGCAGATGGAGCTTCATGAAATTTCAGGTTTCAAGTTTTCTAACGACTTGCGGTTTTCGTCAGGAATAGCGGCTGTATCGAGAGTGACGCCATCGCCCACTGGACCGTGGGCGCGGATCGGGTGTTGTGCGCCTGCGGCAGGTAGGAGGTGCTCGCCCAACGAAATGCCGCGCAAGCCACGGATGGCCTTGGCAAGGATTCGGGAGGTGAGCTCTGCGCCTGCTGGCGCAGTGTGCGTGTGGTCATCTCCGTTGAACAAAGGTTTGGTGGCTTCGGTGCCGAGCTTGTCATACTCATCCGCCACCAGGTCGTGCAGTGGAATGAATCCAGCCCCGGTCTGCTCCGCGACCTGCCGTGCCCACAGGCTGTAGCCATTGCTGTCGCGGCTGATTTTTCCGTCATTCCACATGTTGCGCGGCACGGGAGACACCACGATGGGAATCGCTCCGTGCGCTTTCGCGCTGGTGATGTAATTGCGCAGGTACCAGCCGTAACTATGGACGGTTTCCTCCTTGCCATCGCTCTTGCGAACGATGGTCTGTGTTTCCTCGCCGATGCCTTTGATCGAAGCGCGACCGCGTGGTTCGTTCAGCCCGCCACCGTCGTTGTGGCCGAATTGCATAATGACGAAGTCTCCCGGTTTGAGTTCCTTCAAGACGGCATTCCAGCGTTCTTCGGTTAGGAAAGTCCGGCTGCTCCGCCCGCCAATGGCGTGGTTAGCCACGGCGATAGTGGCCGGATCAAACAATTTTGCGAGTTGATCGCCCCAGCCTTGGGTGCCTGGCGTGTTGTTTTTCACCGTGGAGTCGCCGATCAAATAAAGCGTCGGCATCGCCGAGGATGAGGCGATGGTCAGCCAAGCGAGTAGGACATAGATAATCAGGGTGCGTATCGGCATATGGTAAAAGCTACGACAGATGCTGCCGTGAAGTCAATCACCCCGGACAGTGAAGAATACCGGATTGACCGAGGCTGAGCGCCTACAGACCATGTAGGTCTGAAAACCGTCTTTCACTGGCATTCTGGGTGGCATGGGATGAGAAATCCTCCACATTCCCCACCGCCATTCCCCTGCTGGCTTCTATTTCCCGTGCTTCGTGATGGAATTCCAGAAATTTCCGCATAACCTTTCCCCATGCCGAGCAAACAGGAACTCCTTGACCTCCAATTCATCGATGCGCGACACAAGCTCATCGACCTCGCCGCCTTTCTCGACCGCATCGACCGCCACCCCGGCGCGGACGACTATCGTTATGCCGCCCTAAAAGCCGCCCTACCCATCCTCCTCACCGCCCGCCCCGACCGCGCCCGCGCCGTGTTGGAAGCCTTCTCCGACCACACGCTGGAAATCGCCCAAAGCGCCCCGTTTCAAGGAGCCTTTGGGGCAGCGCTTACTGAAAGAAAGTTGAGAGTTGATGGTTGAGAGGCAGAAAATGAATGAATGCTCTTTCAAGCTCTTCCTCATTCTATCAACTTTCAACCACAACCTCTTCCTCTCTCCATCAACTTTCAACCATCAACTTCTTTTCCCTGAATGAACTACATCGAGCCCCACGGCCACATGGTCAGCCGGACTACGGACGACTACGAGAAACTCGCGCTGTCCGGCTGCGAGGCCATTTGCGAACCGGCGTTCTGGGCTGGCTTCGACCGTTCTTCGGCCGCCGGGTTTTACGATTACTTCCGCCAGCTAACCGAATATGAACCCAAGCGCGCGGCGAAATATGGCATCCAGCATTATTGCTGGCTCTGCATCAATCCGAAGGAAGCCGATGATCCCGGCTTCGCCCGCGAGGTGATGGCCATCATCCCGCAGTTTCTCGCTTGCCCGACGGTCTTGGGCATTGGCGAGATCGGCCTCAACAAAAATACCCGCAACGAACTCGCCATTTTCGAGGCCCACGTCCAGCTCGCACTCGACCACGACCTGCCCGTCCTCATCCACACCCCCCACTTGGAAGATAAGCTCAAGGGCACCCGCCTCATCCTCGATTCGCTCGCTGATTTCTCCCAGCTCGACCGTGGCAAGGTTATCATCGACCACGTGGAGGAGCACACTATTTCCCATGTTCTCGACGCCGGTTACTGGGCTGGCATGACGCTCTATCCGGAAAGCAAATGCTCGCCCCACCGCGCCATTGACATGCTGGAAATCTACGGCACCGAGCGCCTCTGGATGAACTCCGCCTGCGACTGGGGCCACTCCGATCCCCTCTCCATTCCCAAGTGCGCCTTGGAAATGAAACGCCGCAAGCACAGTGCCGAAGCGATTGAGAAGATCATCTATCAAAACCCCCGCCGCTTTCTGAGCCAGTCGCAGAGGTTCAAGGGATGAACGTGCCGGAGGAAGAACTTTCGGAGTGCTAAAAAGCCCACCCCCATGAAATTCCACCAATCCCACCTCTCCTACTGCACCAACATCCACCCGGCGGAAAGCTGGGTGGAAACTTTCGTGGTCCTGAAAACCCATGTCCTCGCGGTCAGGGATCGCCTGCGTTCTAACGGCACACTGGGACCAGACGCCGCCTATGGCATCGGGCTACGACTCTCGGCGGTGGCGGCACGCGAGTTGCTAGTTGGGGATCAAGTATTGAATTTCAAGCACTGGCTGGAGCAGGAAAACTGTTATGTTTTTACGATTAACGGGTTTCCCTACGGCAGTTTTCACGGTACCCGCGTCAAGGAGCAGGTGTTCAAACCGGATTGGACGGAGCAGGCGCGACTGGCTTACACGGAGGATCTATTTTTGATTCTGGCAGCCATCGCCAGACCGGGCACCGGGGCTTCGGTTTCCACTCTGCCGGGTTCGCACAAGAGCTTTCATGCCGATGAGCCGCAGATCATGAATAATCTGCTAGATCTAGCGGATTGGCTGGAAGGACTGGCGCTACGGACAGGGCTGGATTTGCATTTGGGACTGGAGCCGGAACCGCTCGGGCATTTTGAAAACACGGCGGAGACGCTCGCGTTTTTCGAACGCCTGCATGCGGCTGCGGACGTGCCGGAGGTGATCCGTCGCAGGATCGGGCTCAACTATGACGCCTGCCATTTCGCCCTCGAATATGACGCTGCTGGAAACTCGCTGGACACCCTAACAGCCGCCGGCATCCGAATTTCCAAGATCCATCTTTCAAGCGCGCTGGCCCTCGATCCACGCGACCCGGCGGCACTGGCGGCGATCCGCGCCTTCGACGAGCCGGTATATTTCCACCAAGTGCTGCTGCGGCGGGCGGATGGTTCGATCACGCGCTTCGCGGATCTGCCTTTGTTCTTCGACGCGGTGGCCAATGGCACTCTCGATCCGTCGGCCTTCGAGGAAATGCGCGTCCATTTCCACATCCCACTCGATGCGGAGCCAGCGATGCCTCTGCGCTCGACCCGCCAGCAAACACGGGAAGTCCTAGCGTGGCGTAAATTTCATCCTACAGCCTGCCAGCATTACGAGATCGAGACTTACACTTGGGGCGTCCTGCCCACCGAACTCCAGCGCCCGGTCGAAGTACAGATCGCCGGGGAATACCGCTGGGTGATGGAGAACGCCTGAAAATGACCACGGGCGTCGGATCCCTTGTTCCGACGCCCGTGGGCCCTTTGGGGGGCTTTTTTTGTGCTATCCCTTACGCCCCCGAGGCTGTCACAAACCGGCCATGTCTCAATACCGTGATCGCGTGTAGGTGAGTGCGGTGGAAAAAAATTCCTTGTGAAACTCGCTGGCGGAATCGGTAAAATCTGATTAGCATCCTTGCAATCCATGGCATCCGAAGAATCAACCAAGCGTTTCAAGATCGAACCTCTGCTAGGCGGGATTGCTTTGCTATTGTTGTTGCTCGGTTGTTTTTACGTGCTGCGGCCCTTCGCCACGGCGCTGATGTGGGCGATGATTCTAGCCTACGCGTTGCATCCCTTGCAGCGCAGTTTCACCCGTTGGTTCCGCGGCTCGCGGACTCTGGCGGCTTGTTTTGTGACGCTGACGATGACCATCGTGCTGGCTGGCCCCATCGCCTTAATCGGCCTCAGCATCGCCCAAGACGGCAAGGATTTGGCTGAGGCGACGCGCAAGTGGTTCATGGCGGCACCCGACCAGGCACCGGCCTGGGTGGGTCAATTGCCAATGGTGGGACCGGAAATGGCTGGCTACTGGGCGAAATTCGCGGAGGACCGGAAGCCGTGGATGGAACAACTCGAAAAAGAAGTGAAAACGACGCCGCTGCGGCCTCGGATCGTGGTCGAGAGTGGCGAGGGTTTGATTGTGAAGGAAGCTCCGCCGCCGCAGGAAGTGGGGAATGAAAAAACAGATGCGGAGGATAAGAAGCAGGCATCTTCACACATCGTCGTCCTGTTAGGACAGTTTTTGGTCTGGGCGAAAACATGGCTGATCTCGGTGACCCTGACGGTCGGCCAAGGCGTGACGCAGGTGTTAGTCAGCGCCTTTCTCGCGTTTTTCCTGCTGCGTGACGCGCCTGTTTTAGCGGATCGCCTAACCAATGCAGTGGATCGACTCGCAGGTGGACGCGGCCAGCATCTCCTGAAGGTCGCTGGTGATACCGTGCGTGGCGTGATTTATGGCGTGTTGGGAACGGCAATCGCCCAAGCGCTGGTGGCGGGGCTTGGGTTTTGGATTGCGGGTGTGCCCGGCGCGGTGCTGCTCTCCGTGCTGACATTTTTTTTCGCAGTGATCCCCTTCGGCCCGCCAATGATCTGGCTACCGGCGGCGTTGTGGTTATTCGCCCAGAATCAGCCGGGCTTAGGAGTTTTCATGTTGCTGTGGGGCTTCCTAGCCATCAGCAGTGTGGATAATTTCCTGCGACCTTATTTGATCAGCCAAGGCAGTAAAATGCCCTTCCTGCTAATTTTCTGCGGGGTCATCGGCGGGGCGCTGGCATTTGGTCTGGTCGGCATTTTCCTAGGTCCAACGATGCTGGCGGTGGCCTTCCGCCTAGTCGAGGAATGGTCTTCGCCGCCTGTCGAGTCGCAGACGGGATTGATCCTTGAAGCGAGTTCAGTATTGCGCCAAGAAGCGGCAGCGGAGACACCGCTTCATGGCAGTGAATCCATCGGTGTTAGATAATGTGCTGGAAATCTTCGCGCGGAATTTCCGCGAGCGGGGAGAAATGGGAGCCGCCATCAGCATCTGGCAGGACGGTGCGGAGTTAGTATCGTACGGCCAGGGTTGGTGCGAACGGGAACAAACCCGGGCTTGGACGACCGAAACCTTGGTCCCCGTTTATTCCGCCACCAAGGTTCCGGCGGCGGCGACGCTGTTACTGGCCCTGGAGAGCCGTGGACTCACTCCCGACACGCCGGTCCGCGAGGTCTGGCCGGGTTTTCCGGTGGCGGACGCGCGATTTTCCAACCTGCTTTCCCATCAGTGCGGCCTAGCCGGACTGGATCGACAGGCCGATCTATTCGACCATGCGGACGTGGTGGCCGCCATCGAAGCCCAGGTTCCGGCTTGGAGTTTGGGCGCGGGGCATGGCTACCATCCCCGGACTTTCGGGGCACTTCTGGACGAGCCAGTCCGTCGCCTCACCGGTCTAACACTGGGGCAATGCTGGTGGCAAAACATCGCCGCCCCGCTCGGTTTGGAATTCTGGATCGGCCTGCCGGAAGTCGCATGGCCGCGAGTGGCACGGCTTTATCCGGGAAAACCCTGTCAATCTGGCAGCGAAACCGCTTTCTATCAGGAACTCATGCGCGATGGCAGTTTCACCCGCAAGGCATTCTCCTCGCCGCGCGGCTTGCATTCGATCCAGCAAATGAACGACTCCCGCGCTTGGTCAGCCGGGTTGCCCGCGCTCGGCGGGATCGGCACGGCGTCAGCGCTGGCGAAGTTCTATCAAGCGGCATGCGGCACGATCAGCAGCCCGCTCTCCTCAGCGGTGAGAAGGGCCTTGGCCACGCCCCAGGTTGCGGGACCGGACCGGGTGTTATTGCGCCCCACGAGTTTCACCTGCGGTGCCCAGTGCGATCCACTCGATGAAGCGGGTGTGAAAATCCGGCAACTCTACGGCCCATCGACCGCCGCATTCGGTCATCCGGGCGCGGGCGGCAGCCATGCTTTTGGCGACCCGGAAACCGGCATTTCCTTCGCCTACGTGATGAATCAAATGGAACTCAGCGTGATGCCCGGTCCGCGCTGCATTGACATGGTCGCCGCGTTGTTTTCCGGGCATTGAGGGCCGGAGTAGTCATGGGAATCAAATAACCGGCTGGCATCCTTGCGCGAGCGCATGACAATGTGCTTGCCTCTTCGCACAGTCCCTCTGCCCATCGCTCTTCCCACTTCCTAACATGTTCTACCTCACCACCGCCATCGACTACACCAACGGCTCGCCCCACATTGGACACGCCTACGAAAAAATCCTCGCCGACATGATCGCCCGCTACCGGCGGCTACGGGGCGACGAGGTCTATTTCCTCACCGGCGTCGATCAGCACGGCCAGAAAGTCCAACAGACAGCGGAAAAGGAAGGCATTTCCCCCGAGGAATTCGTCGCCCGCAATACCCAGAAATTTTCCGATCTCTGGGCAAAACTCGGCGTGAAATACGACGGCTGGGCCGAGACCATCGACCCCCGCCACAAGGCCTGCGTCCGCTCCATCCTCAGCGAACTCAAGGACCAGGGCCAGCTCTACAAAAAATCCCACGCCGGCCACTACTCGGTCAGACAGGAACAATTCCTCCAAGAGCGCGACCGCGACGACGCCGGAAATTTCGGCCCCGAGTGGGGTGAGGTCGTCGAGATCGAGGAGGAAAACTGGTATTTCAAACTCAGCGATCACACGGATTGGCTGAAAAATTTCCTCGAAGCCAGCACCGACATCATCCTCCCCACCTTCCGCAAAGCCGAGCTTCTCAACGCCCTCGAACGCAACGTCGGCACCGACCTCTGCATCTCCCGACCCAAGGCCCGCCTGCGCTGGGGGATCGAATTTCCCTTCGATGAGGATTACGTCACTTACGTCTGGTTCGACGCCCTTATCAACTACATCTCCTTCGCTGGCTATCAGGCCGCAAAAAATTCCGGTCTGCCGGATTTCTCCCGACTCTGGCCCGAGCACAGCCGCCCGGTCCACATCATCGGCAAGGACATCCTCATCCCCGCCCACGGCATCTACTGGCCCTGCATGTTGCACGCCATGGGCTTCACCGATTCCCAAATGCCCCACCTCCTCGTTCACGGTTGGTGGAACATCCGTGGCGAAAAAATGGCCAAGTCCACCGGCAATGTCGTCGATCCCGCCATCCTCGCCGATCAATTCGGCGTCGAGGCGGTCCGCTATTACCTCGTCCGCGACATCGTCAACGGCAAAGATTCCGACTTCGACCTCGCCCGGCTCATCATGCTCTACAACACCGAGCTTGCCAACGCACTCGGCAACCTCTGCAACCGCACCCTCGACATGAGCCAACGCTTCACCGGCGGCATTCTCCAGCCCGGCGGCCCGCTAACAGCCGACGACTCCGCCCTGCAAGTATCGCTAACAGAATCCACTGCCACCTATCAGACGGCCATGGATGAGTTCGACATTTCCAAAGGCCTTGAAGCCCTCAACCAGCACGTCGTTCACTGCAATCAATACATCGACCGGATGAAACCTTGGGAACTCAACAAAGACCCGGAGAAAAAAGACCGCCTCGCCACCGTGCTCTATCATTTAGCAGAAAGTATCGCCCACGCCGCCATCCTGCTCTCCCCCGTCCTGCCGGACGCCGCCGCGAAACTCGCCAACCAACTCAAGCTCCCCGGCCTAACGGATTTCAAGCTGGCCGATCTCCACTGGGGCCTGCTGCCCGACGGCCACATCATCGACAAGCCGACACCGGTGTTCCCACGCATCGTCAGCGAAGCTCTGGCATAAATATCCAGCGATCCTAGTGCTCAGGCAAACAAGCTCTTTACCGCCTTGCCCAAGCCGTCTTTGGTGGCATAAAACGGGCGTTTCTCGATGTCGAATTCGGTCTTCGGACTGATGCCCATGGCGGTGAAAATCGTGGCATGAAGATCAGGGATGGTGACGGGATCCTTGATCGCGATGAGCGGGCGCTCGTCTGCCGTCGCCCCGTGGAGATGGCCTTTTTTCATGCCGCCGCCGAACATCACGACCGACGAACCACCGGTGAAATGGCGATGCAGGCCGTAGTGTTTTGGCAGTTCCAATGTCGCGGATTTCGCGGTGGATTGGTCCTTCGCGGTGGACCCCGGCGCGCCCTCCATCAGCATGTCGCGGCTGAACTCGCTGGCGATGATGACCAGCGTGCGATCCAACATTTTCCGCTGTTCCAGATCACGGATCAACTGGGCGATTGGCCGGTCGATGTCCTGCTTGAGTTTCACCAAGCGCTCATGCCCGCTCTCGTGGGTGTCCCAATTGACGAAGGGGACGTATTCGGTGGTGACCTCGATGAATCGCGCGCCGGACTCCGCGAGGCGGCGGGCTAACAGACAGCCGCGCCCGAAACGCCCGCTGCCGTAGGCGTCGAGCATCTCCTTCGGCTCCAGCGTGAGATCGAAGGCGTCCTTTTCCTTGGAACCTAACAAGCGATGCGCGTTTTCCAACGCCCGCAGCATCGACTCCTGCTGATAGTCGCTCATGAAATCGCGGTTAGGATTCGCATCCACGAGTTTCCGATAGAGCGCGTAACGGTTGGAAAACCGACCGGCCTCCATCCCTTGCGACGGCCTGACCGAGCGGGCCGCATCATCCGGGTAGGGTAAATTAAAGGGACCGAATTCCGAACCAAAGAACCCGCCGGTCGTGAAAGCTTTGAGTTCCTCGCTCTCCCCCACCCCCTCCAGGCGCTGGCCGATGTTGATGAACGCTGGCATCACCGGATTTTTCGGCCCGCGGACCTTGGCGATCCACGCCCCGATGTGCGGCGCGGCGACAGTCTGTGGCGGCACGTATCCGGTGTGCCAATGATACTGGTGGCGCGAGTGCAGGATACTGCCGAGGTCCGGCTGGACGTGCGAGCGGATCAAGGTGGCACGGTCCATCAGCTTGGCGATTTCCTCCAAGCCCTCACTAATTTTCACGCCATCCAGCGTGGTATTGATTGAGGGAAATGTGCTGAGGACGTGTTCAATGCCGAGGCCTTTTTGAAACGGCTGATAGGCCTTGGGATCGAAGGTTTCCGGCGCGGCCAGCCCACCCGCCATCCATAGCAAGATGCAACAATCGGCCGTAGCCGCAGGTTGGACGATGTCATCCTCGCCCCGTGCCTGTGGCACGCCAGACATTGCCGCAGCCAAGCTGGAGGCGGACAAGGCCTTGAGAAAGGTCCGGCGGCTTAATCCGGACGCTTGGTCTTGAAAATGATCGAAATCAGACATAACAATTTAAGTGAGTATTTAACGGATAAACTGGAATTCGGGTAACATCAAGACCAGCCACAGCAAATCCTCGATTGCGCGAGAATCAGGCTTCGGTCCGAGCGTGGCGACTAATCCTGCCTTTTCCCCGACGGTGGGTGGTCGCCCGAGTGCCCGTAGATAAATGCTATCCACCAGCGCATCCGGGTTGGGGTTGGTCGCCGCGAGCGTCTTGCTACCGCGTGCGAGCATACCGGCTAACAGATCGCCGTTCGCAAGATCGATGGCCTCCAAGGTGGTGATGTTGTCCGGGCGCATGGAAACGATTTGTTCCCGGTTGGGTCGGCCCAGCGCACGCATCAGCATGTCGGCGGGAACCAACGCCGCACGCACCATGCCGCCCTTGTCAGTATGCAGCATGCCCGCGAATTCGGGCATCATACCCGCCCATACCTCCGGTGCAGAAACGGCGGCGGCGGACTGCCAGTCGGTCGGCGGCTGCGGGAAATTCCCCTTCGCGTCCGGCAACTTCGCTGTCCACTTCCAGTTCGGGTCACTTTTGATGACCACCGATTTTCCGTCCGGCATCAGGGCATGTGCCTCTAGCAAAAATCCCGCCGGGTTTGGTGCGCTCCCGCCGTTTTTGATTACCACGACCAGCATGTTCCGCCCTGCTTTGAGCGCACTCAAATCCAATTGGCGCGGGGCTGGCCCCTCCATGTCGGTCGCGATGGATTGCCCGTTGAGGAAAATTTCCGCTTCATTATCCGCGATGAACGCCCCCCGCACTGAGACTGGCGCCACAGGCAATTCGACAGCCGTCACCAGCGTGATTTTTTCTCCGGCAGCCGCAGCGGATGCCGCCGCCCGCGACCATATCCACTGCCCGCTGACCTTCGCGTCGGCGACCACAGCCTTGCGGGCAACCTTCGCCGCACTGGCTGCTGGCGCAGTGCCGGTAAGCGTCCACACCGCGTCCACGAATTCCTCGGCCGTCAGCTTCTTGGCCACCGGTCCACGGAAAATTTTCACATCCGCCGAATCCTTCGTCACCACGGATTCCGACTGATAGACCTGCGAGCTGGCGATGAATGCCAGCATTTTTTTCATGTCGTAGCCGTCCTGCACGAAGCGCGAGGCGAGATAATCCAACAGATCCGCATCCCACGGCGGCGTGCCCATGGAATCCACCGGATGCACGATGCCGCGCCCCATCAACCGCTGCCACAGACGATTCACAATGGTCCGTGTGAAGCGGCCGTTTTGCGGATGGGTCATCAGCGCGGCAAGCTGCTTAAGCCGCTCCGGGCGAGCGGCGGTGGGATCAATCTGGCCGATTTCCGGGTAGATCCACGCCGGGTTCGCCATCCGCCCGGTCGGCTTGTCACAACGCTCGATTTGGATCGGATGGTCTGAGTAAATCGCCGCCAGCCCGTAGGCATCATCGAGTTTCCACTTGTCCACAAAGCTATCATGGCACGACGCGCACTTCATGTTCAGCCCGAGAAAGGTCTGGGAAATAGATTGGGCAAACTGGATTTCATTCGTCTGGCTCGCATTCACACTGCCCCGCCACTTGATGCCGTCGATGAAGCCCTGCGACTGCACATCCGGCGGATTCAACAACTCGCGAGCGAAGCTGTCATAAGGCTTGTTGGTCAACAACGAGTCATACAACCACTTGGTGATCTGCTTGCGCCCGCCGTCAATGTAGCCGGTTCCCTGATAGTCGTTCCTTAACAGATCGTTCCAAAAACTCAGCCAATGCTCGGCGTAATCCTCATCCCGCGCCAAGGTGGATGCGATGAGCTTGCCCCGCTTGGCCGGGTCCGGATCCTTGATGAATGCCGTGATCGCCTGTGAATCCGGTAGCAGCCCCGTGAAATCCATCGACACCCTGCGAATGAACGCCGCATCGCCCAACGGGGCCGGCCGGGTGACCTGGTTTTTCGCGAAATAACGGTCGATGATCCGGTCCACCGGATGGTTCCGCCCCGCCACCACCGGCGGCAGTTCGGGCATGCGTGGCTTGATCGGTGGGTCGTAGGCATCCTTCGCGAAAGTGAATCCCGCCTCCCATTTCACGCCGCCCTTGATCCAGTCCGTCAGCACCGCCACTTCATCCACTTTCAACCGTTCGCCCTTCGGCGGCATCCGCTCGGTCTTGTCGTCGGAAACGATTAGATCGAGCAGCGGACTCTTTGCAGGATCACCCGGCACCACCGTCGGGCCGTCCTCCGAACCTTTCAGTAACAGTTCCCGCGTGTTCATGGAAAATCCACCCTTGCGAGCCGCATCCAAATGACACTTGGCGCAATGTTCACGCAAGATCGGCACCACTTGATGGGCGAAATCCACCTCCGCCCGACACACCGGCACTGCCAACAAGCACGCAATCGCGATCTGATAAATTTTCATCATTGGGTAAATTTCTGACATCGCCCCTCGTCCGCAAACCGCCAGCGATTCCACCCGTTTAACGTTCCAGAAGCGCCCCTGCTTACAGATTTTTCTCATGCCCTGTCAATCGGCCAGCACCACTTTCACCCGCCCGAAGCGTCTTCCCCCCGCGCTCATGGTCACGGAATCCACGATTTTCACCCGCTCCCAACGTGGATTGATCGTCGTCACGCTCTCCGTCCCCACCGCCGCCCACGTCCCCAGATCGCTCGCAAACTCCGGCGTATAAGTCAGCCCCGCGCCACTCCCGCTCGTCCGCCGGACATAATCAAGCGTCAGATGGTCCGCCCCCCCGACCGTTTCCACCCGCACGATTGGCAGACCTCGTAAGCCAGTATTTGCCACCATGCCCGCAGTCTCATTGAAGGTCGGATCCAGATTGAAGGCAAATTCCAGCAAATTAACAATCCCGTCCCGATCCAAGTCCCCGAGCGGCCCACTCGTCGCCGTCGCGGTGATCTGCGCCGGGGTGAAATACAAGCGCTGCCACGCGCTGAAATTCTCGCTCGCCAGCGCACCCACCTCTGGCGCGATGGCCGTGATCGCCGCCAGCGAACCCGCGACCCGTGAACAATACAGACTCTTCGGAATATCGTCATCCACATCCGTGATCGTGGTCCACGTCCCGGCATCATCCTGGTATTGCAGTCCGCCCGCATCAAACAGCGCGGCATAGAACGCCGCCCCGCCCGGCCCCGTCCGAAACGGACTATCCGCTCCATAATTGATCCCCGAGAGCCGCCACAGCCCGTCTTCCAGCACGAACAGTCCGCCGCCGGAATCGCCCGTCGAGAGCGAGCACTCATCCGGTATGCCCGGCTTATTGAAATCGCAATACAGAAAATCCCCCAGCGGCGCAGCGCTTACGATACCGGTCACCACATTCCGGCCCCAGCGTTCCACATCGCTCGCCGCCCCCCATTTCCAGCCCTTCGACACCCCGCCCACCACCACCTCGTCCCCGCGCAGCGTGCCGCGCCCGTAAATCGTCGCCGCCGCCCCCACATCCGCCGCTCCGCTCGCCAACGGTGCATACGTCGGAAACGGCTTGGCATGATCCACCTCCCAAATCCGCAGGTCCGTCGTCCCCACATCTTGGAATCCAATCGTCGTATAAGCATCCCCATGGAAATCAAAAACCGCCCCCACACTCCCGCCGAAGTGCTTGGCCGTGATGAAAAAATGCGGGGCGATCGGCACCCCCAGGAAATACAAAAACTTCCCCTCATATTGCCACCCAGAGTTATCCCCCGGCGTGGACGTATTATGCTGCGCATCGCCAGTCGCGAGGAAGAACACCGCTTCCGCCTGCCCCGCCATCGCCAAGCCCAGCAGCGCCGGAAATCCCATCGTGCCGAGGAAATTCATCCTTAGAAACTACCCGCACTCCTCCCACTGAGCAACTCATATCACGCCCATCTCCCCAAACTGCTGACTCAGGATCTCGCGGCGGAAACGAAAAATCCACTCCAGCTTCGCCCGCACGAACAAGCCATGCGCGATCCTACCCAAGGGTCCGCAGCTCAATCCATAATGCACCACATCCCGCATCAGCACCCCGCCGGGGATTTCCTCAAACGTGTGCCGGTGGTGCCAAAACTTATAGGGCCCGAAGCGCTGCTCATCCACGAAGGAAAACCCCTCCACCACCGACTTGATTTCCGTCACCCAAGACACCCGCACGCCCGGCAGGATCTTCACCCGATAAGTCATAATCTGCCCCTCATAAATGCGCCCACCGGACACACTCACGATCGTGAACCCAAGATCCGGCGGCGTGATCGCATCCAGATTCCGCGGCGAGGAGAAAAACTCCCACGCCACCTCGCGGGAAATCGGCAACCGTTGTTCTTGTTCCAGCGTGTAGAGCCTCATGACCTGCACCACTCTCGCCACGAAGCCCTGCCGCGCAAGCCCCCGGATTCACCGGAATCTGACAGCATACTAACCACCGCGCCGCCACCACTCGCTTTTCAGCAGCCCCCACTCATACGTCGCCCGCCGGTGCCGCGTGAATCCCGCCCTTTCTATTTCCCCATCCGGCACCACCAGCGAGTCCGCCCGCAGCCCCGTGACCCTCCCGAAAAACCCATACAGCATCCCCACGATCATCCGGCTCCGCCACCTCGCCACCCCCCCCGCCGCGATCTCAAAGTCCGCCAACAGCCACTCCGCCCTCGCGCTCGCCATCCGCCCCAGCTTCGCCACCACCTCCGGCAGCTCCTCCGCCGTGAAGCAATCCAAGAAAAAATGCGTCACGATCAGATCGAACTCCCCGCCCCCACCCTCCAGTTCCAGGAAATCCCCCAGCATAAACTCCACCCGCCCAGCCGCCACCTTCCCCCGCGCGATTTCCAACATCCTCGCGCTCGCATCCACCACCACGATCCGCGCCTCCGGGAACCGCCGCACACACTCCGGCAGAAAGCGCCCATGCCCCTCCCCCACCATCAGAATCTGCCGTGGCACCGGGATCTCCCCCACAAACGCCATCCGGCACCGCTGGAGTTTCCCCCCAGCCGTCACCCACTCCATCGTCCGGTAAAA
>JANXMQ010000196.1 GCA_025354565.1 Akkermansiaceae bacterium
GTCGGCGGTGAGGGGGCGGTTGAGGAGCGCTTGCTCGCGGTAGCTGAGCCACTTTTTGAGGACTTGGTAGCCGCCGAGGGTGTAGGTCCAGACGGGTTTCGGGACATCTTTCCAGCGGGTGGTGGCGTTGAGGTGGATGTCGAGAAAGCCTTCGCCTCGGGTGCCGGTGGTGGTTTTGCCGGGGCCGGGCATGGTGACTCCGCCTTGTCCGGCGTAGCCCCAGCGGGCGGCGATGGCGAGGTCGGGGGATTTGTAAGGAGTGCGGACCTTATTGTCCGCATTCTTTGGCTTCGTGGCTTGGGCTTCGCTGGGGACAGTAAGGTCCCCACTCCTTACCGTGAGTTCGCCGAGGCCTTTGAGATCTTCCCGGACTTTGAGATCGGTGACGCCGGGGACGGGTGTTTCGGGATCGAGCAGGGCGGCGAGCTGGCGGCCGAGGGCGGCTCCGGCTTTGAGGGTGGCGGCGTCCTTGGGCAGCGGGACGCGCGGCCAATCCTGCCGCAGGGCTCCGGCGTTCTCCTCGCGGTAAAGCGGTGAGTGCAGGACGGCGACGATGTGGAAGAACAGGTCCTCCGGGCCGCATTTCAATCCGGCGAGATACTTGCGGGCGAAGTCGGTGAGGTTCGGCTGTGGGCCGGTGGGTTTGTTGGTGGCAAATAACTCCGGCTCACGGACGACACTTGATTCATCTTCTCCGTCGGATGATTTATCCGAGAGAATCAATGGGAAACAGCTCGCGCTCCGATCAAATAGATCAATGCACCCAAGTTGGCGCACGACAAGAGGTGGTGACCAATCGCGCCGGGGTTTCATTTGGCTCACGATAGTCCAATTGGCGTCCTTAGAGTGGGGAAAGTAGTCGCTACGCTTTTCGTCAAGGAGCTTCGTTTCAGGCTCCCAATACAGCCAGCGAAGGTCAAACGGGCGATAGGCGAAGCGGACGAAATTCATGGCTTGAACACCACGAAGCAAAAGGCGCTTACGAACATCTTGTGGATCGTAGCGCTGGGTCTTCCTAACCAAACTCGGCGCGATTTTAGAAAGGGCGGCATCGCTCACTGTTGGGTCATAATATCGGCTCATGCGCTGGATGAGTGCGCCGCGATCAATGTCCACAAGCGCGTCATCCCGGCTGGTTTTCACGCCGGGAAATGACGTCGGGATCAATTCAACGAGCAACGGCCAGCTTTCGTATTTCTCGCTAACTCCTATCGGAAGAAATGGGAGTCCAAACTTCACCACGGGTTTAAGCGATTGCTTTTTCGTTAGTTGTTTCAGCGAAGCTTCCAACTCCTCCCGCTTCTCCTTTCCCCACCAATGGCGGAAGGTAAGATCTGCTTGGGGGGTGTATTCTGTTGGGTCGGTGTGTATCGAGCGGGCTTTTTCTTGCGGCCTACGTTCCATCAGGGCGATGGCAGTGCCGACTTGGATGCCTTCGCGGTTTTTCTCGGTGGAGAAGACGCTGGGGTCCGGTTTGCCATCGGGGGTTTTCTTGCCGGTTTTGTATTTGTCGCCGTTGAGGCAGTCGATGGTGATGGAGTCGAAGACTTCCATGAAGCGCTCGCGCATGCCGGTGTGGGAGAGTCCGTCGAGCCAGGAGTAGTTGGAGATATAACAGACGATGCCTTTCGCGTCGTCGCGCGGCGGGCCGGGTTTCAGCTCGTCGGACTGGGGAACGCCTTCGGCGATGCGGCGCTCGGCCATGCGGAAGAAGCGGATGTAGAGGTCGTTGAGTCCCTGGCCTTGGGGCTTGGGCGCTTGCTTGGTTTCGCGGTAGGCGGAGCTGAGGTTGCGTTCCTCGTCGATGGCGAGTCCGGCGTAGCCGTCGTAGGGCGGATTACCGATGATGACGAGGATCTGCTCCTTTTGTTTCACCTGATCGGCGGCGTCGCGTTCTTCGGTGAACTCGGAGAAGGGCAGGTCTTTGGGGGCTTTGATGGGGACCCAGCCGGTGAGGGCGTTGGTGAGGAAGATGCCGGCGCGTTCGTCCTTGTCGTGATCGAGCTTGGCTCCCCAGCGGGTGAGCATGAGATCGATCTGGAGGTGGGAGACGACGTAGGGGGCGGGCAGGAGCTCGAAGCCGTAGAGGTTCTTTTTGGCGATCTCGCGGATTTTCAGCGCGGCCTGGGCCTCGCCGTAACCTTCGACGAGGCGGGTGTGGATGAGGCGGAGGGTTTCCACCAGATAGGCACCGGTGCCGCAGCAGGGATCGAGGACGACGACGGAGGAATCGGCGAGGCCATCGGGGAGATTGAAATTTTCCCGCAGGGCTGCATCGACGCTGCCGACCATGTAGCGGACGATTTCCGGCGGGGTGTACCAGACGCCGAAGTCTTTGCGGAGTTCGGGGTCGAACTCGGCGAGGAAGGGTTCGTAGAAATACTGGACGGCATCGCCCATGTCGTAGCGGGCGAAGAAGCTGGAGCGGTCCACGCGGGCGAGGCATTCCTCGGTCCAGTCGAGGACTTCCTCCAAGTTGAGGGCGCGGATCTTGCGGCTGTCGGTGAGCTGGATGAAGAGGGTGCGGAGGATGGGCAGGCCGAGGTGTTGGGCGGAGAGCCGCCACTGGAAGCGGTCGCCGGGCTTCGGGTGCTCTTCATGCCAGAGGACCCAGGCGGAGAAGATGCCGTAGAAGAGGGTCTGGATGAGGGTGGACTGGAAGAAGTGCGTGCCTTTTTCGCCCTCGAAGTGGATGCCGAGCGCTTCGCTGAGGGCTTTTTTCACCGGCTCGAGCGTGCCCATGGGCGCGATTTCGATGCGGGCGCGGGCTTCCCGGGCATAGCTGGCGAGGAAGGCGGCGAGATCCTGCGGGGTGGCGATGCGGTCGGTGCTGAGCAAGGCGCGGCGGAGGAACTGCCAGAGGCGTTCGTATTCCGGGTGCTTGGGATCGGCACGGAGGGCGTGGGCTTTTGTCCAGAATTCCTGCTCGCTGGGAGCGAAGTGGTAGTGCTCGCCGCGGACGGGCTTGCCGCCGACCATGGACCAGATGGCGTAGGAGCGGTAGTTGGTGAGGAGGATCTGGCCGTAGTTTTCTAGATAGGTGAGAACCTGGGGGCTGGACTCGAAAGCGGAAAGATCTTTGTCGAGCGGCTTGACCTCGATGACGCCGCGCTCGGGTTTGAGTTTACCGAAGAGGGATGGTGAATCCCCGCTATGTTTCTTGAGTTCCTTGGAGGAGAAGAGTCCGCCATCGGGGATGCCTGCGCCGTTGTTGGCGGGGTGGATGACGGCGGTGATCTTGGGTTTCAGCGTTTCGCCAATGGCGTTGAGGAGATTTGAAAGCGCTGGGTAACCTGAAGTCTCGGGAGTGCCAGCGCCGAGGGAGGCGTGAAGGCTGGTGAGGTAGGATTCGACCGGATGCACGGACGTATGACTAACGAGAAGCGGCGGGGATGGGCAGTTCTTTTTTCGGAATCCGGCAGTGCCTGCGTTGTAACTGACTCACTCAGGCGACGCGTGACGGGTTGTCAGACTGTTCTTGATGCGGCGGGATCGCAGAACGGATTAGCCCGGACGTTGCTTGCGTGGTTCGGCGGTGGCCTCGCGTTTTTTGGCGGGCTTGGGATTTCCCAGGAGCATCTGGATTTCCAAGGCGTTCAGGGTTGCCCAGCCGCCGGGTTCCAGGTCGCCCAGCCAGAGTGCGCCGATGCGGACGCGCAGCAGTTTGGTCACCTGATAGCCGAGGGTCTCGAACATCACGCGGATCTGGCGTTTTGCGCCGTGGTCGAGGACGATTTTGATCCGGCGGGAGGACAAGCGCTCGATGGCCTTCGCCTTGAGTTTGCCCTCTGTGGTGAAGACACCTTCGAGAAATTGGTCGAGATGTTGGTTCTCGAAGGCTTGGTTGGATGTGACGAGGTATTCCTTCTCGATCGACTTCGAGGGGTGCATGAGTTGCTGCGAGAGGTCGCCGTCGTTGGTGAGAATGAGCAGACCTTCCGAGTCCATGTCCAGCCGCCCGACGTGGTGGAGGGCGTGGAGCGAGGCGGGCAGCAGCGAGTAGATCGTTTCCCGGCCCAGTTCGTCCTCGCGGGTGCAGACGTAACCGCGTGGTTTGTGGAAGGCGACGATCATCACCTCGCGCGGGGCCACCCGTTTGCCATCCACTTTGACATGATCGCCTTGCACGATGCGGGTTCCCATGTTCATGCAGGGGTGGCCATTTACCTCCACGCGCCCGGATTTGATGAGTTCGTCACAGGCGCGGCGGGAACCCACGGCGCAGGAGGCGAGGTATTTGTTGAGGCGGGTGCCGTCGTTGGTAGCCATGGGATGAAATGCAAAAGGCGCGAAACCCGGTGGGATCCGCGCGTTTTCGGGGTCGGACCAGCCGGGGATTAACCCTCGTGCTTGGTCTTCGGCAGGCCCACGGGGGACGTGCCGGCTTTCCATTCGCCACGCTCTTTCAGGAGCTTGACGCGCTCGAAGCGCTTGAGGACGGAACGTTTGCCGCCGACGGTGGCGCTGGACTTGAGGCTATTGTGCTTGGACATCTCGGAATGAGGTTAAAAAATCGTGGGGAGGCGGAAGCTAGGGAGGTGCGGGACCGGTGGCAATCCGAAAAAGGGGAAATTTTCGCTCACTCCATGGGTGAGTGAATTCGGCGTGTGGACCGGAGATCGACACTCCTTGGCGATTCACTTCTTTTCTTCCGGTTTTTTCTCTTCTTCGACTGGGGGGATGGAGATGGGCGGGGTGAAGGCTTCGACCGGTGCCGAGACGGCGGAGTGAGGCGGGGTGGCGATCATGCCGCCGGGGAGTTTTTGGACGCCGCCGGTATCAGCACCCTCGGGGGCGGGTGGGGTGGCTTTGGTGATGAGCCCGGCGCGGTCCTTGAGGAGTGGGTCAAGGGTGGATTTGCTGACCTCGAAGGTGACGCCGGCGAGGGCTTTTTCCTTGGCGAGTTTTTCGGTCAGGGTTTTGAGGCGCTCGGTGAAGGCGGCGTCCTTGGTCTTGGCGTCCTCCGGCTTTTCCCCGTCGGCTTTCTTGCGTTCCTTGGGCAGCTCGGCGGTGACGCTGACGGTGAGGAGGAAATTATCGGTGGCCGGTGGTTCGGCACCGGGACCCGCAGGTGCGCCGGGGGCGGCGGGCTTGGCGAGGGCGAAGGTCACGGTGTAAACGAAGCCCTCGAAGGTCTCGATGGTGGCAATGCGCTTGGCCTCGGGACCGGTTTTTTCACCGATCTTACTCGCCGGTATTACATCCTCGAAGCGGGCGTAGGAAAAGAGGCTCTTGAGCGGGCTGGTAGCAGTGGTGTCGAGGACTTCGGTGGCGGCGGCACCCTCGAGCTTGTATTCGGCCTCCTCGGACTCGCGGGTGAGTTTCCAAGCTGGCTCAGTCTTGCCAGGCTGGCTGACGGTGATGGCTTTGATTTTTTCCGGGTTGAAGAAGGTGTCGTCCAACCAGCGTTTGGCGTCCGCGCTGACGGAGGGGAACATTTCGCTGACCTCGTAGAAGCCGGAATCGTCAGCGTGGTTGCGGACGTAGCGACCGACGGCGTTGTTGCCGCCCATGGGGGAGGGGGCCGCGCCGTTTTCGATGTTTTTGCCGAGCGAGATTTTCGCGATTTCCTTGCCAGCGCTGTCTTTGAAACTGGCGGTCAGGCCGTGGTCATCGGGTTTGCTGGATGACTCGTCCATGCCGAAGCGCGGGGCGAAGGATGGGCCGGCTTCCATGCCAATCGTGACCTTGAGCTCGCCGAGGGTGCGGAGGAAATCGTTGACGTAGGTGCTGTTAGCCGGGTAGCCGTCGCGTTGGGCGAGCAGCCATTTACCGTCTTTTTTAGCGATGTCCACGGTGCTGTCCCCCTCGCCCTTGATGGTGATGGCGGCGACATCGGCGGCGGGGAAGGATTCAAATAAGGTCTGGCGCGGGCCGCGCTTGGTGGCGCTGCGGGTCGCTTGATTTTGGCTGAGCTTCACGGCAGTCACCGCCACACCGAGAGCGATGGCGATGACCCAAAGGATGGTGACCTGGCGTTTGTTCATGGGCTGGAGAAATTTGAGATTTGAAATTTGAGAATTAAAATCAGCGGGCGCGAGTGGCGGAGCGGCGTTTGATGAAAAGGGCGAGTCCGAGGATGATCACGAGGGTCGGCATGGCGGCGACGTTGAGGAGGGTGATTTTAGCGCCGAGCTGGTCTTTCTGGCGGCGGAGTTCCTTTTCCTGATCGCGGACGAGTTTGGCATATTCGACCTGTTCCTCGCGGAGTTTCTTGATTTCCGCTTCCTGGGCGGGTGACAGATAAAGTTCGGAACCCCGGGATTTCTTGGTTTGGAGATCGCTGAGTTTTTGCTGGGCGGCTTTTTGCTTGGCTTGGAACTCTTCGATTTTCACGCCGACGGTTTGGTTGAAATCCGCTTCCATTTTTTGGACGACGGTGAAGGGCCGGATGATGGCGGAGCGGGAACGGGAACCGATCAGGTGCTTCGAGCCGGTGGCCTGGTCTAGCAGGTTGAATAGGAGCGTCGCATTGCCATTGGCGGGGGAAGCCATTTGGGTGCCGCCGAAGTTCTGAATGTTGTAGGCGAAGCGGTCGTAGAAGGCGTCGATGTCGCCGATGAGGAAGACATGGCCGGGGTTGGTAGCTTCCTTGAGGGCAGGGGTTTGAACTTTATTAGGGGCGGGCTTCGTGGTTTCATCCTCGTGTTTGGGTCTGCCATCTGGGAAGGCGGTTTTGAATTTCCCGGAGAGATGGGTGACGAGGTCGTAGGCAGTGCCGTTGGACTTGAGGGTGCGGGCGAGCGAGGGATCTAACTGCGAGGCTTTCAAGGAATCGACAAAGCCAGCTTGGGTCGTCGAGCGGATGATGGAGTTGGAAGCGATGCCGGGGACACCGGTGACGGTGAAGGCACCGGGCAGGAATAAGGTGACGGAGCCGAGGTCCTTGGTGATAACGTCGTCCTTTTGCGGCATCGAGGCCTTGCCCAAGGTGAGCACGGCGAGGCCGAGACGGTCACCGCCGAGCTTGGTGGCGAGCGGAGGATCGGCTAGGACTTTACCGGACTCGAAGGATACGCCCCAAGCGGGGAGTAGGGTGGGGAGGGTGGAGGTGGTGGGATTGCCTTGTTGGCCCATCATCGGATTGCCTCCGCCGGTCATTTGGGCCGCGACGGAGTAGGGGTCCAAGCAGGCGACGACGGTGCCGCCATTGAGCAGGTATTGATCGACGGAAAACTCGACTTCCGGAGT
The DNA here is from genome assembly GCA_025354565.1 of Akkermansiaceae bacterium. Lineage (GTDB taxonomy): Bacteria > Verrucomicrobiota > Verrucomicrobiia > Verrucomicrobiales > Akkermansiaceae > Luteolibacter. The sequence goes on from JANXMQ010000196.1 coordinate 7,192, forward strand.
GATGCCGGCGGGGTGGAAGAGCAGGAGCACTTTGACTTCCTTGGGGTCGATGGTGACCGGTTCCATCGGGATGGAGATGACGTCGAAGGACTGCTTGAGTTGCTGATAGATCACCCAGCCGGGGGTTGGCGGCTGACCGGGCATCATCGCGGGAGCACCCTTGAGATCGAGGGCGGACATGATGCCGATCTTCGGTTTGGTGGCGGTGCTGACCTCGGCGATGGCCTTGGACAGGTGGTATTCCAGCATCGTTTCGTCACGGGGATCGAGGAAGGGGATGATGCTGGTTTTATCCAAGCAGGAAATGGCGACGCCGAAGAACAGGTTCTGGTCGTTCATGCGCTGGCCGTTGATGCCATCGAGATTGGCGGAGTCCTCGGCGTCCGTGTCGGGCTGGGGATCGAGGTTTTCGATGCGGAGCTTGCCCTTGGCGATGGAGGAATATTCCTTGAGCAGGTCATCGACGCGGCGCATGTGGAGCTTGAGTTCCTCCGGCATGTAGTCGGTGCTGCGCGAGGCGTAATAGCGGATCGCGACGGGGGTATCGAGTTCGGTTAGGATGGCGCGGGTGCCGTTAGAAAGCGTGTGAACCTTGTTTTCCGTGAAGTCGGCACCGCGGTTGCCGAGCGGGGTGAGGGCGACGAGCCAGTTGGCTAACAGGGCGATGGCGACGAGCGCGGCAACGCCGAGGGCGGCGCGGGTGACCGGGTGGGTGGTTTTGGCGGACATGGTCGGAAGAATTTGAAATTTGAAAGTTGAGATTTGAAATTTGAGATTTGAAATTTGAGATTTGAAATCAGAATCGGTCAGGCGCGTTTCGAGGAGAGGATGGCGCTGGTGCCGAGCAGGCAGACGAAGATGATCGAGCCGAACCAGATGAAGTCTTTGAGACGGAACAGGCCGCTGTTGATCGAGCGGAAGTGATCCCAGACCCCGCAGGAGACGATGCCGTCGAGCACGCCGGGGGAGACGATTTTCGCCAACTCGCGGGTGACAGGATCATAGCCGCAGAGCAGGAGCAGCACGCAAACGGAGACCGAAACGATGAGGCAGACCACCTGGTCGCGAGTGCAGGCCGAGACCAGCATGGTGATGGCGAGAAAGGTGCAACAGACGAAAAAGCTGCCGAGGTAGCCGGAGAAAATCTGGCCGTTGTCGGGATTTCCCAAGTAGTTTACCGTAATGATGATCGGGAAGGTGAGCACCAGTGCGATCAGCCAGACGGTGGCGGCGGCGAGGAATTTTCCGATGATGGCGCTCCAGGTGGAAACCGGGAAAGTGCCGAGCAGTTCGATGGTGCCGGTGCGTTGTTCGTCGGCCCAGAGTTTCATGCCGACCGCCGGAGCTAACAGCATGTAAACCCACGGATGCCAGAAGATGAAGGTCCACTCCAGCGAGGAATCCCCGACGCGCATGAACTCGCCGAAGGTGAAGGTGAGGCCGAGCGAGAACAGCAGGAAAATGACAATGATCGCGTAGGCGGTGGGCTGCGAGAAATAGCTGGAGAGCTCGCGTTTGAAGATGGTGCAGGAAGACATGGATGTGGAATTTGAAATTTGAAATCTGAGATTTGAAATCTTTTTTGCCTCAGGCGGCTTCGGTGTCGCTGGAGGTCACGTTCCGGAACAAATCCGTGAGTGATCCGGTGCCGGATTGGGCGAGCAACTCGGCGGGGGTGCCGTCGGCGACGATTTTTCCGCGATCCACGATGACCGCACGGGTGCAGGAGGCTTCCACTTCTTCGAGAATGTGGGTGGAAAATAGAATGGCCTTGGATTTGCCTAACCGCTTGATGAGTTGGCGGACTTCGTATTTCTGGTTCGGGTCGAGACCATCGGTCGGCTCGTCAAGGATCAGGACCTCTGGATCGTGGAGCAGTGCCTGGGCGAGGCAGGTGCGGTGGCGGTAGCCTTTGGAAAGCGTGTCAATCGACTGACGGGCGACTGAGTTGAGGAAGCAAGTTTCGATGGCACTCTCGACGGCGGCGTTTTTCGCGGAACCCTTGAGGCCACGGATCGAGGCGCAGAATTTCAGGAAACCGATGACCGTCATGTCGTTGTAAAGCGGGGCGGATTCTGGCAGATAGCCGATCTTGGTTTTCGCCGCGCCGGGGTTGTCCACAATCGAGATGCCGCAGACCCGGGCATCGCCAGAGGTGGGGGGGATGAAGCCGGTGATCATGCGCATGGTGGTGGATTTGCCAGCACCGTTAGGCCCGAGAAACCCGAGGACCTCGCCTTTTTTCACCGTGAAGGTGAGATTGTCCACGGCGCGCTTGGTTCCGAATTGTTTGGTCAGGGATTCGACTTCGATCATGGGGGTGGAGTGAGATTACCGGTGAGTGTGCCTTTGGAATTCTCGCCCGAAGCGTTGCCGCAGAGGCGTCTTGTTTGAAAAAACTGGTCCGGCGTGATTTTCAAGTGAAATCCGACATGGATTGTTTTCATTTTCCGAACCTTTTCGATTGCCGAGCGGGCGGTCTTTGCTAGCGTGCTGGCGATTGGTTTGGGAAAGGTGATGAATGCCATACTTGAACATCCCGTGCTCGTATTGAATCGGTTCTGGCAACCGATCCACACCTGTTCCGTCCGCCGGTCGCTGCATTTGCTCTGCCTTGGCCACGCTCAGGTGGTGCAGGTGGAGGGCGACGAGCGGTTCAATTCCCATGATCTGTCCTCGTGGATCTGTTATTCCCACGGCAATGCCGACGCGGAAATGATCCATGGTGCGAAGATCGCAATCCGGGTGCCGAAAATCGTGGTGCTATCGATGTATGATCGCCTACCTCGGCTGGAGGTGAAATTCACCCGCCGCAACGTCTTCCTGCGGGATAAATTTACCTGCCAGTATTGCACCAAGGTTCTACCCGAAACTCAGCTCAATCTGGACCACGTCACCCCTCGCGACAAGGGCGGGCGAACGACCTGGGACAACATCGTCACCTCCTGTTTCCGCTGCAACACGCGCAAGGGAAACAAGCTGCCCCACGAGGCAAACATGCACCCGCAAAGCAAGCCGCACGCCCCGCGCTGGCGTCCGCTTTTCGGAATGCACGAAAACGGCCTCGCAGATGAAAGCTGGAGTCATTTCCTGCACTTGGATCGCGGGGAAGTGCGGCGGTCGGCTTGAGAGCAATGCTGTTTTTTGTGCATCACTCCGATATTGCCATCCCGGACATCGTGAACTAATCTCCCTGTCGTGGAGGGTCTTCTGCTATTGATAGTCGGTTACATCGTAATCGGTTTTGGTTTGATCCGGCTCTCGATGTTTCTGACCAAACACATCCCGTTCCTGGCCAAACGCACACCTTTGCTGGCCCAGCGGGTCGCCATCCACACCGCAGTATTCACATTTTGGTTCATGCCTGGCCTTTCCGTCGGCGAGGGCGGTGCTATGCCGTGTCCGATGTGGCTCGTTCTTTTGGAGCCAAGACAGGGAAGTAACGTGCCCATGGTCGTCATAATATTCGGATTGTTCGCGGTATTCTGGGTTATCACTTGGGTCGTGACACTCGGAGTGACCTACATTTGCGCGTGGTGCGGGAAAAACATAAAAACCAAGCCTCCAAAGGGGGGCAATGCATCAACACCTGAAGAGTGGTAACCGCAAATGGACGTCTAGAATCGAGGCGAATCGGTGGGTAATTCGTTCTTTGAATGGGTTATTGCACGCAGGGAGCCACGGTCTGTAAGTCATCACCAGTAATTGGTTCAAGCGATCCAATTCGTGCTTGTCCATTCGTGGTTAAAATAATCCAAATGCAGATACCTTGCCGTTGGGGGCTGCAGCTGCTATCCATCTGTGGCGCACCAGCAAACTCGATCACATTTTCCCGCCGCCGCTCATGTGGTCCATCAGCTTCTGGTTGAACTCGTCCGCCATGTTATAGCCCAGCCGCCGGAGTTGCTGGTCGAGGGCTGCGATGGTCACCATCCGCGCGGTGTCGCGGCCCGGGCCGACTGGGATTTCCACGTGGACGACGTGTTGGCCGAGGATCTCATAAGTCTTCTGTTGGAGGCCCACGCGGTCCACCTCATTCAGATCGGCCTGGGGCTTGAGCGTGACCACGAGGTCGAGCCGCTTGTCCGGGCGGATCGAGGCGAGGCCGTAGAGGTTGGCGACGTTGATGATGCCGATGCCGCGGATTTCCATGTAGCCACGGGAAAGGTCCGGGGCGGTCGCCACCAGCTCGCCGCCGACGTATTTGATGCGGACCATGTCGTCGGCCACCAGCGAGGCCCCGCGCTCTAGCAGGCCGATAGCAGTCTCGGATTTTCCCGACCCGCTCCGCCCTACGATGAGCACGCCGACGCCGCGCATATCGACCATACAGCCGTGCAGGGTGACGCTTGGGGCGAATTCATGTTCGAGCCGGATCGTCGCGGCGTTGAGGAAATTCATCGTCACCTGCGAGGTGCCGAACACCGGGATATTACGCTCCCGCGTGACCTCCGCTAGATTGTCGTCGAGCGTCGAGCCGCGGGCGATCACGATGCACGGGATGTCGCGGTCGCACATCCGGCGGAAGCGGTCGATGCGCATCGGCTCTGGCAGTTTTCTCAGATAGGAAAGCTCGGAATTGCCTAACACCTGCACGCGTTTTCTGGCGAAGTAGGAGAAAAATCCGGCCAGCGCGAGTCCCGGGCGGTTCATCGCCGGCTCGCTGATCGGGCGGTCAAAGCCCACCCGCTCGCCTTGGAGAGTCAGCCCGAGGGCTTCGGCGTGGGATTCGAAAAACTTCTCGACGGAAATCGAGGCGATGGTCTTGACCCGCGGTTGCATGGCAGAATTCAACCAGATCGGAACCGCCACGGCACGCGAAATCCCACGCCGGGGTTGCGCGGCAGATGGAACGTGTTACAAGACCCCCGAGAACCATGCCAAATTACGATTACGAATGTGAAAAATGCAAAAACCGCTTCGAGGTGTTTCAAAGCATGAATGATGCGAAACTCACCGCCTGCCCGGTCGTCGGCTGTGACGGCACGGTGAAACGCCTGCTCGGCACGGGCGGCGGCATCATTTTCAAAGGCTCCGGCTTTTACCAAACCGACTACCGCTCCTCGTCCTATCAGGCCGGGGCCAAGGCGGAAGGTGCTGCAAATGCCCCTCCCGCCGCCGCGCCCGCTGCGGCACCGGCCCCCGCGCCGAAGTCGAAGCCTGCGGAATGACGCTTTCTGAAGCGAGGCTTTGCAAGCCGGGCTAGCCATGGTAAACATCCGTCTTATGGCCGATTCCAAATCCTCCAAAGAGCCGAAATCCGGCGGCGGCTGTCTTTCTCTCTTCGTCATCCTGTTCCTCCTCGTGGGGGCGCTGGGTCTGGCGGCAGCGGGCTTTTTCATCCTCCAGCCCCAAGATCTCATGGACATCGGTGGCAATGGCCCCGTCATCAGGGGCAGCCCCGAGCGGGATTTGAAGGCGGTCTTGAAAAGTTCCATCGAGCGCGGCTACCCGCTCGCACTCACCGAGGCGGAAATCAACCGCTGGCTCGCCCGCACGCTGACTCTCAAGCAGGGCGGCTCCCTCGCGGGAAATATCACCCTCGAACACGTCTGGGTCCGGCTCGAGGATGATCGGGCGGAGGTCATCATGGAACGCGCCTTCATGGGGCGGCCCTTCACCGTCTCGATGTATCTTCAAGTCGAGCGGATGATTGGGCCGCAAGGGACCACCACCGACGTCCGGATGCACGGCGGACCCTACAACCCGAGCATTCCCGGTCCGCCACAGGGTGGGCGTTTCGGGAAACTCGTCGTGCCGCAGGGCTTTCTCTATCTGGTCCTCCCGGCCTATCAAAAACTCGCCGCCCTGTTCCCCGACGAGATCGACCTCGCCCTCCGCCAAATGGCCGACGTGAAAATCAAAAAAGGCAAGCTCGTCCTCAACCCGCGCGACGCGTCGGCGGAAAAGGGCACAACCTTGACCTTCTGACGCCTAAAAATGAGCGCCCGCTTCCTCGTTCTGGGATTCCTCTGCATCGCCTTGAGCCAGGCGCAGGACCCGCCGCGCGCCATCCAGATCGCCGAGCCGCCGCTGCCGCTCAAGCTCGACGGCCGGGACGCCATCACCAGCTCCAGCAAGCAGTTCCTCATCGTCGCTGGCGATCCCGCAGACCGTGCCAACATCGCCCAACTCGCGGAAGAGGCGAAGGCCGAGCTCCTCAAGCTCACCGAGGAAAAGTACGAGTGGAAAGTGCCCATCACCATCACCCTCCACGGCAAATCTGGCGATCCCATGCCCCTCCGCACCGTGGTCATGGATCTCCGCGTCAGCGAGGCCGGCTATGAATTGCGCATCGACGTCCACCTCAGCCGCGGCATCGAGCAGGAGCGTTTCAAATCCGCCGTCACCGCCGTCCTCGTTTACGAGCGCACCCTGCGGAATCGCCCCCCTGAGGAATCAGCCACCCCCTTCCGCGTCCCACCGTGGTTGGTCGATGGCCTGCGCGAAGCGACCTCCTGGCGGCTCAATCAAAGCGACCGCCGCCTCTACGAAGCCCTCTTCAAAACCGGCGGCCTCTTCAAGCTCGATGACCTCTTCGCCCTCGACGACCACGGCTTCGAGGAAATGGACGCCGCCATGCGCGCCGCGTTCCGCGTTTCCTCCGGCTCGCTCGTCATGGCCCTGCTCCAGCAACCCCAGGGTAAGGAAGCTTTCCGCGCCTACCTCACCGATGTCGCCGCCTACGAAGGGGAAATGCCCTCCCTCCTGCGCAAGCACTTCCCCGGCCTCAATCTCTCCGCCACCAGCCTCGCCAAGTGGTGGGCCCTCCAACTCGCCAACATCGGCGGCCAGAACCTCGCCACCGATGTCCTCCCCATCGCCCGCACCGAGGCCGCCCTCGCCGAGGCCTTGCGGCTCAATTTCCGCAACCCGGAGGGCGTCATCCAGCAGAAGGAACTCACCGCTTGGCCCGAGCTCGCCGCCCTCCCCGCCCCCGAGCGCGCCAATGCCGTCCGCCTCGCCCAAGACGCCCTCGTCCGCCTCAGTTACCGCTGCTTCCCCTCCTACCGCCCCATCCTCGCCGAGTATCAAATCCTCCTCGGCGACATCGCCAAAAACGCCACCAAAGACCTCCCCGCCCGCCTCGATGCCCTCGCCCTGCGCCGCACCACCATGCTTGCCAAGTCGGTCCGGGGCCGCGACTACCTCGACTGGTTTGAAATCACCCGCGCCCGCGAGACCAGCGGTGCCTTCGACGACTACATGCGCCTCAAGGACCGCCTCAAATCCCATCCCGCCCACCGCGACGACGAACTCTCCAATTACCTCGACCGCATGGACGCCGTCTTCACCCGAGGCGAAGCGAAGCATCCGTAAATCCCTATCCCGTCCTCGCCTCCGGGAAATCCAGCGAGTCATGACCCTGCTCCCCCAACCTCCGCCCGATGCTCCGCCCCCGCCACCGTCCGCAGCAGCGCTGCGCTCGCGGCGGAAAATGAAGTGGCTTTGGATCATCGGGGTGGCTTCGATCATCTTTTTTGTTAGAGAATTGTGTGATTAGAAGTAATTGCAAAAGTCTATAAATGCTCTTGAAATTTGCGAACATTGCCTATGAGGAGTAAGCGTGATTGCGCGTTTATGACCAGCAAGTCTCACCCCCGGCCGCCATCCCTCGCTGACCTCACCAAGCCTCATTCCCTACAATGAAATACATACTCAGCATCGACATCGGCGGAACACGTATCAAATCTGCAGTGCTTCCAGAACGCCCCTCCATTGAGCAAGTTATGAATGCTCCTTCAAGAGTGGTACCTACGTTGGGGTGGCTCAATCACAGCCTACCCAAGCTTGTCGATCCCAATCATTGGCCAAGTCTGGCAGCGTATTACAAAAAGCAGGGTATCCATTATGATACCGTGGCCCTCTCTGTGCCGGGAGTTGTTGATGAGCATGGACGGTTCATGCGGGCTGATTTGGTCGATGGCCCCGCTAAGGTTCCCTTAGAATTATTGAAAGCCTTGAATGAATCCGCTGGATGCAAAGTGACCCTCATCAAAGATGCCGATGCTTGGATGATGGGATTTCAAGCCGTTGCGGAAATGTGTGAAATTGAGGTCAGATATCCGGCAGTGCTAATGGCCTTCGGCACGGGCTTTGGTATTTCCGCAGCATTCTCGGTGGACAGCGTCGCAAGCATTGAAGTCAGTGCACGACCCATCGACACATGGAAATCACTCGTCGCAGTCTCGGGATGTGATGAACCTATAAGCTGGCTCGTCCACAAAATCATTGGTCGCCCTTTTTTCGAGTACGTCGATAAATCCAAGAAAGACTGGGATTATCTCAAAATCAGGGATGAATACACGAAACGCGTCAATGCGGCCCTCGACGACATTCTTCCATGGATAGAAAGATGTATGGGCAATCCTATTCGCACTTGCATACTTGCAGGCGGCAATGCCGGATATGTCTCGAAGCGGGCTCTATCGGACAGGGGAATAAATGTTTTCGGGCTCACTGCCGGAATGAGAAAAATACCACTAGATTTGATAAACGTCCTCGGAGTGGAGGCCTCATCACGCAGACCAACACCTATGGCTCTCCAGTGACCAGCAGTTCATGCTTGCCAGCGTTCCACGGCCTGCCGGATGCCGGCGGCTTTGTGCAGGGTTTCCTCGTATTCTTTGTCTGGATCGGAATCGGCGACAATGTCGGCACCGAATTGATAGACTAATTGGTCGCCGTTGCGGATGAGTGTGCGGATAGCGATGTTGAACGAGTTCTCGCCATTGGTAAGCGTAATAAATTCATCCTACCAGCCTCGAAGCCGGGACGAACATTGCCCTCATCTACACCTTGCTCGCCAACTGCCGCGCCCAGGACCTCGATCCCGAGGACTACCTTGTCGAAGTCATCAAACGCCTCACGCACGACGCCACCTCGAATCAAGCCGCCGCGCTGACCCCCGCCCGCTCCATGAGGACCAACCCCAGGGGATGGATTTAGGACGCTTACATCCAATCCACCTCACGCTTCGCGGGCCAGGAGAATCCAGCGCTCCGGAAAGAGGGCTGGATGCGCCGTTCGGCATCAAGGGTCGCTGACACTCGGATCCCTCGGCTACTTCAGGGAGTTGGCCGAAGTAGGAGACCGGTTGGCAAGAGATATTCTGGCAGGATGATCAGATGTCTTATTCCACCCACTCGATCTCGATTTTTCCCGTCACTTTGAGCAGTGCGCCAGAGGTGTTAGCGGATTCAAAGATGGCTTTCAGATCGGCTGCTAGGGTGCGGAGTGATTGGAGGCGTTCCTCGGATTGGCGGGTGATGCCGGAGCGTTCGCCCTCGCTGTGTTTCTCGAGCGAGTGGTAGTCGATTTTACTCTGCACCATCGCGCCAAGAACCTGGCGGGCCTGGTCCGGGGTGAAGGTGCCGTCGATGAGTTGAAACTGATAGGACTCTGTATTCATGGTGAGGAAAATTGGTCGGTAATGCTATTAGAATGTTAGATGCGATGATGCGGTCATGAGATGCCAGCTCCCGTCACGGCGTTGGCTTGCGGATCTTCCATCGAGAACGATGAGGTGAATCCACTGGTTCTCGAAGAGCTCGCGCACTCGCGGTTGCGCGGCGAGGACGGCATCGACAAGTTCCGGTTTGCTCTCGATGACTACCGTGAGGCGGCGGGGTTCGTGGACGAAGTCCTTGCCATCGTGGATGGACTGGAGTGGGAGTCCGCTGCGGAGATCGCCTGCGTTTCCTTCGATGACTCCGAGTCCGCCGACCACTTGGTGAATGGTCTTGTTGCCAGCGGCGAGTAGGTCGGGATTGATACGGGAACCGTAGTATTGGAGGTTGATCCAACTCGCGACGACCACT
>JANXMQ010000056.1 GCA_025354565.1 Akkermansiaceae bacterium
GAAACTGGCAGCGGGGGCGTCGAAGGCGCAGGTCGCGTGATCGCCCCCCTACGCGGGGGGGCGCGGATTGAAACAGGTAGGTAGATGAGTTCCACGCCTGGGAGTAGTATCGCCCCCCTACGCGGGGGGGCGCGGATTGAAACCGCATGGGCAGCGGAAGCCGCTATGTTTGCCGCCATCGCCCCCCTACGCGGGGGGGCGCGGATTGAAACATGTGCTCTGCATAGGCGGCGGCGCGGATCACGGATCGCCCCCCTACGCGGGGGGGCGCGGATTGAAACCATTCGCCAGGCAGCGCGACACCTGCCGAGAAGGATCGCCCCCCTACGCGGGGGGGCGCGGATTGAAACAATCGCGATTGCCGCCGTACGCCATCTATGCCCCATCGCCCCCCTACGCGGGGGGGCGCGGATTGAAACTCAGCCACTTCAATCTTGCTGACGTGCTCGTCATATCGCCCCCCTACGCGGGGGGGCGCGGATTGAAACTATCTGCAAGAAATACGACCGCCTCAAAGCCAAGTCGCCCCCCTACGCGGGGGGGCGCGGAGTGAAACAACTCCGGGATGGGCTGGCGCGAGGTTTCCCAGGGTCGCCCCCCTACGCGGGGGGGCGCGGATTGAAACATGTCTCGGATGCGTGGCAGAAGCTGGAAGAGACGGTCGCCCCCCTACGCGGGGGGGCGCGGATTGAAACTTATATGGTTGCTAACCTTACAATAACCCGTGACGTCGCCTCCCTACACGGGGGCGCGGAATCCCCCTAATTTTCGATCACGAATGCGCCGGTCAGATCATTTTCCAGCACCCACCATGCGCCCTCGCGGCGGGCGGGGGCGGGCTGGCCGCCGACTTTGACGCCGGTGGATTTTTCCGGAGCAGGCACCGAGACTTGCGCGGCGATGCCGGGCGGGAGTTGCAGCGAGAGCTTGAATGACGCGCCGTTTTCCCAGCGGATCTGGATCGGGCCGCGGGGGGTGGGGATTTTCCCTTCGGCGTTTTCCAAGCGACCGGGATTGGGCCGGATCGCGGCACGACTCCAGCCAGCGACGAGCGGCTGTGCGCCGAGAACGAAGCGCGGCAGCAGGTTGGCAGGGGCGGCTCCCCAGGCGTGATTCCAGTCTTGGTTGGGTTTGTATTTCTGGTCCCAGGCTTCCCAAGTGATGGTGGTGCCGCTCTCGACCATGTGCTTCCAACTGCGGTCGTTGGAGGCGGTCATTAGATCGAGCGCTTCCGTGGCGGCGGCGTTTTCAAACAAGCCTTCCATCAGATATTGCGCGGCATAAACCGAGCAGGCCATCCCGCGTCCTGCTACCCAACGGGTGACGCCCGGACGCAGCGCGGCAGGCACGAGGCCGAAGGCCAAGGGAAAGAAATTGGCGTGCTGGGAAGCGTGCTCGGTCCCCTCCCCGTCCCGATAGATACCCCGCGCGGGATCAAATAATTTTTCCTGAAACGCAGCACGGGCGGTGGCTTCGAGTTTGGTGTATTCGGCAGCGTCCGCCGCGTGGTTCGTCGCACGGGCGAGATCGGCCATGAAGCTCAGGCTGCGGAGGTGGAAGGCGTTCACCACGGTGTTCACGGGGGTCATGACAAATTTATCGCGCTCGGCTTGTGGCCAGTCCACGAGGTCATTGTGTTTCACATTAGCGGGGGGGCTGAGGATGAGGCCGTCCGGGCGGGCATTAGCGAGGAGCAGTTTCGATTTCAACGAAGCATAGCGCTCGCCGAGCCAGCGGGCGTCGCCGGTGCGCATCCAATCGGCGTGGGCCATGAAAATCATGTGCGAGGCCCATTCCGTCGGCCAGGTGGGAAATTTCATCAAACGATCGAAGGTATCGCGCGCCATTTGGCCGTCATTGTCGGAATAGTAATGACTCATCTGTTCGAGATAGGCATCCGCCTCGTAGGCAAGTCGCTCGCGGTCGCCATCGACATAGATGCCGGCGAAGGTGGTGGCCTTGATGGAATAGCGGCAGAGTTCCCAAATCGCGTTGAGCTGCGGGTCCGAGCATTTGAAGGCCGCCGCTTGATCATCCCAGGTGCTGGGAAAGGCCGCACGCCGTCGCAGATTTTCCGGGCGCAGTTCACCGGACCAGCCCTCGATTTCCACCCAGCGAAATGGCAGCACCACGCCCCAGTCCGCCGGGGTGAGGACGGCGGGAGGCTTGATATTGCGGGCGTCCGCAGCAGGCGCGACGATGAGCGGTTTCGCGCCATTCAGTGTGGCCTCGGCCAAGGCGTAGCGGACGGTGCCGGGCGGCTTGCGGTTGATGCGGCCCTCTGCCAGCGCTTCGCCGAAATGGACCTTGATCGCACCGTTTGATTTCGCTGGCGGTGTAAATCTGAGATTTCCAAAGGCCACCTTGCCAAAGTCCACGAGGATCACACCGGGCGCTGGGGTGGTGATGCCGACGGGTGCCTGCTCGACGAGATGCACAGGCGCGGCGTGGGCCGATGCCAACGCGACCCCCACCAACGCACCCCGCATCAAACGGGCGATCCATCTCATTCCTTGCCGCATGGGTTTTTGAATCATCAGCGATTCTTGCGACAGGGCTCGATAGATCAAGCAGACAATTCACCCGCCTCAAGCTCCGGGAAAATCCGCCACCTGCTCCAGCTTGACCTGATAGCGCGCGGCGATTTCCGGGGCGTCGGAAACCTGATAGATCTCACGATAGTAAATTTCCTTAATGCCGTAAGCGCATAAAGTCTGCATGCAGGCGGTGCAGGGCATGGTGGTGGTGGCCACGATTTTCGCCTCCCCGCGGCGGAACAGGCTGCATAGGTTGATCTCCGCATGGAGCATGAATTTCTGCCGCGCCTCGCGATCGTCCCAGAAGCCGGGCGGCGGATCGTAGCCGGGAGCGAGACCGTTGTAGGCGGTGCCGATCACGCGGTTGTCGAAGTCCAGAGCCGCAGCGCCGACTTTCCGATACGGATCCTCCGAGCGCAGGCTGGCGACATGGGCAAGTGCCATGGCGTATTGAGGAATGGATAGGCGGGCGGCGGGCATGGACGGAGGATGATCGGGAATCCTGATTTTCAAACCCAAAAGCCGCGTGTCGGCAAATTTCACTTTCTGCCGCAGGCGGCATCGTCCAGCGTGCGCGGGTGGATCGATCCCGTTCGGGTATATTGGCAGCGGTGTCGGCGTTTTTCCTGTGGGGCATCCTGCCGGTCTTTTGGAAGCTTCTCGATTTCCTGCCGCCGTCAGGGATCGTCGCCCAGAGAACCGTCTGGTCGTTGCTGTTGTTGCTGGTCATTCTGTGGAGTCGAGGGCTCGGCAGCGAGTTGAAACAGGCACTGCGGTCACCTCGGATTCTGGGCTGGCACTTCCTCTCCGGTTGCTTGCTCGCTTCGAACTGGCTGCTCTACGTCTGGGCGACACTCAACGGGCACATCATCGAGGCGGCACTTGGCTATTATTTAAACCCGTTCTTCAACATGCTGTTCGGCGCACTTTGGTTCGGTGACAGAAACAGCCGCTGGCAAATGGCGGCCATTGCAATCGCTCTAGCAGGCGTGCTGGTGCAAGTCCCGACCGTCGGGCATTTCCCGTGGATCGCGCTGCTGCTGGCGCTGACGTTTTCGATCTATGCAGTCGTTAGAAAACGTGCTCCGCTGGGATCTCTGGTCGGGCTCGCGGCGGAAACGAGCCTCCTGGCCCCGGTGGCATTACTATGGCTTTTCACAAACTATCCGAACGCGGCTGCGGCCTTCGGCGGAAGTTGGAAGCATGCGCTGCTCGTGATTGGAACCGGCTTTGCCACCGCGCTGCCCTTGCTGTGTTTTGGCCATGCGACACGGACGCTGCCGCTCACCACGCTGGGCATCCTGCAATTTCTAGGGCCAACCCTCCAATTTTTCATCGGTTGGAAAATCTATCATGAACCGATGTCAGGTGTACGCCTCGGCTCCTTCGGTCTGATCTGGCTGGCGATTGGAATTTACGCGGTGGATGCGAGGTGGAGAAGGGAGCGGATTTAGGCCATATTCCCGCCAACTTTCCCACGTCGCAGTCTTTGTAAGCCAACGTGGCGAATCCGTTGCTGACTCCGCTCACAGCCGGACGGGCGCATGCTTTGCCGCGGAAGCGAAGGCGGCATCGAGGACGCGTTGGACTTCGGCACCACGGGCGAAATCGGGTTCGCCATCGCGCCCGCTGCGAATGGCGGTGATGAAACGCGTGTAGTTGTCCGGCACCGGTTTGCAGCGAATGTCGCGCCACTCGCCAGTATCGAGGTCGCGCCCGCGGCAGATCCGGTAGGTGTCGGTCGCGCGTTCGGAGTCCAGATCAAGAGTGCCGAGCGTGCCGCAAATTTTCAGGGCTAACCGGTTAGCGTGGCCCGGTGCCCAGCGGGTGGTGTGAATCACGCCGAGCGCGCCGTTAGAAAATTCCACGTTGAGGGTGGCCGAGTCGTTGGCATCTAACTGATAGTCGCCGATGCGGTCGCCGGGCGCTTTCGGGAAAGTTTTCAAGCGGCAATAGACCTCGCGGATCGGTCCGGCGGGGAAGGTGGCGTAGTCGATGATGTGGACGCCCACATCGCCGAGTGCGCCCATGCTGCCGTGGGCGCTGGACAAGCGCCAGAGCCACGTAGGATTGGTCCGCCAATCGCCCCACACCTTGCTCACCAACCAGGCTTGCAGGTAGCTGGCCTCGACGTGGCGGACCTCGCCGATGTCACCGCGCTTCACCGCCAGCGCCGCCGCCTGGATGCACGGCCAGTCGCGGTAGGAAAAATTCACCATATTGACGACGGCAGCTTTTTTCGCGGCGGCGACCATTTTCGCAGCGTCCTTCGCGTTGAGGGCGAGCGGCTTTTCGCACAGCACGTGCTTGCCCGCTTTGAGGCATTGCAGGGAGACCGGCAGATGAAAGGCGTCAGGGGTGACGATGCTCACCGCGTCGATTTCAACACGGCGGAACATTTCGGCGGTGTCGCCAAATGCTTGTGGGATGCCGAACTTATCGGCGAAGGCTTGGGCGCGGGCGGCATCGATATCGCAGGCGGCCACGATGCGGCAGCCTTTGATGGCATTGAATCGCTCGGCGTGTCGTTTGGCCATGCCGCCGGTGCCGATGATGGCGAGGCGGACGATGCCCGGCTTTCGGATAGATTGAGACATGCTCATAAAATTATCTAAAGCCCTGCGTCGGGCGCACGGCGGCAGCCGGATCTTCCGGCAAGGGTTCGAGGGCGGCGGCGTTCGGGCAGGCATCCGGGATGCAGACCGTGGGGCGGGCCCAGCGCACGGCGTTGGTGATGACCTGCTGGACCTGCGGATGGTAGTAGGTGGGATAGGTTTCGTGGCCGGGGCGGAAATAGAACACCCGCCCGTGCCCGCGCTGCCAAGTGGCACCGCTGCGGAACACCTCGCCACCGGTGAACCATGAGATGAAAAGCAGCTCGTCCGGGGTGGGAATGCCGAACGGCTCGCCATACATTTCCTCCGCCGGGATTTCGAAATACTCGCCGATGCCTTGGGTGATCGGGTGCGCGGGCGCGATGTTCCAGAGCCGCTCCTTGTCGGTGGATTCGCGCCATTTCAGCGAACAAGTGGTGCCCATCAAGGCTTTGAAAATTTTCGCATAGTGACCGGAGTGCAGGGCGATCAGGCCCATGCCTTCGAGCACCCGCGACTTGGCCCTGGCCACCACTTCATCACTCACCTCACGATGCGCCATGTGCCCCCACCAGACGAGCACGTCGGTCTGGTCTAGCAGATCTTGGGGCAGACCGTTTTCCGCTTGATCGAGCCACGCAGTGCGCACGGAGAAATCCGCATTCGGGCGGAGAAAGGCGGCGATTGCTTCATGGATTCCGTCCGGATAGATCGCGGTGACTTCCGGGTTGTTCTTTTCGTGGCGGAACTCTCCCCAGACGGTGACGCGGATCGGTTGAAGCGTGGACATCGGCGTCAGTCAGAATAGCAGGCATCGGATTGTCACGCCATTTTACGCGGCAATCCGTTGCGGCGATTCCGCTCCCGTTTTGAGCCAATCATTAAATCCAGTGCTTGCGGAGCAGCCACATTTTCACGAATTGGGTAAGGGTGACGTAGGCTAATGCTGTTAGCAAAAGAATGGGCCAGTAAAGCGGTGGCAAGGGGGTGAAGCCTAAGGCGGAGGCAAGTGGGGAGTATGGTAGCCAACTCGCGACGGCGATCACCAGCACAGTGGTCATGGTGACCTGCCAACTCGCGCGGCCTTGGATGAAAGGAATCTGGTTAGTGCGGATGACGTGGATGATGAGTGTCTGGGTGATGAGCGACTCGACGAACCAGCCGGTTTGAAATAGCGAGGCGCGGGCAGGATCCCAGCAGCCGAATAGGTATAGCATGACGTAGAATGTGGTGTAATCGAAGATCGAACTGATAGGTCCGATGAAGCAGACAAATTTTTGTATATCGCCCATGTGCCACGGGCGGGGTTTGGCCGTTTGTATTATACTAACGGAGTCGGTCGGAATAGGAATCTGTGAGAAATCATAAAGCAAGTTATTGGTAAGCACCTGGATCGGAAGCATCGGCACGTAGGGCAGAAAGGCGCTGGCACCGATGACGCTGAACATATTGCCAAAATTGGAACTCGCCCCCATCCGGACGTATTTGAGGATGTTCACGAAAACCTTCCGGCCCTCGATCACTCCGTCGTCGAGAACCATGAGATCCTTTTCCAACAGAATAACAGCCGCCGCGGCCTTCGCGATGTCCACCGCGGAGTCCACCGAGATGCCGACATCGGCCACGTGGAGTGCGGGCGAGTCATTGATGCCGTCACCCATGAAGCCGACGACGTGGCCGCGGTGCTGGAGCGCGCGGATGATACGCTGCTTGTGGGCGGGTGAGAGGCGGGCGAAAATATGCGAGGTCTCGGCGGCGGCGGCTAGCTGCTCGTCGCTCATGGTTTCCACTTGGCTGCCGAGTAGGATTTGGTCTGCATTGAGGCCGACGTCGCGGCAGACCTTGCGGGTGACGATGTCATTGTCCCCGGTGAGTACCTTGATGGTGATGCCGTGGCTCTGAAGGGCTTTGATCGCCTTGGCGGCGGAGTCCTTGGGAGGATCGAGAAAGGCGATGTAGCCCTTGAGGATGAGGTCGCACTCGTCATCCTTGTTGATGAGCGGGTCGTTAGTGTCGATGGACTTGGTAGCAACTGCTAGAACACGGAAGCCATCCGCACCGAGGTCCTGATAGTGTTGAATCAGATCGTCAGCATGAGTGAGTTCTAGCGGGAAAATTTTCCCGTCCAGCTCATAGGATTTGCAATGCGGGAAGACCGCCTCGGGCGCGCCTTTGGTGAGCAATTGATGACTGCCATCCGGGTTCGCGACCACAACGGACATCATGCGCCGGACGAAATCGAAGGGGATTTCATCGACTTTGCGGTAGCCGGTTAGAAGCTCGGGCTTGGCGTCCTCGTGGTTGAGGACGGCGACATCCAGCAGGCTTTTGAGTCCGGTCTGGAAATGGGAGATCAGGAAGGCGTCGAGGAATACGGCCCCACTCTCATTTTTCAACACGTCGCAATGCCGCTGGAGAATGACCTGGTCCATGGTCAGGGTGCCAGTCTTGTCCGTACAGAGCACATCCATGGCTCCGAAGTTCTGGATGGCGCTGAGTTGTTTGACGATGACCTTCTTCTTCGACATGGCGATCGCGCCTTTCGACAAACAGACGGACACGATCATCGGCAGCATTTCGGGTGTTAGACCCACTGCGACGGCGACGGAGAAGAAAAACGCCTCCCGCCAATCGTGCTTGGTGAGGCCGTTGATGACGAAGACGAGCGGCACCATGACGAGAATGAACCGGATCATCAGCCAGGTGAAATCCTTGACGCCACGGTCAAAGCTGGTTTCCACGGGATCGTCGGTAATGCTGCCCGCCATGCTGCCGAAGTAGGTGCGCGCGCCAGTGGTTAGGACGACGCCGGTGGCCGCGCCACTCTCGACACTGGTGCCGAGATAACAGATGTTAGAATATTCCAGCGGCGAGAGGCCGGGCCGGGTTTCCGCATGGTCGAATTTCTCCACAGGCATCGACTCCCCAGTGAGGGCAGCTTGGGTGATGAAGAGATCCTTGGCGGTGACGAGACGAACATCGCCGGGGATCATGTCACCTGCGGAGAGCGTAACAACATCACCCGGGACGAGCTGTCTGAGGGAAATTTCTCCGGCCTTGCCGTCACGGGTCACTGCGGCGGTGACCTTGATCATGGCGTTGAGCTTGGCGGCGGCGGTATCTGCGCGCGCTTCCTGCACAAAGCGCAGCGTGACACCAAGCACCACCATCAGCGACATGACAGAGCCCGCGCGGGCATCGCCAGTGGCAAATGAAATAGCTGCTAGAATGAGCAGCAGGATGACGAGTGGATTGCGGGCGGCAGTGAGCAAGCGCCACGGCCAGCCATGATGCTTGCTGGTGACCGCCACGTTGGGGCCGACTTCTGCGAGGCGCTTGGCCGCCTCGGCAGTCGTTAGGCCGATGGCAGCGGTTTTCATCCGCACGAAAACTTCGGCGGGTGGGAGGCTGTTAACTTCCGTGAGGACCGGGGAAAAGTGAATCGTCTTCGCAGAATCCGCCGACTTGGCAATCGCACCGGGCAACTTGGGGAAATGATTCATTTGCCCTAACTTGCATCCTTCCCGCACCGGGAACAATCACTTTTCCCCGCCGCTCTGGCGGTTTCAGGAAACCGGCGGATTGCACCCGACAGCCTTTCCTGATTCCGCCCGTTGGTACGATTACTTGCTTTTGAGAAGTTCGTTCATCGTCTCGCCCATTGCGAGGCCGACATCCATGTAAACCCGGGTATCGAGACCATAGTGACCGTTTCCAGCGCCGCCGCGAGCCATGTCATGAGTGTAAACCGTACCCACGTTCCCTTTGAATTCAGGATACTTCCCGCTCTTGCCATCCACGGCCATCATGGCGTCGAGGATTTTACCTTCATTGCCAGTCGCTCCTTTTTCGGCTTCGCCGAGGGTACCCATGACGAACTTCGCCTTCGGCGCATCGTATTCCTTGCGGAGTGCCTTGATCAGGTTAACGAGGTTCTCCTCATAGTGGGCGGAAAGACCTTCGTCACCGCTGTCCTTTTCGCCCTGCCACCAGAAGAATCCGGCAACCTCATACTTTGTCGCGTCCGGGTAATACTTGCTGAAATCGGCGAGGATGGCCTTGGTGTTCGCATTGTCATCATCCCACTGCTTACCGGCATACCATTCGATTTTCACGGGTGTGGTGCCTTTTTCCCACTTCATTGGGGACTCCTTGTATCCGGCGTAGGTGTAGGTCACTTCCTTGCCGGACTTGTCCTTGCTCGTGAAATCATAGCCCTTGCTGCCTGGCGGAAGCAGATCCCAGCCGAGGGCACGATTGCCGATGCAGCTCTTGAGGAGCATCACCGGTTCGGTTAGAGCATTGCCAAGCTGGTGGCCGACGCCGAATTCCACGCCCATCGTGCCGCCTTTGCTGCCAGCCGACAGCCAATCGTTGTGCAGCAGGTTCATGCCGCCGCCTTTGCCCACCATGACTTGCACATAGCGCACGTCTTTCCGTTCTGACCAATTGCCAGAAGCGTCAAGCATGAACGGGTAGAGCTTATCGGTCTTCACGACCTTTTCCAAGGCTTCGCCCTTGCCCGCAGCAATATGGCCCATGCCCACCATGTTGGACTGCCCCATCATGATGAAGACCTTGACGGGCTTGGACATATCCGCAGGCTTGCCATCGGGAGCAGGAAGGTCGGCTGCGCGGAGGCACGGCGCTAGCAGTAGCGAGAGACCGCACAGAGCGGCGACTGGTTTGAGGAAGTTTTGCATAACGCCCCCCCATTACTGCGGTCAGGAAATTGTTCTTACACCAATCCCAAAGAAGCAAATTCATCGCAATTTTTATCGCTTCATGGCGCGGTATCGCGAATCTCTCCGCAACCAATCACCTATGAAATCCACTCTTTCCCCAGTCATCACGCTTCTGGCGCTCGCCATCTGGATGCCAACACAGACGAACGCCGGACCTGCCACCGACCCGGCCACGTTGAAAATTTCGCCCGGCTTCAAGCTTGAGCTGGTTTACACGGTGCCGAAAGCGGAGCAGGGTTCATGGGTGTCGATGACGCAGGATGCCAAGGGCCGCCTGATCACCGGCGACCAAGGCGGCGGGTTCTTCCGCGTGACCCTCCCACCTATCGGTTCGACGGAGCAACCCAAGGTGGAGCCGCTCAAATTGCCCGCAGGCACCGACGTGGCAACCATCGGCGGCGCACATGGCCTGCTCTACGCGTTCAACAGCCTTTATGTGATGACCAACGAGAAAAGCGGCAAAGGCATTTGGCGACTCCAAGACACCAATGGCGACGACCAATACGACAAATGCACGCAAATCCGCGCGTGTGCCGGTGGCGGTGAGCATGGCACGCACGGGCTGGTGCTTTCACCGGATGGGAAGTCGATCTACTTCGTGAACGGGAACCATACCCACTTGCCGGATCATCTTGAGTATTCGCTTCCCGTCGCGATCGGCGAGGACCACCTCATCACTCGCCTCTGGGACCCCAACGGCCACGCCAAGGGCATCCTGGCACCCGGTGGCCATGTCTGCCGCACCGACCCGGAAGGCAAGCGCGTCGAGCTTTTCGCCGGTGGTTTCCGCAACCAATATGACATCGCCTTCGACGCGAATGGCGAGCTTTTCACCTACGACTCCGACATGGAGTGGGACATGGGCACCCCTTGGTACATGCCGACCCGCATCAACCACATTGTCAGTGGCGGCGACTACGGCTGGCGCTCAGGTTCGGGTCGCTGGCCAGCCTACTATGCCGATTCACTACCGGCCTGTGTGAACATCGGCCCCGGCTCTCCTACCGGCACGATCTTCGGCACGGGGGCTAAATTTCCCGCAAAATACCAACGCGCTTTGTTTGCGCTCGATTGGACCTACGCCACCGTGTGGGCGATCCACTTCACACCGGATGGCGCGAGCTACAAGGCGGAAAAAGAAGACTTTCTTGGCGGCAGCGGATTTTCCGTGACCGACGCCGTCGTCTCCAAAACGGATGGTGCCCTTTACCTCACCATCGGTGGCCGCGGCAACCAATCGGCACTCTACCGGGTGACCTACAGCGGCACCGAAAGCACGGCGCCCGCCAAACCCCTCCCGCTCACCCCGGAAGTCCTACTCCGGCGCAAGCTCGAAACCCTGCACGCCGAGGGCACCGGCACGGATGCCATCGCCAAGGCATGGCCTTACCTCGCCCACAAGGACCAGTTTGTCCGTTGGGCCGCCCGCGTTGCGATCGAGCATCAGCCATCCGCGCAATGGGCGGACAAAGCCCTAGCCGAAAAAGATCCGCAGGCTTCGCTCGAAGCGCTCACCGCCTTGGCCCGGACCGGCGACAAATCCTTGCAACCCAGACTCATCGCCGCCCTCGGCACCAAGGACTATCAGAAACTCCCGGCTAACCTGCAACTCCCCTACCTCCGCGCATGGGAGCTGACTTTCACCCGGATGGGCAAACCCGACGCGGATATGGCCTCCAAGATCCTGCAAAAGCTCGATCCGCTTTTCCCGACTTCCAACGCCTTCGCCAACCGCGAACTCGTGTCCCTCCTCAGCTCGCTGGGTTCTACCAGCATTGTCGCGAAGGCTGTTCCCATGCTGAGCACCGCCAAGGACGATGATAACACCATCGCCAGCGAGGAAATGCTCGCCCGCAACGGTCATTACGGGGGAGCCGTCAAGGGTATGCACCAAAGCCTCCCGAACCGTCAAGCCATCGCCTATGCCTACTCCCTGCGCGAGGCTAAGACCGGCTGGACACCGGAACTCCGTAAAACATTCTTCACTTGGTTCCCGACCACCGCGAAGTGGCAAGGCGGCAACAGCTTCCGCAAGTTTCTCAACAACATTCGTGACGAAGCACTCAACAACGTCGTCCCGGATGCGGCTGAAAAAGAAGCCCTCACCCAGCTCTCGAAAAATCCGCCGCCAGCCCCACCCGCGAACTTGGTCGCCCCCAAAGGACCGGGCAAAAATTACAGCGTCGAGAATGTGGTGGCACTCATCGGCACCGGACTCAAGGGCCGCAACTTCGAACAGGGCAAGGCCATGTTTGCCAGCGTGCTCTGCATCAACTGCCATAAGATGGGCGGCGAAGGCGGTAACATCGGCCCGGTCCTCACCGGAGCCGGCCAACGCTACACCCCTGCCGATCTCATGGAGAACATCATCGAACCCTCCAAGGTGATCAGCGACCAATACGGCACCGAGCAACTCGACCTCAAGGACGGCAGCACCGTCGTGGGCCGCGTTACCGTCGAGGAAAACGGCAAGATTTTCCTCATGACTAGCGCCTTCGCTCCGGAAAATCTCACCGCCGTCGATTCTGACAAGGTCAAGAGCCGCAAGCCTTTCAACATCTCAATGATGCCTGCCGGTCTTATCAACTCGCTCAACAAGGACGAGTTGCTCGACCTCGTCGCCTATCTGCAATCCAGTGGTGATCCCAAGGGCAAGGCCTTTCAGCCGTGATCATCTAGCCCGGCGACTGATTTCGCGTCATCCGGCCAACCGCTTTGGACGCGGCTTCCTGGAGAAATAGCACTCGCCAGCAGTCGCTTTCGCGCCTTAACTCAAATCACCACTTTGACCTCTCCCATGATCACTACCACCTGCCGTCAGAATATCACCGCCGCTGCCAGCGTCACTCTCATCCCGTCTCGCTGGAAAAACTTGCTCACCATGGCGCTGACTTTTTGTGTCTTTGCCGGTGCCTCCGCTTACGCCCAGTTGACTTGGGATTATCATGCCATCACGGATGTGCCATTGGCCGCTGACACAGTTTCCGGTGCCGCCACTTTTACCCTCAGTTTCACCCCTCCGGTAGGCACCAATTTCACGGTGGTGAAGAATACCGGATCTGGATTCATCAGCGGCAAATTTGACAATCTCGCTCAAGGCCAAGCCGTGACGCTCCGTTTCCGGGGTGCGAGCTATAATTTCGTGGCAAACTACTACGGAGGCAGCGGCAATGACCTTGTCCTCCAGTGGGCGAACGTCCGACCTCTCGCATGGGGTTATAATATCTATGGCGAATTGGGTAACAATAGCACCGCCAACCAGCTCACCCCTGCGGCGGTGGACACCACTGGCGTGCTGGCAGGCAAGACCATCACTGCGCTGGCAGGCGGATACCAACACACCGTAGCGGTGTGCGCCGATGGCACACTGGCCACTTGGGGTTATAACAATGTCGGTCAACTGGGCATCAAAAGCACCAAGATGAGTTTGGTGCCGGTGGTCGTGGACACCACGGGCGCATTGGCGGGAAAGACGGTCATCGCGGTGACGGCGGGATCGTATCACAATTTGGTGCTGTGCTCGGACGGCACCATGGCTTCTTGGGGCTTTAATGCCTATGGTCAATTGGGCAACAATATCGCGCAGCGCAGCCTAGTTCCGGTTGCGGTATCCACCACCGGCGTGTTGGTCGGTAAGACGGTCATCAAGATTGCCTCAGGCGCAGATCACAACCTCGCAATTTGCTCGGACGGCACACTGGTTGCATGGGGCCGCAATGACAAAGGCCAGTTGGGAATCAAATCCGGCTCGGGCAGCTTGGCCCCATCGGCCGTGGACCAGACGGGTGTGCTAGCTGGCAAAACGGTCATCGCGATCGCCGCCGGGTTTCAACATAGCTTGGCGCTGTGTTCGGATGGCACCCTAGCCGCATGGGGAACCAATAGTAAGGGCCAATTGGGTAATAACAGCTCAGCGCAAAGCAATGTGCCGGTCCTGGTGGATACTGGCGTGCTGGTTGGCAAGACGGTCGTCGCCGTGGCGGCGGGTGTGGAGCACAGCCTCGCGTTGTGTTCGGATGGCACGCTTGCCGCATGGGGACGCAATGATCAAGGCCAGTTGGGCAACAACACCAAGACCCAGAGCAATGTGCCTGTCGCCGTCATCAAATCCGGGGGGCTGGCAGGCAGAAAAATTATTGCGATCGACGCCGGATACAATCAAAGCATGGCCCTCTGCGGCAGTGGTCTGCTTGCGGCCTGGGGTTACAATGCTTTTGGTGAATTGGGTAACAACTCCATAGTTAGCAGCAGCGTGCCAGTGACAGTAAACACCTCCGCGCTCGCCACCCGGGAACGTTTTATCACCACAGGCGGCGGATCGGCTGCCTTGCACTCGCTGGCTCTCACCGCCGCTCCGTGATCGGAATACTCAGTTGAATCTCAGGATGGCTTGGAGGATTCGATAATTTCAGTCCGGCCTGCCTCCTCAGCACGCCTTTCACTATCAGCTAGTTTTCTGATCCACCTGCCGTAAGCCCAGATCATGGCGGCGGAAACCAAGCCGATAGCCGCGAAGAAATACCAAGTAGCGCCGATGTGATTCGACTGATAGAGCATGCGGGTCAGCGCCTCCGGAGTTTCCCCCGTGAATACCACCAATTTGTGAAACGCCTCGCCATCCGGTAATACGTTGATCCCGACTTGAGACGCGGCCATGCCCTTGCTCACCAGCATTTCACGAGCGAGAACATCTTTATCGGACCAAATGTGATAGAGCTGCGGCCCGACCTTGCCCTCGATGGTCGCGCCAATCAAAATCGGAGCTTGCGAGAAGCCGATCCACATCGCCTTTTTGTCAGGCGGTGCAATATTTCCTAGAAACTCACTGAACTTCGGGCTGGCGAGCATTTCCCCTGCACTGAAGATAGCCATCGCAACGACGCACAACCAAGCGAGGTTGGTTAGACCAAATAGGGTGAGGGCAGCCACCACAAAAATGGTGCCAACTAACAAACTAGTCGTCGCCCGCATCCTTGCGCTGAGACCGGCGAATACGAAACAGGTAATCATGATCAGCCCCGAGTTAATGTTGACGATACCCTCGGGCTCGATGCTCATGCCATCCTTGCTGATCCCTAACAGGAACGTTGCGATTTCGCCATGGGCGCCGCCCGGACCGAACAAGCTCCGCACGATCGCGCTCGTATCCACCCAATCTTCAATGTATTTCGGCAGCACGTCCCAGAGCATTGGAAACATGAACCACCATAACGAAAAGATGAGCAGCTAGAGATAGAGGTGGGGCTTCTTAAGTTCCTGAATCGAATCCATCACCAAGCTCGCTTCCTGAACTTTTCCAGATTTCACGAGGGCACGGCGTTCGAGCCGCTCCTCATTGTCGGGCTCCTTGTAAAGGAGTAGCAGGAGGAAATTCAGGCAGATGAAGGCAGCATTGGTATAGAAGACAAATTTCCAATCATGCTGACGCATTTGCAGTGCGATCAGCGGTCCGATCCAACCACCGATGTTGACAGTCTGATAGAAAACACCCCACGCAACTGAGCTGTTGCGGCGATTGGTGACTTTGATCAGCGTGCCTTGGATGCCGGGTTTGAAAACAGCGGTGCCCAAGGCGAGAAACATCGCCCCGACAAAGAAACCCGTGTAGCTGTGAAACCAAGCCATCAGCAGGTAGCCGAAACATTTGATGGCGGTGGAGACAAAAATCGTTCGCTTGTAGCCGTGGCGATCCGACAATCCGCCGATGAACACCGAAGCGCCCGAGCCAATCAGGCTCCAAAAGAATAGCAGCGTGCCATAGGTGGCCATGTTCTCGCCCAGCCCGCCATCGGATTTCGCCCGCGTCACATAGAGGGTGGAAACCGTGCGCACCCCATAGTAGGCGAGGCGCTCGATCATCTCCATGCCACCCACCACCCACCACCCAGAATACATAGCCGAGGCTGCCGAGCGCTGCCCACAAACCGAGTTGTTTCACATCATCGAGGGTGGACTCGTTGGCTTTTTTGTCAGAATCGGGGTGGTGGCTCATGGGCAGAAATCCGGTGCGGGTGTGTCGATGCGATGGAAGCAAGTATCGTGCCTCAGTGGCAATTCCTTCCGCATGGGAACCATCCATTAGGAGTCTCTGCCGACTCGGTCAACTGGATTCTCGGGGCTTGCAGAGGCTCTTGGGAACTGACAAGCATCGAACCGTGACTGAGAAACGGCGATTGCTGACGTAAGGATGCTACCCCAAGCTGTGAACTAACAAACCCACCCCTATGAATTGCTGGAAATGCTGCGCCACCATTCTCGCTAACCTCGCCGGATTCGTCTGTGCCGAGCCATCGCCAACGACCACTTCTCCGAATGTGGTGATGATCCTTTCCGATGACCTTGTCTGCCTTGTCGATCTGGCCGCCACCGCCGCCGCCGTGGCCGGTGAAAAACTGACGAACGGCGCGGCACCGGACAGTTTCAACCTGCTCCCCACACTGCTCGGACAACCGAACCCAACGAAGCGCGACTCGCTGGTGGTGATGAGTGGCAAGGGCGATCTAGCACTCCGTCAGGGCCAATGGAAATATCTACCCGACCTCGCGGTGGCAGATGGCTGGGAGGCGGGTGTGAAAAAGCCCGGTGCTCCGGAAAAGCCAGCGCTATATGATCTCTCGAAAGACCAAGGTGAGACCGAGAATCTAATTCAGAAAAAAACCGAGCTTGCCAAACGTATGGCTGGACTCCTCGACAACGCCAAATCCGCAAAAACCACTCGCCCGCTTTAAAAACCAATCTCCAATGAACCTACGGTTAAGTAATATAATAAACACTATATGAAACACACACACTTACTCATCCTAACCTTGCTGATTGCTCCGTTGACAGCACTCAACGCTGCCGAGTCGGCGGCACAGAAACCCAACATCATTTTCATTCTCGCCGACGATCTCGGCTGCATGGATGTCGGCTGCTTCAATCCCAAGTCGTTCTATGAGACGCCTAACATTGACTCCATCGCGAAACGCGGGACCCGCTTCACGCAGGCTTACGCGGCCTGCTGCGTGTGCTCGCCCACACGCGGCAGCATCATGACTGGCAAGTATCCGCCACGCTTTGGCATCACCGATTTCATTCCCGGCGCGCGCTCGGGCAAGGTGATCTCCGCACCGAACGGGAATCACCTCCCACTCGAAGAAGTCACCATCGCGGAGGCCTTGCGTGACAGCGGCTACGCGACGTTCTTCGCTGGCAAGTGGCATCTCGGTGGCGGCGAGTTTTATCCCGGCGCACAAGGGTTCCCCAAGGACCTCGACGGCGGCGACAAGACGAATGGCGCGCAGTTCTTCTATCCGAAATCCGACATCCCCGCGCCCGATCACAAAGACGACCCGAAAACTACCGAGCGCATTACGAACGAAGCGGTGAAATTCATCGGCGAACACAAAGACGCACCATTCTTCGCCTACCTGCCGTTTCTAGCGGTCCATGTGCCCATCGGCGCGCGCGCGGAACTGGTTGCTAAATATACAAAGAAAGCCGAGAGCGCGCCGACTGATGCGTGGGGAAAGGAACGCGCGAGCAAAGTCCGCCTCGTGCAAAACAACGTCGTCTATGCCGCGATGCTCGAACAGTTAGACACCGCCATCGGCCGCGTGCTGGGTGCGGTGGAGAAAAATGGTCTCGCCGATAGAACGGTCATCATCTTCATGTCCGACAACGGCGGCCTGGCCACGGCGGAAGGCTGGCCCACATCGAATCTCCCATTGCGCGGCGGCAAGGGTTGGCCTTACGAGGGCGGCGTCCGCGAGCCGCTGATTGTCTGCGCACCCGGCGTGACGAAATCCGGCAGCACTTGCGATCAGCCCGTGATTAGCACGGATTTCTATCCGACACTCTTACAACTCGCGGGTCTCGACTTGAAGCCGCAGCAGCATCTCGACGGAGTAAGCTTTCTGCCCTTGCTTAAAGGCGAGATAATGGCGCGCGGCAAGCCACTGTTCTGGCATTACCCGCATTATGGCAATCAAGGGGGCGCGCCCCATGGCATCATCCGCGACGGCGATTGGAAGCTCATCGAGTGGTTCGAGGACGGCGCGCTCGAACTCTACAACATTCCGCAAGACATCGGCGAACAACATAACCTCGCCGAGCAAAATCCAGACAAGGTGAAAGAACTTCACGCGAAACTCATCGCCTGGCGCAAGGAAGTCGGCGCATTGATGCCGACGCCCAGAGTACAGTAGCCCACAGCATCCTAACCCAAAATCGGAACACTCACGAAGATGAAACCCGCCCTCACACTCCTCACCGCCCTGCTCCTCGCTCCGCTGCAAGCTGCTGATACGCCACCTCCCACGAAACCCAACGTCATCTTCATCCTCGCCGACGACATGGGGATCGGCGACGCCGGATGCTATGGGCAGAAACTTATCAAAACGCCTAACATCGACCGCATCGCGGCCGAAGGCGTACGCTTCACGCAGGCCTATGCAGGCACATCCGTATGCGCACCCACCCGCTGCGCCTTGCTAACTGGGATGCACATCGGCCACGCCGCGATCCGCGCCAACCGCGAACTCCAACCCGAAGGCCAAGAGCCCCTGCCCGCCGGCACCTTTACCGCCGCGCAGTTGTTTAAAAACGCCGGCTACACGACGGCGGCATTCGGCAAATGGGGCCTTGGCTACGTCGATTCCACCGGTGCCCCGGACAAGATGGGAGTCGATCTATTTTTCGGTTACAACTGCCAGCGCCAAGCGCACAACTACTACCCCGACCATCTCTGGCGCAATCACGAGCGCGTCGAACTCGACGGCAAGACCTACTCACACGACCTCATCGCCAAGGAATCCCTCACCTGGCTGCGGCAACACGCGAAGGAGCCGTTTTTCCTCTACCTGCCCTTCACGACGCCGCACCCGGATTACCAAGTGCCCGACCTCGGGCCATACGCCGACAAGTCATGGCCGGAGGAAATGAAAAAATACGCCGCGATGATCACCCGCATGGACACCAGCATCGGCGAGGTGCTGGCCCTGTTGAAGGAACTCAACCTCGATGACAAGACCCTCGTGTTCTTCAGCAGCGACCAAGGCGCCGACAATCCCACTGCGCTCAAGCTCTTCCACAGCAACGGCCCCTTCCGCGGCATCAAGCGAGATATGTATGAAGGCCCCCTGCGCGTGCCGATGGTCGCCCGCTGGCCCGGCCAGATCAAGCCCGGCACCATCAACGACACTCAGTGGGCCTTCTATGATTTCCTCCCGACCATGGCCGAGGTCATCGGCCAGCCGCTGCCGACTGGCCTGAAAATCGACGGCACCTCCGTCGTCCCCGCCTTGCTCCACGGCCAGACGATGAAACGCGACTTCCTCTACTGGGAACTCCACGAGCACAAGTTCAACCAAGGCGTGCGTGTGGCCGATTGGAAAGGCGTGCGCAACAGTCCCGGCCAGCCGCTAGAACTTTACGATCTCTCCAAGGACCAAGCCGAAGCCCACAACATCGCCACCGAGCACCCCGACGTCGTCCAGCAGCTCGACGGCATCATGCAGCGCGAACACGTCCCCAATCCCCTCTGGTCCGACGTGAACACCCGCAAAGCGAAATAGAAATTTGCCATGCCAGTCCACAAACCCCAGCCAACTTTTTTGAAAACCATGAACCCATCCCACTCGAAAGCCCTCGGCATCGCCCTCAGCGCCTGCCTCCTGTTAGCCTAAGTTAGAGGCTTGGAAAACCGCATCGCAAACTGACAAGGCCGCAGGAAAACCACCCAGACCACAACCCAAGAAGCCGGTGGCACCGCGCCTGTCGCCCAATCATCCGTCGAATCTTTTCAACGGCCTGATTGCCCCGCTAATCCCCTACGCCATCCGCGGCGCGATCTGGTATCAGGGCGAAAACAACGCCGGTAGCGGCAATCCTAAACTCTACAATATTCAGCTCCCCGTGCTCATCAAAGATTGGCGTCAGAGATGGAACCAAGGCGACTTCCCCTTCGCCTGGGTCCAGCTCCCCAATTTCCAAAAGCGCAACCCCGATCCCGGCGCTAACAGCAACTGGGCCATCGTCCGTGAAGCCATGCTCAAAACTCTCGCCCTCCCCAACACCGGCATGGCCATCACCATCGATGTCGGTGAGGAAGGAAACATCCACCCCAAGGACAAGCAGACCGTCGGCGCCCGGCTCGCACTTTGGGCCAAGGCCAAAGTTTACAGCCAGACCAACCCCAGCTCCGGCCCTCTGCCTGGCGACCACCACATCAGCGGCAAGGAAATCACTATCTCCTTCACCCAAGCGGACGGTGGACTCGTCGCCAAGGGCGGCGAACTCAAAGGCTTCGCGCTTGCCGGGGCCGACAAGAAATGGGTCTGGGCGCAAGCCCGCATCGAGGGCGATAAAGTCATCGTCTCCAGCCCGGAAGTAACCGCCCCCGCCGCCGTCCGCTACGCCTGGGGCGACAATCCCGACTGCAACCTAAATAACGGCGCAAACCTCCCGGCCTCACCCTTCCGAACCGACACTTGGTAGCGCCTCCTTTGCTCCTAGCTCGTTCCGATGGAGAAGGGGTTTGCACCCCTTGCGCCTAGCACTGCGTCTTCCTGCCGTCCAAGAAAGGGAACGCAATCCTTTGGCCTCTACATTTCAGAGTTGAACCACAGATGAACAAGATGCACGCAGATGGAAGAAGGGATGAAATCTGAATTTTTCGTTTCGCACCGGTGGCTTCCGCCTCTTAATCCCTCTTATCTGCGTATATCTCGTTTATCTGCGGTTGAAGAAATCCAAATGGAGATGCCCTGGACGCAATCCCCTTCTCCCTGCCTCGTCCGCATCTGCGGTGGGGATGGCAAAGCAGACCATGGCGGCGGGAGGCGGGGGTCGCGTTGCCCGGCGGGGTGGGAAATCACCCAAAAAATAGACGGTTTCGCCCGACGACGCGGTGATTCCCCTCGAAATCAGGCACATCTATGGCCGCGAATCGTGTTCGCACTCACCTTGCCTTGACGGTAGGGACGATGTTGCCTTCCCCTTGTCAGTCCAAGGTCGGCACACGGAAACATGGGCCGGCACCTTCGGCCTGCTGGTCCCCGGCTCCGCCACCGCCTTCAAGCTCTACACCCTCACCGCCACCGGCCGCGAGCGCGGCAGCAACGCAGTGACAGTGACCCGCCCCGGATGATTTCCCACCGGCCGGCGCAGTGGGGTCTCCGACCTACCGCCCCAGCAGAACTTCCTGATATACACAGGTGGAACCCAAAAATACCTGTGAAATCAACGAATTCTGGCAAGCCTGCCGCAGATGAATTGTCTGGATATCACTGCCGGACATGATACGAACTCAACTGTTCGCTGAGAAAAGTCTGCGCCTTCTAAATGTATGAATCTTCTTAATTCACGCACGCCAGCCATCGCACTGTCGTGCATTGGGATCCTTATCGCGGAAGCGCAGCCCACCAGTTCTGTAGCGCCCGCTCCGGGCGTTCCATACGTCATACTCACGGCTAACAAAGACCGAGTCCGTGTTGGTGACACGGTCCAATTCACAGTTACCTTTGCAAATCCGACCCAGAAAAAGGTTATGTTGCCTCAAGTTTCTGCTTTCAAAAATAACGAACCGGAAGGATTCAGTAAGATTTCTCACACACTTGTGATAACAAGGAACGGATCAGAATCTGCGATGACAGCTCTTTCTATAGATTCCTTCCCTCCGAACTTCGAGTATCTTAACTCGGGAGCCAGAAAGACTTACAAGTTTATGTGGACTTCTCCCTATAAAGGTAAGGGCGTAGCCGACCTGAAGTTCACATTCGGATCCTTAATGTCAGACAGTTTCCCGCCTATTGTCCTCTCGCTTAAAACAGAATGAAGCGAACACGTCGTGGGTGGCCAATACAACTTCCCCAATACAACTTCCCAGACAAAATGAAGCGGGCAGGCCTGCCGCAGATGAATTGTCTGGATATCACTGCCGGACATGATACGAACTCAACTGTTCGGCCAATAAAAATAATCGGATGAAGACCATATCGGTAGACGTAGAGAAATATTATCAAATCGCTAATTCACAAAACTTGCGCACGAAGCGAAAAATCCTATCCGGAATATTACAATTTGCCGTTGCGTGTTATTACTTTTTGCGCATGTTGAACAAAGGATTTGTGTATTATCTTGGGGACGAAAGGTTGATCAATTCTGATGCGCTTTGGTATTTAATAGTAGCTCTATTGTTTCTGATTTCCGCATATCGTGATCTTGTTGTTAGCAAGAAAGATATTCTCCTGAAGCTATTGGTGGACGACTATATTCAGCGTAGGATAGCGAGTGAGTCGTCTCGAATTGCCGAACAAGTCGCTACGTCCAACGGCGATCACAATACAACTTCCCAGACAAAAAGAAGCGGTAATCTGAAACCATGATATTTAAAGCGATCATACACTTAGCCGAGGAAGGTGGGTTTTGGGCAGAGGTGCCAGCCTTGCCCGGATGTGTCACACAGGGCGATACCAAGATGGAATTGGAATTGAACCTCCGCGAGGCGATTGAGGGCTGGTTAGCAGCCGGGCAGGATGAATTAACTTCATCCGAGAATGATCAGATTTTAGAGTTGGCGATATGAATAAACAGGGTCCGTCCTAGATTTTTTTAAATTGTCTCATATTTTCTCAGAATTTTCTGTTCCTTTTTATTCCGGCGAATCCGTTGGACCAGGGTGCTCACCTAAGAAGGGTGACTCATCGCCAGGCGCTTGGCGAGCCAAGCGTTGCCCACGGCCGTCCTGCGTGACTTGCACTCTTATGGCTTCCTGACTTCGCCTTATCCATCCGCCCTAACAGCTTGTCCCGGAGACTCTCCTTGCCCAGATACCCACCTCCTCGCAAGGCTGACCTCGCAGCCTCGTCAACCCACCTTACGGATCGCCGCCGGATAGAGCCGATGTTCGACCCCCTGAATCCGCGCGTGCAGCGACTCCGCCGTATCGTGGGATAAAATTGGCACGCTTTCTTGAAGAATGATCGGCCCCGTATCCATGCCCTCATCCACGAAATGCACCGTGCAACCCGCCTCTTTCGCACCCGCGTCCAGCGCTTGTTTCCAGGATTCCAGTCCAGGAAACGCCGGCAGCAGCGACGGGTGAATGTTGAGGATGCGATTGGGGAAAACCTCCAGCAGCGGGCGTTTCACCAGCCTCAGAAATCCCGCGAGACACACCAGCTCGACTCCCGCCTGTTTCAAGCGAAGCGCCGTTTCCGCCTGCGCCTCATCCGGAAATTTTGTGCGAAATCCTCGGCAGTCGATCACCCCGGTTGCGATCCCGTGCTGCTTCGCGCGCTCGAGGATGAACGCGTCTGGATTGTCCGAGAGCACCAGACCGATCCGCGCCTCAAGCGTCCCCGCCGCGATCGCGTCCAAGATCGCCTGCATATTAGAACCAGATCCAGAACCGAGAATGCCAAGCACCATGCGCTTGGTGT
>JANXMQ010000069.1 GCA_025354565.1 Akkermansiaceae bacterium
TTTGGTAGCCGCCAGCCGCCGGAAGTCGTTGCTCGCTCCATCGTCGAACCTTCCTTCGATATTTCCCATGGTTTCGAGGGAACGGAGATCAAGCTGAAGGATGGCAAATTGATCGACGGTCGCCTTATTGTGGATGGCGAACCGATGGTGATCATGTCCACCGGGGGGCTAACCCAGAAGGTGCCGAAAAAGCAGGTCGCCGGGCGCAAGGACATGGATCATTCGCTCATGCTTGGGGCGGATCAACTGGGGATGACGGCGCAGGATGTGGCCGACGTGGTCGAGTGGTTGAAAAGCTATTGAGGGGGATTTCCCGTCACTCCGGCAGCGGCAGGCTTTTGTGCGAGCCGTCGCAGAGTGGCGGGTTCGCGGTGTGTTTGCACTGGCACCACCACACGGTTTTTTTCTCGGCCACTTCGTATTTTACAGGTTGCAGACCCGTGCCCTTGTGGGAGCCGTCGCAAAACGGCGGATGCGCGGAGCGGCCGCAGGCGCACCACCAATGCGTTCCAGCCTCCACTTCGAGCGGCAGTGGTTTTCTATCGCAACTGATCGGTGCGTCGGGCATGGGTGCGAGGCTGTTAGTGCGCTAAGGAGACCGCCTCCGGCTTTTCTTGGTTTGCGATCAGCAAACTGCTTTGGGTCACGTTCACAGCGGTGGGCACCGATTTTTTGTCGAGCTTCGGATACCGTTGCGCGGGCACTTCGTTGAGAAACGTTGCTCCGAGCCATCCTGCGAGGATGATCGACGAACCACTTACAAAACGGCTGGTACTCATCAGTTACTTAGGAAAGATTGATTATTTCGGCTCGCAGGTTTTGGTTTCTTTTCGGGAAAATAGCAACTCTATATTCACTCCCTATTTTTACGCACTCGGCCAGCGCTGCGACAAGAACCCAATCGCGCAGGAAAACGAGATCAACCGCCTTTGGATTTGAGCGAACTCAGGTAGTCGATGAGCGAGGTGAAATCCTCCACGCTGAGGCCGGCGGCGAGGCCCTGTGGCATCATGGATGTCGGGAGGTGGGTTTCCTCGCTCACGTCGGCGCGTTTAATTTGGCTGACCTGGCCCGCGATGTCGCGCATTTCGATCACGCCGTCGGCCTCGTTGGTGACGAAGCCCATTTTTGAACTCTTGTCCTTCAGGGTGAAGACCACGGTTTGGAAGCCCTGGGCGACGACCTTGCTGGGTTCCAGCACGGAGTCGATGAGGTAGTCGCGAGTGAATTTCGCGCCAGCGGCACCGAGGTAGGGGCCTTTTTGGGTGGCCTGGAGGTCGATGGAGTGACAGGTGACACAGCCTTGGGCGACGAAGAGACGCGCTCCGATGGCGACGTCGCCTTTGCCAGTCATTGCCGCTTTGGCGACGTCCGGGAGTGGAAGTTCGGCGATGTGTTTGGCATTGCCGGCTGCCGGAGTGGCTGAGGCGACGGCGGCTTTGGCGGCGTTGGCGGCGTTGATGACCTCGGTGTTATCCCAGTGGAGGCCAGCCTCGATTTGTGCTTCTAGGCCAGGGAGCTTGAGGTCGGCGATGGCGAGGAAGAGGCCGGTTTCATGGGGCTTTTTGTCGAGTTCCTGCTGGACGCGATTTTTAGCGTTGGGCTTGGCGAGGGGGCTTTTGAGAACGGTGAGCATGGCCTTCCAGGCGATGCGGCTGGCGGCATTTCCTTGCTTTGCAGCGATTTCGCGGAGTGCAGGAATCTCATTACCACGCAGGGGATCGTTGACGAACTCACTCATGAGATCGGCCAACTCGGCGGGTGGTTTTTTATCCTGGCTCCACATGGCGAGGGTGGCGAGGCGGTAGGGCATGGAGGCTTTTTCCTCGGCCTTGGAGAGGGCCTTATAGGCTTCGATGCGCTGGGCGATTGGGCGCTTGTTGTCTTTCGCGGCATCGACGAGGAGCATGAGCTGAGTGTTGCTGATTTCCTTGGCACTGAGTGCGCCGATGACAGGATCGACGCCACCAAGCTTGAGGTCGGCGATGGCGATGCGGTTTTTGCCGAGGACGTCGAGCATGTTGTTCTGGCGGGCGGGGGCGATCATGCCGAAGCCTTTTTCAATCGCCGGGATGATGGTGGCGGTGCCTTCCCACGCGATGGGGTCGAAGTAGGGGCCGCGGTCATCGGGGCGGGTGCTCCACCAACTTTTGAGGTCCCACGGCTTCTCAATGTGGCTGAGGCGGGCAAGGGCGGCGAGGATGTCGTAGCGGGCATCGAGATCGGAATTTTTGCTGAAAATGGCGAGCAGGCCGTTGACGACATCCATTTGTGGCATCCGTTCCAGCACCAGCAGAGCGAGCTTGCGGGTCTTGGGGTTGGCGACGGCTTGGAGCAGGACGGGCGCATTGCCGAGCGAGACGAGCGCCTGCATCGCAGTGTGTTGGAGGCGGGGGGAATCGCCTTCCTCGCGCCAGTCGATGGACGCGCTTAGGATGGCGTCCGACTGTTCCTTGGCCTTTAGGCGTTCCAACCCGACGATGGCCTGGAGGGCGACACGGGCGTTTTTGTCTTTCAGGGCATCCACGTAGAGCTTCACTGGCACGCCGTCCAGCTCGCTGCGGAGGTCGGTCATGGCGCGGAGGGCGAGCTCATGGACGGCGTCGTCGGTGCAGAGCGTAGCGAGGAACTTGGTGCTCTCAATACCATAGAGCTGCTTGTAGGTAAAAATGGCGGCGGTGCGGATGGCCACGTTTTGTTTGGGGTCCTTGGCGATGGCGGTGATGCCGTCATTGAAGAGGGGTTTTTTACCGCGTCTGAGGATTTCGCGCTGGGTTTGAAGCCGCTGGACGGCGCTGGCGGAGGCGAGGAGTTTCACGAGCTCGGGGTCGGTGGCCTTGGCGACGTCGGTGTATTTCGCGGGGGGGGCACCGGGGAAAATCACCTGTTGGATCATGCTGACGGGCTTGCCGGCACCGGCGAAGTTGAAGCTGCCGCCGCGCCAGTCGGCAAGGTAGAGGCGGGAGTTGCCGTCCACGTCGATGTCGATGGCGCGGGGGAGTTTCTCAAAGACCTTCTGCTCGATGGCGAAGCTGGCACCGGTGCGTTTCCACGGGTGGTAGTAGATGTTGCCGGTCGTCCAATCGCAGGAGAAAAGGCAGTCGGTGAATTCCTGGGGGAAACCGGGTTCGCTCAGCCATAGCGCGCCGGTGCCGGAACCGCCGCCGTAGTCGGCGAGGGGCTGGGTGGCCTCATCCGCGAAGTTTTGGTAAAGTCGAGGGTAGCCATGGTTGTTGAGCGCAGTGTGGTGGAGGAAACGGGTGTTCCAACCCTTGCCGTCGTTGGTGTTGTCCCGGCTGAAAAGGTCCAAGGTGGGGGAAATGGCGATGTCCACGATATTACGGCACATGGTGGAGTAGGTTTCCACCTGAGTGCCATCCGGGCGGACGCGCAGCACGCCGCCGCCATTGAGCAGGCAGGTGGAGCCGTCAGTTCCTGTGGCGGGCCACGCACCGAAGTCGCCCACGGCGATGTAAAGCCAGCCATCAATGCCCATGCGCACACTGTTGGTGGTGTGGTCCGCGCCGCGCGGGTGCTCAATGCCGCCGCCGAGGTTTTTGACGAGCAGTTTTTCCTCATCCGCCACGCCATCGCCATTGGTGTCGCGGTAGGCAGTCAAGAAGGGCGGGTGGATCAGGTAAAGGGTGTCGCCGACGAAGTGCAGTCCGCGTGGGCTGCTCACGTCCGGGATGAATTTGATGATCTCATCGGCCTTGCCGTCGCCGTCCTTGTCACGGCAACGGAAGACACGGCCCATGTGCGGTGCGTGGCCGAGCGAGCCGTCTTGGTCTGAGGAAACGTAGAGGTCGCCATTGCCAGCGGCGCTGACGGATGTCACGTAGTCCACCTCCGGCGGACCGGCAAACTGGCGGATGACGAAGCCCTCGGGCAGGGCGCAGACGCTGTTGATGGCGGCGACAGGGAGTAGAAAACGAAGCAGGGTGTGCATGAGCTGGGAGGATACGTGGGATGTGGGTTCTTATTTCAGAGCAACGGGGTGACCTTGGTTTTTAATAAAGCGACCAGCGCGGGTTCCATGTAGGCGAAGTCGTCCGGGATGCCGAGCACGATGATGCGTTGGCGGTGGAGGTGGCGTTTGAACTTCCGGGTGAGTTTGTTTCGATGTTCCTTTTCCATCACGAAGATGACGTCCGCCCATTCGACTTGTTCGGGTGTTAGGGGGACGATGGCGTCGTTGTTCAAGCCCGCCGAGTCCACGTCGATGCCGGACATACCGGTAAACACCGCCTCTGCCGTGGGGCTGCGGAGTTTGTTTTGGGAGCAGATGAAAAGGAGGTGGAGCATTGCTTATTTGACCGGGGTGAGGAATTTCCGATCTTGCAGCCATTCGTAAAAGCGGTCGATCCAAGCGTTTACCGGCGCGGCTCCGCCAGCGCGCAGACCGAAGCCGTGGTCACCGCTGGAATACAGGTGGAGCTCCACCGGGACAGCGGCGGTCTTGAAATCCAGATACACCTTGAGCAAGCCCTCGGATATGTCTTTGCGATCATTCGCGGAGGCAGCGAGAAAGGCGGGTGGCGAATCCTTGAACGGCACGATGCGGACAGTGCGGCCCGGATAGATGAGTGCTTGGAAATCCGGGCGGTCGCTCAGTCGGTCCAGTGGTTCGACGGCAACGGGATTTCCCTTGTCGAAGTTCATGCTGGAAATCGCGCAGACTTCCCCGCCAGCGGAAAAGCCCATCACCCCGACAGCCGCAGGATTGATGCCCCACTCGCTGGCGCGGCTGCGGATCAAGCGGATGGCACGGTGCATGTCGCCGACGGCATCCCGATCCACTGTGTAGGTCGAACCGGGCTCTTCCGCGAGGCGGTATTTCAGCATAAATGCCGCGATCCCGTGAGCAGCCAACCACTCGGCGACGTTGCTGCCCTCGTGCGTCGTGCAGAGCATTTTATGGCCACCGCCCGGCGCGACGATGACGGCGGCACCACTAGCCTTGTCCTTGGCTGGCAGATAGGGGGTGATGCTGGGCTGGTGAATGTTGGAAACTCGCTGCTCGCCGCTGGCGGAGGTTTGCACGATTTCCGGTGTGTTTTTACCCTCGGAGCCGGGTGCGCCATTGGGCCAGAGGACGATTGACGCCGGAGGATCGGCGGCTTGCAGCGCGGCATTTAGGCTGAGGAGGATGAGGTAGGTTTTCATGTGAAAGGGCGATCCGTGCGGGTGGTCTGCCGGCTCGATTACGCTGCGTCGGACGGGTTTCATCCACATGATTGTAGGGCTGTGATCTCTCGATGGCGTTTTGGTCTGGTCTCGCTTCGCGGGCGAAATAAATTTCGCGGTGCACAAGAACACAGCGGAGGCTTGACGCTGCGACGCCATGTTGGACCCTGCCGGGACATTGCCACCAACCACTGACATTTCCGCGTTTCTCGGGGGTTCCCGTTGGAAGGATCGTTTCGACGACGAAATCCTCGCCGCCGCGAATCCGCTTGTTAGCAAGGTGAGGGATTTGAAAATGGAGGAAACCGCGCCGGGTTCCATCAGCCTCTTCGCTGCGGTGTCGCAGGCTGAAACGGAGGTGAATCTCTGGCAGGCCGGTAGCGGGTGGGATTTTGAAACTTTCTGCTCCTGCGAGCTCGGCGGTTTCTGCCATCATGCGGCAGCCCTCCTAACAAAAGCGGCGAAGGAACGTGAGCCATCGCGCTTGCAGGGCCGGGGTATAGTCGGTGCGGTCGCCGCAGCTTTGCCGAGTGCGCGGGAGCTGATGCAAGATCCGCCGCCGGAGTTGGCGCGCCTGCGGCTGGACCCGCGCTTCGAGCTGCGGGTCACCCGCGAGCCGGTGGACAAGGCGACGCGCCTGTTGCTCCAGTCACTCGGCCAACCGGACCCGGATTTCTGGATTTCCGCCGAGGCGTCGGTGATCTACGACGGACATCGTAGCTCGCTGCGGGCAAGCGCCCCCGAGTGGGTCAGCTCGATCACCCATGAGGGTCGGACCGCGATTCTCCAACACGATGCCGCAGCGGAAAACGCCGCCACCCAGCAGCTCCGCGATACCGGGCTGTCCTCGCTGCAATCGAACTCCGCGTGGCAATTTCTCCTCAACCTCAAGTCCCGGGAATCCCACAAATCCAGCACGCCAGACCGCTGGTTCCCCGATCCCAGTCGTGTGCCGACCGATGCCTTCTGGCACCAATTCCGCGGGGAAATGGTCGAGAAGTTAGAATTGCTCGGCTGGCGAGTCACCGTTGCGGATAGCGTCGGCCACCGCGTCCACGAGGCGGACCCGACGCATTGGGACAGCTCGTTAAATCCGGGCGATGGCGGCTGGTTCAGCCTGTCCGTCGGCTTCGATGTCGCGGGAAAACGCTACGATTTGTTACCGATCCTCGCGGGTTTGCTAGAAAATGATTTCCTGGAGGAAACGCTGGACCGTCCGAACAACGGCCACATTTACGCGCCGCTGCCGGATGGTGATGCGTTGAAACTCCCCATCGGCCGCGTGCGGAAAATCCTGCAACACCTCGCCGCGCTGATCGATCCGAAGTTTCCCGACAAGGCCCGCCTCCACGCGCTGGACGCCGCGTCGCTCGCCGGTCTCGGTGGCATGGGCATCGACACCCCACCGAATCTGGTCGAGCTGGCGGGAAAATTAAAGGACTTCTCCGGCATCGATCCGGTCCCTGCTGCCACTGGTTTGCGGGCCACATTGCGCGACTATCAGTTAGCGGGTTTCCACTGGATGCAGTTCCTCGCACGGCATGGACTCCATGGAATTCTAGCCGATGACATGGGCCTGGGCAAAACACTCCAAACGCTCACCCACATCCTAACTGAAAAACAATCCGGCCACTCGCGCGGCCTGCCGGTGTTGGTCATCGCGCCCACCTCCGTCGTCCCGAACTGGCGGGCAGAGGCGCTCAAGTTCACTCCGGACCTGCGGGTGCTGGTGCTGAACGGTCCCGAGCGGAAAAAATATTTTCGCTCGATTCCCCATGCCGACCTCGTGCTAACATCCTTCGCCCTGCTCCAGCGCGACATCGAGAAACTCGCCGCCGTGCCGTTCCACATGGTCGTCATGGACGAGGCGCAGAACATCAAGAACCCACGATCAAAGGTCGCCCAGGCCGCCTGCAAGCTCGACGCGCGCCAGCGCCTGTGTCTATCAGGCACGCCGATCGAGAACCATCTCGGCGAGCTCTGGAGCCTCATGAATTTTCTCGTCCCCGGCTTCCTCGGCACGGAAGACGCCTTCAACAAACGCTTCCGCAACCCCATCGAAAAAGACGGCAATGTGGAGAGCAACGCGATGCTGAAACAACGCGTCGCCCCGCTCATCCTCCGTCGCACCAAGGATCAGGTCGCCAAGGAACTCCCGCCGAAAACCGAGCTGGTCCACCTCATCGAGCTGAACACCGGGCAGAAGGATCTTTACGAAACCGTCCGCGCCACCATGGACAAGCGTGTTAGAGAAGCCATCGCCGCACGCGGGATCGAGCAATCCCAGATCGTCTTTCTCGACGCCCTGCTCAAGCTCCGCCAGATCTGTTGCGATCCGCGTCTGCTGCCCGAGGATTTTGCCAACGACGTCCACGAATCAGCGAAGCTCGATTTCCTCACCGAGTTGCTCGCCCTACTCATCGAGGAAGGCCGGCGGATTCTGTTATTCTCGCAGTTTACCACCATGCTTGCCTTGATCGAGGCACATTTGATTCAGGAGAAAATTCCCTATTTGAAACTCACCGGAGCCTCCAAGGACCGGGGAAAACTCGTCGAGGACTTCCAAACCGGTAAGGCCCCGCTGTTCCTCATTTCACTCAAAGCTGGCGGCACCGGCCTCAATCTAACTGCTGCCGACACCGTGATCCATTACGATCCCTGGTGGAACCCCGCCGCTGAGGCTCAGGCGACCGATCGCGCCTACCGCATCGGCCAGGACAAGCCGGTCTTCGTCCACAAACTGCTCTGCCAAGACACCGTTGAGGAACGCATCCACAAGCTCCAGCAGGAAAAAGGCAGGCTCGCGGCGGGGATTTTAGCCAATGCGGATATTTCCACCAAGCTGGATGCGGCGATGGTGCGGGCATTGCTGAATCCGTGAGTTTGGCAGGGAAATAGGACCCGGGCGAACGACTTCGTAAGTGGCAGCCAGCCAGATTTCATCAAAGCGGCCCTGGCTTCGGAATTCTACTGCTTTCGCGTTTCGCCGCGAGTTCGCTCAAAAGAGGATTGTCGCCGCCGCACATCGCCACTAGCTTCACCCCACGAGAGACTTGCTGCGGCAACTCGGATCAGACAGCAAATTCCAAATCCCATGGGCATTTTTAGCAAACCCCGCCTGCGCAGCCATGATCGACGCGATGACATGCCGGAAGGCCTTTGGGTCAAATGTCCGGATTGTGACGCCTTGGTCCACTTGCTCGAACTCAAGCAAAACCTTCATGTCTGTCCGCATTGCAACCATCATTTCCTGATCGACTCCCGTGAGCGCATCGAAATGTTGGCGGATCCGGATTCCTTTGAGGAAACGGAAATCGGACTCATCTCCGCCAATCCGCTCGGGTTCGCCGGTTATGCCGAGAAGACCGCCGGACTGCGGGAAAAAACCGGACTGGATGACGCCGTGATCTGTGGGCGACTGACAATCCAAGGCCAGCGGGCGATGATCGCGGTGATGGATTTCAAATTTTTCGCCGGCTCGATGGGTTCGGTCGTCGGGGAGAAAATCACCCGCTCCATTGAGACGGCCATCGCCGAGAAACGCGGCGTCATCATTGTCTCCGCCTCGTCCGGCGCGCGGATGCAGGAGGGCATGCTCTCACTGATGCAAATGGCCAAAACCTGCGGCGCACTTGCTCGTCTATCCGAAGCGAAACTGCCGTATATCTCGTTGCTCACCCACCCGACGACCGGCGGTGTCACCGCCTCTTTCGCAACCATCGGCGACATCAACTTGGCCGAACCGAAATGTATGATCGGTTTCGCCGGGCCGCGCGTGGTCAAGGAAACCACCCACCAAAATTTGCCGCCAGGTTTCCAGACAGCGGAATTCATGTTAGAGCATGGGCTCATCGACGCGATCGTCCCACGGTCGAAGCTCAGAGAGCGCCTGGGAACTCTGTTAAGTTACATGCTTCCGCTGTGATAAAGGACCTTATCGCTGTGATAAAGGACCTTACTTCACCACTACTCAACGAAAGACCAGAATACGAGTTATGAACCACAAGAAGTTATTGGGAATCGGGTGTCTGCTCGCCGTCATGGCAAGCAGCGCATCTAACGTATTGGCCGCCAAGGCGAAATCGGCCGCCGAAACCATGCTCGCTGCAGAGGGTCAGAAGCTTGTTGCGAAGTATTCCGATGAGTTGAAGGCCTTGCAGACGGAGATCACCAGGTCCTTGCCGGTGGTTGCCGAGCAGAAGAAATCCGCCCTGCAAAAAGCCCGGGAAACGCTCAAGAAGGCGGAAGCTGCGGCAAATTCGACAAAGGAACCCATGGCCAAAGTGGGTGCGGCACAAGGGTTGGTGGAACACGCCAAGGGCAAATGGATCGGTGGTGCCGATAAGGGGATTGCACAAGCGGAAGCCGCCTTGAAGAAGGCGACCACCGACGCTCAGCGTGAAGCTGCAAAGAAAGATTTGGCCAAGTGGCAGGCAAACAAGGAGGACGGAATTAAAGCCCTCAAGGAGCGTCAGGCAGACTTGGACAAAGCAAAAGCCGAGGCGGCCAAGGCAGGTCAGGCGAATCAAACCGCGCAAACGGCATTGGCCAAGGCGCGCACCGATGAGCAAACCGCCGCCAAAGCCATTCTGGCGGAAATCGAGCCCTTCTTGTCGAGTGACAAACTGGACGCAAAACTCGTCAAATGCACCGTGTTGGCCGAGGCGACGCCAAGGGGATTGGCGGAGTTCGCCCAGCAGGGAAGTGAACAAGAGGCGTTGGTAGAGAAGCTCCTGGCCGATGACAAGCTGATGAAAGAAATGCTCGAAGCCGGTGGCGCGAGTTCCGGCAAGTTTGGTAAGGCGATGCAAATTTACGCGGAGATTTTACAGGCCAGTCCGAAGGCCAAGGAAGGGAACATGCAGCGTTTGGCTTTGGCCACCAGTCTGGAGCATGCCGTGCCAATCAAGCAGTCGAACGCCGCCGACCAGACCCATGCGCCGGCCATCGTGGATCCGGTCAAACGCTTCCTCCATTATGAAAAGGCCTATCTTGCCGGTGAGTTGGATCCGGCGTTCAAAAACTTTACAACGTGGGAATACCGGATGGCTGTGGACTGCGACGCGCCGGATGAGATTCTGGCGTGGGGGCGCGAGATGCTCCGGACCTACCGTCCTGACCATGTGACGAATCCGAACTACGGCTGGCGATATTCCATGGCGGTTAGAACCGAGGTCCCCTACGGTTCGCAATGCGTGAAGGATGATCTCCCGTCATTGCAAACCTATCAGAACATCCCCAAGGATGGCGGCGTGTGCGGTCGGCGCGCGTTTT
The DNA here is from genome assembly GCA_025354565.1 of Akkermansiaceae bacterium. Classification (GTDB taxonomy): domain Bacteria; phylum Verrucomicrobiota; class Verrucomicrobiia; order Verrucomicrobiales; family Akkermansiaceae; genus Luteolibacter. The sequence continues at coordinate 10,462 of JANXMQ010000069.1, forward strand.
TTGGTCGCTTTATCCTGCGGAGTTTCGGCATCCCGGTTTGGGGTGTCACGCAACACGCTCATGCCGCGTTGAGTCATTGGACGCCGAAGGGCTGGGTCATCAATCTCGGTGCCGGTTTCCAAGCCAGTTGGTGGGACAAGGATGATGCGCCCCGCAGCGGCACGGATTTCCTGCTGGAGTCCCAAGCAAGGGAAAATGCGAAGGATTACATGAAGGTGCTGCGGGCACAGTGGGTTAGCCGTATTCTTGGCGAGGAGGCCTACAATGATCGCAAGCAGGTTGCTGGCGGTTTTTGGAGCAGCACCAGCCATTATCTAACGGTTGCTCTGGCGGCCCACGCGGTTGAGCTTGGGCCGCTTGGCCAAGAGCTTGCCGAGGCCAATGAGCCGCAGGAAAAACAGAATACGGAGCAAGCGGCTGTCAATTCTGCGGACGAGAAGGTGGTTGTGGGCCGTGACGGTTCTATCGCCATCCCAGCCGTGGCACACAGCAAGTCAACGGGATCAGGCGCAGCCGTGAAGAGTTTCTCCGGCGGTATGCAGATGCATTGCGCCGGTGGTTTCAAAACTCAATATGTGTTTGATGCACCGGCAGCGGGCAAGTATGCGCTGACCGCACGGGTGGCGACTTTGCAAGAGGGGCAAAAATTCCTGTTCTCAGCGAATGATGGCAAATCGCCCGTCGAACTCGCGGTTCCCTACACGGTCGGCTTGTGGCAGCAATCCAAGCCAGTTGAAATTCCCCTAACCAAGGGGCATAATATCCTCAACTTCGAACTCCTCCAAGGGAGCCGCGATGTAACGATCAAAGAATTCACCCTCACGCCGCTGAAGTAAGCTATCTCCGCTTTCGCGCACCGAGCAAGGACGAGGGATTTTTTGAGAGTCGCGATGAGCTTCTTGTTGCCGAAGTGATTGGCCCAGATGAGATTAATCGTTGATATCAGTGAACGAGAAGACCGAGATCAGCGGGTCATTTAGCGGCGGCTTTGAGTTCGTTGAAACGCTGGCGCATCTCTACCAAGCGGTCCTTTTGTGCGGGATCGGCGATGAGGTCGTTTTCCTCCAGCGGATCGGCGCGCAGATCGAAAAGCTGTTCCTGCTTGAAGTCCGGCCAGTAGAAGTATTTCCAATCCTTGCGGACTAATGCCTCTGAAGCGGGAATGAAGCTGACGTTTTGGATGATCGCGTGCTCTTCGAAATATTCAGTGCGCCATGCCGGCGGATTCTCTGCGAGATAGAGCGGCGCGATGTTCCTGCCTTGCATCTGCTCCGGCGCATTGATGCCCACTGCCACGAGAATGGTCGGGGCCAGATCCACGTTCAGCACGATGTCATCATTCGTGGTTCCGCGTTTCGCCTTGGCCATGCGCGGATCCCATATAACGAGCGGCACCCGGATGCTTTCCTGATGCGGATACCATTTATCCGCTAGTCCGTGCTCGGCATGAAAATAGCCGTTGTCACCGGTGAAGATGACGAGTGTGTTGTCGAGCACGCCTTCTTTTTTCAATTCCTCCAGGATGCGTCCGCAGGTGTGATCCACCTCTGTGCAAAGACGGTAATAGTTTTTCATCATCGTTTGAAATTTCTCCGGCGAATCAAAGCGCCAGTGCCAACGCTTGCGGCCCTCGTTCTCCTCATTGGCAATGAACGGCGGCAGGCGGTGGAACGATTCGTCTGTAGCGTTGACCGGGACCGGAATGGTGACGTCCTGATAGAGTGCCATGCTCGAGGGCTGTGGCAGGTATTGCAAGGGATTGGTGTCCTCGGCGTGCGGGGCGAAGAACGCGAGCGTCAGACAGAACGGTTTATCCGCTGGACGCGTGCGGAGAAATTCCAGCGAGTCATTTTCATTTTTTTGCGTCACATGAATATTTGTGCCGTCCGGCTGCTTGATCCAATGCGTGCCGGAGTATGCACGGCCAAAATCAAAGTTTTCCGAAGGGAATTTGCCATTGTGCCACTTGCCCACGTGGCCGACATAATAGCCGTTGGCGCGCAGCAGGCCGGGATAGGTTTCCGCCCATGGTGTCTTGAACATATTGAAGGCCTCGTTGCCGTGCCGCGACATCCATTGGCCGGTGAAGAGCGAGGCTCGACTCACCCCGCAAATCGGCGTGGTAACATAGCCGCGCGTGAATCGCATGCCCTCGCTTGCCAGTCGGTCGATCGAGGGTGTCTGCACGATCGCATCACCCGCGACGTGCAGGGTGTCGAAGCGCCAGTCATCGGCTAGCAGGACCAGGATGTTGGGTCCGGCCTTGGATGGCGGCGGTGATTGGACGGCACCCGCCAGGCAGGTGATGGCAAATAGGAGGAATGGAGCGAAGATATGGATTTTCATGTTAGGAATGCAGAGAATGGATTTTGCGTTGTACGAAACACTTTCGTCCCGTCAGAAGTCACGGGGGATTTTTTATCCGTTAAGCCGTTAGGATTTCATGGGCTGACTGGAAGACATTTGAAGATGAGGGGATCACTCTTGCAAGCTCCAAAGCTCGAAAGCATTCGCGCTGAAGCATCTGAATTTTCACCGTAAATCCGCAAAGAACGCAAAAGGGAGCGCAAAGAAAATAGCTGTCCACAGGCGTCCTCCGCTGCCCACACTCCAGCACGAAAAAGGAATCATGAATTCTGCCTTCATACCCGACCGCCGCCATTTCTGCAAAAGTCTGGTGCTCGGCTCCGCAGCGTTGTCAATGCCGGGCGATCTGTTCGGCAAATCGCTGGAGCTGGCAAAGTCGGACGACTCAGCCTTCGCCACACTCTTGCGCGGTTTGCTGCGTGAATGGGGCGATGCGATGCTCGCCTTGCAGATCAACCAAGCGGCCGATCCCAAGCAACACGGCGCACTGTCATGTCCGGCCTGCGGGTTCATCCATGGCCGCTGCATGGATGCGGTCTATCCGTTCCTGCACCTCGCGAAGACCACCGGTGACGACCGTTATCTCAAGGCGGGAATCGCGGTGTTCGAGTGGTCCAAGAATGTTTCGCAGGTAAATGGCGCGTGGTCGGTCATTCCTGATCCGAAGTCGTGGAAGGGCATCACTGTTTATGGCGCGATTGCTTTGGCGGAAACACTGCACTGGCATGGCGACCTGCTAGAACCGGCGATGAAACAGCGTTGGTCTGAACGGCTGCGTCTGGCCGGGGATTACATCTACAAAAATTTCACGCTGGAATTTACTAACATCAATTACGGTGGCTCGGCGATCTACGCCTTGCACTTGATCGACCGCGTGTTGGACATCCCGGACTATGCCAAGCGTAGCCGCGAGCTCGCCAGTGGCATCAAAAACTATATCTCCCGGCCAAACGTTCTGCTATTCGGTGAAGGCCACGAAAAAGGAAAAAGCCCGCGCGGTCTGGAAGCGGTGGATCTCGGTTACAATGTGGAAGAAACCCTGAACGGCCTCACGCTCTATGCGCTCGAGGCGAAAGATGCGGAGTTGCTAGAGTTGATGAAAAAGTCCCTCGCCGGTCATCTCGAATTCATGTTGCCGGATGGCGCGTGGGATAACAGTTGGGGCACGCGCCAGGCCAAATGGACTTATTGGGGCAGTCGCACAACTGATGGTTGCCAGCCAGCCTATGCCTTCATGGCGAATTTCAACCCCGCCTTTGGTGCGGCGGCCTATCAGAATACGCAACTTCTCAAATCCTGCACGCGCGGGCTGTTGCATGGTGGGCCGCATTACCTCAGCCACGGCGTGAAACCCTGCGTCCATCACACGTTCACTCACGCCAAAGTTTTGGCCACCTTGCTGGATCACGGAACCATCGCCGCACAGGTGGATTCGACGGTGAAGTTGCCGCGTGCCACCGCCGACGGTGTGAAGGTATTCCCCGAAGTGGCCACTTGGCTCGCGGCGCGCGGCCCGTGGCGGGCCACGGTGACAGCCTACGATTGGCGCTATCGCAAAGACATCTATCAACCGACTGGCGGGGCGATTTCGATGCTCTGGCATCGCGACCTCGGACCCTTGCTGGCTGGCAGCATGCCGAAGTATGTGCTGGTTGAGGAAAACAACATGCAGCGCAATCCCGACCCGGAGGATCATCCGCTGACGCCGCGTGTCGAAGCCTGGGAAGGTGACCAATGGTTCACCAATATCCACGATCTGAAAGCTGACGTGGCGCACACCGACCAAGACGAAGTGATTCATTTTAAAATTGGCACGCAACTGTTGAGTGCGGACCAAACCGCGCCCGCCACCGGCGCGGTGAAAGCGATATTGGAATATCACTTCGATCGCGACACAGTGGTCATCCGCGCGACCACCAGTCACGCCAATCCCTCGGCGATCAAAACCGCACTCGTGATCCCGATCATTTCACCCACCGGCGAAAAACTGAACTGGCTCAGCGACCGCAAATTGGAAATCAAAAAACTGCTGGGTACGCTTGTTGTCGAAGCCAACGTGCCGCTCAGACTCAAGCCCATGACCCGCGAGCGGACGTTCAATCTTGTGCCCGGCTTCGAGGCGTTGCCGATCGTGGCGGATTTTATGCCGGGCGAGGCCGCCGCTGTCGAATGTCGCTTGAGCATCATTCCATCTTTGTGAAATAAGGCACACTCATTTTAGCGCTGGGTATTGCCTTCTATAACAGAAGAGGTGTGGTGATCGACAGTGGCACCATGACCGTGATTTTGAAGTGAGGCGCATCGATGATGGCCGTGCCGAATGATGACTTGGAGGGACTTGCGTATGATGGATGGATGACTCAAGGCCGATCCTCCATAAAAACTTGCCATTAGTCGGCTTTGTGTGGCAAAGCAAGGCATGACGACGCAGGAGGAAGCGGCAGAACAATTGCGAATGATTCGCTCGGTGATGGAACGGGCGACGATTTTCCGGGCCTTGTCCGGGGAAACGGCGTTGATCGGCGGGGCGGCGGCACTGGCGGCGGCGTGGCGCTCAGAGGGCCGACATAGCTGGGCGTGGGCGAGTTGGTGGCTGGGTGGATTGGTCATGGTGCTAGCATTCAATGTCTTTCAACTCCTGCGGATGCGGACAGCGCACCAGCGGCCATTCTGGAGTTCCGGCCTGCGCGTAGCTTTGCGGGGCGTGCTGCCATCAGTGATCGCTGGTGGTTTTCTGGGGCTACTGTTCGTCCGCAGTGGCGATGAACGGGCGGCGGCTTGCTTGTGGATTCTGCATTACGGCCTGGCCCTGTTGGCGATCCGAGAGTTCGCGCCAAGGTCGATGGTTTGGCTAGGCTGGGGCTTTGTCCTGTTCGGCATGGTTAGCCTGGCATCGGTCTCGTCGGTGATTCATGTCCCGCCAGCATGGATCGTGATGCTCAATGCCTCGCGACTGATGGCGGTTGCCTTCGGTGGCTTTCATTTGATTTATGGTGCGCTGATTGTCACGACTGGCAGGCGCGAGGAAGTTTCCAGATGATCGATTTTTCCCAACTGGACCGGACGATTCACGAGAAGGGGCGGCTGTCGATCATGACGCTGCTCACTTCGCGGGTCGAGCCGTGGGCATTCCAAGATCTGAAGTCGCAGTTGGAAATGTCCGACGGCAATCTCATCACCCATTTGAGGACACTGGAAAAAGCGGAGTTCATCGTCGGAGAGAAACTCACGGGCGATGGCCGGCCGCAGACCTTGTATGTCCTGACCGTCGCGGGACGCGCGGCGTTTGTGGCGTATCTTGGAGTGCTGGAACAAATTCTTGGACTCGGGAAATAATCTGCTTGCAAGCACTTAGCTTTGCGCTACAAAGTTCCCAGCCATGCAGAGACTTCACCCTACCCCGTGCCAAAATACTTTGCACAACAAAGTTTTCGCTGATCTCAACGCCACCCGTTTCATGCCGCCCGGCAAGCGGGGTGTGGAGTTGAGGGTTGCTGCGGCACTTGGAATGGATGAGGACACGCGAAAGGCGCTGGAGCGGCTGATTTTGTTAGGAAAATCGCGTAAAACCGGGGTGGCGGGTCGGTTCATGCCGGACGCCGGAGTGAGCGCCTTGTTAGCCTCGCAGGGGATCGCGGAAAACGTGGAGGCCGCCGATTTTTTCCGCTTCGGCGCGGTGGCGGTTCCCTACAGCGGTCTCCCCGTGCGGCAACGCCGGGACTGGGAGGAAACGGGGCACGTCACGGAGGATCTGACCTCGCCGCAAGTGCGGCGGGCGCAGGTGGCCTTGGGATTGTTAAAAATGGAAGGAGCGCAGGGGCTGGTGATCGGGCGGCATGAGGATGCTGAGAGTGTCGCTATTTCCGGTGGGAATTCCGGTGTAAAAATCCTGCAAGACACCACGGACACGGCGCGCCTGTTATTTTCTCCGGCCTTCGGCGTGGTTTGCCAAACGACTCTCTCACCACGCCGGGTGTCGTGGTTGATCCAGCAATTGCGCCTGCGTTGGAAGGATGCGCGGGTGACGTTTCTGGATACGGTTTCGCCGGCGATGGCGGCCCGCGAGGAGGCATTGGAACGCCTTCTAGTGGATTGCGACAGGGCGGTCATCGTCGGCGAAGCGGGAGAATCCTCCTGTGAGGCCATGCTGGAAACCGCGCTGCGCCGAGGCAAGCCAGCGGTGGTGGTGGCGCAGGCCGGGGAACTCGATCCAGCGGATTTCCGCCCGCATGAAAAGGTCGCACTCAGTGCCGGGGCCTTCGCCACGGATGAGGCGATCCGCGCGGTCGCGGCGCTGCTGGCGCGGAAATGATAGGGAAGATGAACTGGACTAAGGCGGGTTCCTTGCGCACTCCACAAGCGTGATCACCCATGGCGCGAGGACGTAGAGAAATTTACTATCCCTTCTCGGTCAAAGGTGGCAAATTGACATTTAGGTGATACGACTGATCCGATTCGTCGTCATCTTACTACATCCACCTGCCGCATTTGGAATCAGGGTGCAGGCGATTTCAAAAGGCGGATCATTTCATGGGCAAGACGATTGCCGAGTGCGATCTGGCTGCCCGCATCAAAATGGGTTCCCTTGTCGATCGTCTTCAAGCCATTCGCATCGGCGAATCCCACATGGGCCACGGCACCGGCTGTGGCCTTTTGGTCGTTGATGATCCCGGTCCGCTTGCCGTTGTCAAAGACTTGGCCGATCACGAAGGGTAAATCCCTAACACCAAGATCGCTGCGGACCTTGGCGATCAACGCCGTTAGCGCTGCTTGATACTTGCCAGCAGGCATGGCGGCATCGCTTTCGCCCTGATGCCAGACCATACCGCGAATCTCACAGGTGTCCCCCTGACGCTTGACGAGTTCCTGCGTCTGGAGGACAAACTTGATGAAATTTTCATAGAGCTTGCCTGGTTCACCGGGATTCCAGTCATGCGCCAGACTGGTTCCACCTTCCGCGAATTTGACTAACAGAAGATGTTTGCCCGGTAGCGCCTGCGCCATGGTCGGGCCGAAAGAAACCTCGGGGCCGAATGTCTTGGTTGGTAGGGCATTGGCATTTTTGTTTCCGGGCGTGCCACTGTAGCCCGGTTGCAGCGGCTTGAATCCCAGACTGGTGGTTAGCGGACGTTTGAGCCCGCCGGCGGAAAAATGGATGAGAATATCGGGATTGGATTTGGCGTATTTTTCGAGGTCACCCTTGAGGTCCGCGACCGATGCCCGGCCATCCATATTGGACTGTCCGGCCAGCAGAAACACATCGTAGTGCGCGGCGCGAACCGACGGTGAAAATCCAGCCGTAAAAAACGCCGCAACTCCCAAAAATATCCGGTAATTCATCATTTTATCTCTCTCCCTCCGAAGATGTTGTAACGGGAAACTGAGGTCAACCGTTGTCAGTGCGCGCGGATGAATGGACTCATGGCGACCGATTTTGCCATCAGGCTACGTCGGCATCTTGTCCAAGCCAAACGCATCATGCACGGCACGGGCGGCGTCTTCGATGCGGGGTTCGTCCACGGTGACGGCGATTTTGATTTCCGAGGTGGAGATCATGCCGATGTTGATGCCTGCGTCGCCGAGGGCCTTGAACATGGTGGCGGCCACGCCGGAGTGGGAGCGCATCCCGATGCCGACGGCGGAGAGTTTGGCGATGCCGGCTTCGGTCTCGATTTTCGAGTTTGGCGCAAGGCTGGCGAGCACGGGCTTGAGGGCGGCTTGGGCTCTGCCGAGGTCGCTGGAGTGCATGGTGAACGAGTGGCGGGCGAAGCCGTCGTGGGCGATGTTAGAGACGATCATGTCCAGGTTGATCTCCGCATCGCCGAGGGCACCGAGAATCCGGCCGGACATGCCTGGATGGTCGGGGATGCCGGTGATGGTCACACGGGCTTGTGAGCGTTCGATCGAGACGCCGCGAATGACGACGTTTTCCATGTTGGGATGTTCTTCTAACACGAGGGTTCCTGGATTGTCGTTGAGGGAGGAGCGGACTTCGAAAATGACGCCGAATTTTTTCGCAAATTCGACCGAGCGGGATTGCATGACCTTGGAGCCGGACGAGGCCATTTCCAGCATTTCATCGTAGGAAATCTCCGGCAGTTTGCGGGCGTTTTTCACGATGCGGGGGTCGCAGGTGTAAACGCCGTCCACGTCGGTGAGGATCTGGCAGACATCCGCCTTGAGTGCGGCGGCGACGGCGATGGCAGTGAGGTCCGAGCCGCCGCGGCCGAGGGTGTGAATCATGCCGTCCGGCGTGACGCCTTGGAAACCGGCCACGACGAGGGTTTTTGCCGCATCGAGGAAACTCCGCATCAGTGACGGGTCCATGTTGAGGATGCGGCCGCGGGTGTGGGAGCCGGTGGTGTGGATGCCGGCCTGGCTGCCGGTGATGGAGGCGGCGTCCACGCCCAGTTCGTGGAGAGCGATGGTGAGGAGGGCGATGGATTGCTGTTCGCCGGTGGCGAGGAGTACGTCGAGTTCGCGTTCGTTGGGATTTTCCGCGAGATCCTTGGCCATTTTGATCAGGCCATCGGTGACGCCGGACATCGCGGAGACGACGGCTACCACTTGGTTGCCTTGGTCGCGGGTGCGTTTCATCCGGGCGGCGACGTTGCGGATGCGGTCGAGCGAGCCGACGGAGGTGCCGCCGTATTTTTGGACGATGAGGGCCATGGGTGTTTGAATCCGCGCCTGAGGGGCAAGAGGCGCGGAGTGAAGGGGAAGCGGGTGAATTTGGCAAGAAATGGATCAATGCTCCCGGATTTTTGCGGCAGCATCAAGGCTTCGCAAGCGCGTCGCGGCACCAGGCGAGGGCCATCAGGGCGTAGCCGGTGCCGTAGGCTTGGTGGTAGTCGTAGAGCGGAAAGTCCCACCATGAGCCGTCCTTTTCCTGGTGTACTAGCAGGATGGCGGCGAGGCGTTCGGCGTAGGCGGCGTGTTGTTCTTTAGGTAAAAGTCTAACGGACTCGGTGAAATAATACATGCCGTAGTAGTAGAAATAGCCGGCGATGTGGAAGGGCGCTTCGTGAGGGACGGGGCGCTTGCGGCCATTGCTGAGGAAGCCTTCGCGGGCGAGGAAGCGGTCGGACCAGGTGGTGAGGACTTCATGGGTGATGGCCTTTTCCCCGAATGCGCGGAGGGCGGCGTTGCAGGCTTGCGAGCGGCCTAGGGAACCAGCGGGGCGGTTGATGTCCATGCGAGGGCGCATTCGATGAGCGAATGAGTAAGCGTAGGCAAAATCCGGCTCGCGCTGGGCGTTGAGGCCGGCGAGGGCGTGTTTGACGAGTTTTTCATCCAGCTTCACGCCCATCACGGTGCGGGCCTGATCCATGGCTAACAGCATGGTGGCGGTGGTGAAGGAAGTGGGAAGTCCGGAGGGTTTCTGGGTGGTGAGTCCGTCGAATAAATCGAGATAACCCCAGCCGCCGTTGACGTCCTCGTAACGGTTAGCGAGATCGACTTGGCCTTGGGCGAGGCGGACCCATTCGGCCTTTTTCGCGGGGTCGGCTTCGCGCTGATAGAGGCGGGACATGGCGCGGAGCGCGTAGGCATGGCCCCAGATGTTGTAGGTCGTCGTTTGGTCGGCGCGGCGGAGTTTCGGTAATTCTGCGGCGGTCCACGCGGCGGCTTTTTCGATGCTGGCGATCACCTCGGGGCGTGCATCGGCGGCGTCGATGAGGCCGGACAGCGCGAGGCCGGATGCCCCGGCGCGGTAGGCTTGGTGGGCACCGGGAAGGGGCGCGTAAATGTTGAGATCCTTGGTGTGGGCGGCGCTGCCCCATGAGCCGTTAGAGTTCTGATGGGAGATTAGGAAATCCACGCCACGGGTGATGGCGGCGGAGATGGTGACTGGGGTGGTCGCTGCGCTTAAGACAGAAGAATCCAGAATCCAGAATCCAGAAATAATACACAGAGGAGAGACCAGAAACCAGAAACCAGAAACAAGACGGAGAAGAAGAGTGAGGGGACGTCGAAGATCGAACGTCAAATATCGAACGTCGAAGTGAAGATTCCGTGGGCGGGATGTTAGAAAAGGCACGGCGTCTTCATTTCTGGATTCTGGACTCTGGATTCTTACGTTTATCGCTTCAAGGAACCACCACGACTTGCCCGATTTCCAAACCTGATAGAATTTCGGTTTCCTCCTTGGATACCCGGCCGCGTTTGACGGGGCGGCGTGCGGTTTTGCCATCGGCGAGTTTGATTTCCACGGTCCAGCCGGTGGGTTCGTAGCTGAGGGCCTTGGTAGGGATGACGATGGCGGCGGGCTGCTGATAGGCGATCAGGCGGACCTGGGCGGTGGCACCGGCGGCTGGGGTGAGGTCGGCTGGCCAGGTGACGGCGAGATCAGCGCGGTAGGTGCCATCGGCACCGGGGACGGTGGCGAGTTTGAGGAGTTTGACGGGGGTTTCCACATCCTCGCGCCCGGCGAGGGTGGCGATGCCGCTGGTGTCCGGCTTGAGGGCGCGGGCGGTGGCGTCGTCGATGAAGGCGACGAGGGTGAGCTTGGCGCTGGCAGGGATGAAGGTGGCGAAGGTGGTGTGGGCGGTCAGACGGCCGTGAGGGACGAGGCTTTTCGCAATTTCGCCGGGCATCCAGCGGCCATTTTCGATGGGGCCGTAGTAGAGCCAGCCATCGGCGGGGGCTTTGAACTCGAACAAGGCGCGGTCGGCTTCGAGGTCGGCAAGGTCTTGTTTCGCGCGCTCGTGGGCGGTTTTGTGGGCGGCGAGGGCGAGTTTGTTGAGTTCGAGCGAGCGCGGAATTTCAGTCTCCGCTTTTTTCAGGGCGATGGCGGTGTCGCGCTCGTTGTCGGCGAGGGATTTCGCCTCGCGAGGGAGGGTGACTTCGACGGTGCGCTTTTGGTCAAGCATTTCCATGCGCAGGGCGAACTCGGCGGCGGCGACGGCGTCCTGCTGGCGGATGAGGATGATTTCCTCGGTGTCCTCGGTGACGTCATCCGCAGCATACATCTTGGTGAGTTGGCGGAGTTCCTCGCGTTGGTTCGAGAGGATTTGCTGGCTGCGTTTCAGTTCCTGGCCGGCGGTTTCCTCACGGGCCTTGCGGCGGGTTTGGGTAAAATAGGTATTCTCTTCCTTGGCGATTCCAGCGGCGCGGCGAATGGCTTCCAGCTTGTCAGGCGCGGATTCGATCAAGAGCTTCGAATCTTGCTCGGCTTGAATGAGAGCGAGGGTGCCGGACTCAAATGCGCGGCGGGCATCGGTGAGTTTCTTGTCAATTTCCTCTGCATCGAAACGGACCAGGGATTCGCCCTTCGCGAGTTTGGAACCGTGAGCGGCGAGTTGGACGATTTCGAAGCTCGGCCAGGATTTAGGGTCCAGGCGAAGCAGCACGCAATCACCAGTGGGCAGGGCGGCAGCACCGAAGGATTTCTCGATAGAAAACGGCCGTTGCTCGACGATGACTTCCCCGGCGTGGGAGGCAGCGGCGATCAGGGCGGGAATGAGGTGCAAGGGAGTGAGGCGAGCCATGGGTGCGGGGGGAGTCAAGCACGCTGGAAAGGAAAGATCAATCGGCAGCTTTACCTTTCCGCGCAAGCCAGATGGGAAGAAACCTAGGCCGTTTCGCGTTGGGCGAGGACGGGACGGTGAACTCCGCCACCTCGAAGCCTGAGCCCTGGAGGCGGCGAGTCAGATTGGCGACCGGACGCGATCCGGCGATGGCGAGAAGGCCGCCCGCTTGCAACGCTTCGTAGGCGGCGGACATCCAGCGTCGTTCGTCCAGCCAGGGGCGGTTGCGTGGCCCGGTAGGCGAGGCGTCGAGATGGACGAGTATGGCGTGGAGCAAGCCGGCGTGGCGGATGAGTCCGGCTGGTCCGCAGTCGGCTTCTAACGAAACACGAGGGTCTGTTAGTAAGGGGCTCTCCGGGAGGTGCGCGCGGTGCCACTCTGGAATCGCAGCTAACGGCTCGGCGACGATGAGGTTGGCGCGCTTTTGCGGAAGTTCCTTGGCAACGGCGGCGAGCAAGTGGCCGAGGCTCAGACCGGCGAACCAGATTTGCGGCTGGCGGGCGGGTCGGAAGGGGGCGCAGGCGAGGCGTGCGAGTTCCTCTTCGGCGGCGCGGGTGGCGGGGCCGCAGATTTGCTGACCATGGACCAGCAAGGACTTGCGGCCATCGTGCTCTTGGAGCGCGAGGATATTGCCATCGGGCAGTTGGGCTTCGGCGAGGGTAATTCTTGGTTTCATGAGGGTTGAGGCTTGCGTTGTTGGGGAGGGTTTAGTAAACGAAGGGCACTATGTCCACAGAACCTTCCGCTTCCACTCCCTCCACGCCGCCGGCCGGTGCCGAAAAGAAAATGCTCGCCGGCTTGCTGGGCATTCTCCTCGGATGGACCGGGGCCCATAAATTCGTCCTCGGCTACCAAAAAGAGGGTGTGATCCAGCTTGTGGTGAGTTTGGTCACCTGCGGTCTTTTCGGTATTGTCGGATTGATCGAGGGAATCATCTACCTGACCAAGAGCGACCAAGAATTCGTCAACACTTATATCACGAACAAAAAAGGCTGGTTCTGAGTTTTACGAACGATTGATTCCATCAAAAAGAAAACCCCGGCCAGTTGGCCGGGGTTTTTTTGGTTTTTTTAGGGATGATTCAAGGAAACCGGAGTCTCCTAGATTTTCAGAGGCTGCCCTTCAGCACGGAGGAAGGCTTGAAACCGACCGACTTGGAGGCGGCGATTTTCATGGCTTCTCCGGTCTTCGGATTGCGACCTTGGCGGGCGGCGCGCTTTTTGACTTCGAAAGTTCCGAATCCAATGATTTGGACTTTCTTGTCCTTCTTCACGCCTTTGGCGATGGAAGTGAGAACGGCGTCGAGTGCTTCGTCGGCAGAGCGTTTGGTGGCGTCTTTTCCGAGGGCGGCTTGGATGGCTTCAATAAGTTCAGCTTTGTTCATGGCAGCGACCTTTCTGCGAATGTGACCGATGGTTGGCAAGTGAAAATCTGTTGAAATTACAAGGATTTTTTTCTAGTGGCGGCTTGACTTGTCGGGTGTTTCCTGAGTAAGGCGGAACTGATTCGACAATAAGCTTCTGGTGGAGCAGGGCTGATTCGTTGTTGAATTCAATGAATATCTATCCGCTAACAGGTGTGGCCGATGTGTCGTGCGCTCGCTGGGGGGGATGCAGAATCCGTTAGGCGGGACCGACTTTCCGCGAGTGAGGTGCTGCTGGAAACGGGCGGCGGCGGGGGGCGAAACCCTTGATTCTCAAGATGATATTTGGGCTTGTGAAATTTTTCACAAATAGAACTTGCGAAAGTTGGCGGCATTCCTTTAAAGACCCCGCGCCCGCTGTCAGCGGAGTCATTCACATGCGTTTCGTCCTTTCCACATCAGCATTTTGGCTAGTTGGTATCATCTCCACCTTCGCGGGGGAAGAGGCTGCACATGAGGGGCTGCCGCTCCACGCAGAGCGGATTTTTGACAATCTACCGATCACCAATTCGATGGTGATGTCGTGGGTTGCGGCGCTGCTCGTGATTTTGTTTGCCAAGGTAGCCACGCGTCAAATGGCGGTGATTCCAAGCGGCATTCAAAATTTCGCCGAATGGCTGGTGGAAAGCCTTTATAACTTCCTTGAAGGGATTTTAGGCGCCCATCTTGTCAAACGCACGTTCTGGTTTTTCGGCGGGGTCTTCATCATGATCCTGTGTTCCAACTGGATCGGACTCTTCCCTGGAGTCGGAACGATCAAATGGGGCGACGCGCCGATTTTGCGCGGTGGCAATGCCGACCTCAATATGACCCTCGCGCTGGCTTTGGTCGCCACGGTGCTCTGGTTTTACTGGGCAATCACTGAAAACGGGGTGATGGGTTTCTTGAAACACATTTTCGCGCCGAAAGGGGAGTTCAATGGCCCCATGAAGCTGCTCATGATCGCGATCTTCTTCATGGTGGGCATCATCGAGGTGTTCTCCATCCTGCTCCGGCCGGTCGCGCTGTCTTTCCGGCTTTTCGGCAACGTCTTTGCGGGCGAGAACATGCTAGACATCATGATGAAGTTGGTAAATCCGAAGATCGCCTTCTTGCCAGCCCTACCTTTCTACTTTTTGGAGCTTCTCGTCGGGCTTATCCAAGCCTTGGTTTTCATGCTCCTGACTGCAGTCTTTCTCCAACTGATCTGCGATCACGGCGACGACCACGAAGAAGCCCATTGAAATTTCCCGCCCTGACCATGAAATCCTCGTGGGGAGCGGAAAAACCAACACTGTAAAACAACAACCATCAAATTCATGACAACCCTCATCGACCTCACCCCTTATCTCAGCGAACTAACCGGCAATCCAACAGCCGGAATCGCCGCCCTCGGTGCCGGCATCGGCATCGGCCTCATCGGCGGCAAAGCTGCTGAAGCCACCGGCCGCAACCCCGGCGCATCCGGAGCCATCCTCACGATCTCGATCATTCTTGCAGCGCTCGTCGAAGGTGCCTTCTTCGTCGCCGCTCTTGTCAAAGGTTAATCACCCGATACCGGCGGGTCTAACACCCGCCGGTATCTTTTCGCCTTCACTTTTCGTTCATTTTAAACCACAGCGCCATGCTCGATTTCATCAATGTTCTTGCGGTTGCAGATTCCGGCAATCCTATCAAAGCTATCGTCAGGACGTTTGACGTTGATGGGTCATTGCTATTCGCGCAGATCCTGAATGTTTGCGTGGTCCTGTTCGTACTCAATAAATTCGCATTCGGGCCGATTCTAAAAATGCTCGAAGAGCGCCGCGCCCGCATCATCGCCGGTGAAGATAAGATCAAGCTTATCGAGCGCCAGCTCGCCGACTCGGTGGAAACCACCGCCGCCGCTATTTCCAAGGCCAATGACGAAGCCGTCCGCATGGTGACCGAGGCGAAACAAGGAGCCGCCACTTTCACCGAGCAAAAGGCTCAGGAAGCGATTTCAAGCGCCCAACAAATCCTCGCCAAGGCGGAAGCCGCCGCCAAGGCAGACCGCGAGCGTCTCACCGCCGAGTTGAAGCGTGAATTCGGCCGCCTCGTGGTGGCGACGACCTCCCAAGTCACCGGCAAACTCCTCACGGCGGACGACCAGAAGCGCATCAATGAAGACGCCCTGGCCAAGGTCGAAGGCTAATCGCCCGTTTCCCATTTTTCCGCGCCATGAAAATTTCAAAAACCGCCGCCGCCGCCGCTCGCCGCTTGTTCGGGCTTTGCCAGACGGGCGACCGGTTCGACGCCGCGAAAATGCAGACCGTGATCGCTCGCTTGATCGAAGCCCAGCCGCGGGATTACAAGGCCATTCTCGCCGCCCTCCAACGCCTGACCCGTCTCGAACTCGCCCGCCGCAAGGTGACCGTAGAGAGCGCCGTGGAAATGGACGCTGCCACCCGCCAGCGCGTGATCGCCGGCCTCGCCACTCAATACGGCCCGGACCTCGCGATCCAATATCAAGTCACTCCCGCCCTCCTCGGCGGCCTCCGCATCCGCGTGGGCGATGATGTTTTCGACGGCTCCGTCCAGAACCGCCTCGATCGCCTTGCCAACCTTTTCTAACTTCTTTTTTGCTGAAACACCGAACCCCGATCCCCAGCCAATTTTTCTTATGAGCAGCATCCTTCAGGAACTCGAACAACAGATCGCCGGCATCACGACCTCCGTCGAAAAAACCAATGTCGGCACCGTCCGCCAAGTCGGTGACGGCGTGGCTAAAGTGGAAGGCCTTTCCGACGTCATGCTCAATGAGATGATCGAATTCGGTGGCGGTGTCACCGGCATGGCCCTCAACCTTGAGGAAAGCGAAGTCGGCGTCGTGCTTCTCGGCAACTACGCTGCCGTGACCGAAGGCGCGGAATGCCGCACCACGGGCAAATTGCTCTCCGTACCGGTCGGCGAGGCCGTGCTTGGCCGCGTGGTCAATGCCCTCGGCGCCCCCATCGACGGCAAGGGCGATATCGCCGCCGCCGCGAACTATCCGATGGAAAAAATCGCGCCAGGCATCATCAAGCGCAAATCCGTTTCCGTCCCCGTCCAGACCGGTATCATGTCGATCGACGCGATGATCCCCGTTGGCCGTGGCCAGCGCGAGCTCATCATCGGCGACCGCGCCACCGGCAAGACCACCATCGCGGTGGACACCATCATTTCCCAAGCCCTCCAGAACAAGGCGGCGGAAAATGGCAAGCTCCAGAACCACAAGCCGCTCTATTGTATCTACGTCGCCATCGGCCAGAAGCTCTCTAACGTCGCCCGGATTCAGAAAATCCTCGAAGACGCCGGTGCCATGGAATACACCACCATCGTTTCCGCCTCCGCTTCGGACGCCGCCGCCATGCAGTATCTCGCGCCGTATGCCGGTTGCGCAATCGCCGAGTATTTCATGGATCAAGGCAAGGATTGCTTGATTGTTTTCGACGACCTTTCCAAGCACGCAGTTGCCTATCGTCAGGTGTCGCTGATTCTCCGCCGCCCATCCGGCCGGGAAGCTTATCCGGGCGACGTGTTCTACCTCCACAGCCGCTTGCTCGAACGTTCCGCCCGCCTTTCCGAAGCTGCGGGTGGTGGTTCGCTCACCGCGCTGCCGATCATCGAGACGCAGGCTGGCGACGTTTCCGCCTACATCCCGACCAACGTGATTTCCATCACCGACGGTCAGATCTATCTGGAAACCGACCTTTTCTATCAGGGTATCCGCCCCGCGATTTCGGTGGGTCTCTCGGTGTCCCGCGTGGGTTCCGCTTGCCAAACCAAGACGATCAAGTCCGTCGCCGGCACGACCAAGCTGGACCTCGCGCAGTATCGCGAGCTTCAGGCCTTCGCCCAGTTCGGTTCCGACCTCGACGCCTCCACCAAGAAGAAACTCGACCGCGGTGCCCGCATCGTCGAACTCTTCAAGCAGAACCAATACAGCCCGCTCGCCATGGAGATGGAGTCGGTCTATCTCTTCGCCATGCAGAACGGTTACTTCGATGACGTCGCGGTGCCGGATGTTAAACGCTTCCAAGCCGCGCTCGGTGAATTCTTCAACACCCGCAAGGGCGAACTGCTCGACAAGATCCGCAACGAAAAGCCGGACCTCAAGAAGGACAAGGAAATGGTCGAAGCCGTCAAACAAGGCGTCGAGGATTTCAAAAAGTCCTGGAAATAACCCTCTTCCTTGATTCTGGACTCTTGATTCTAACTATTTCCTAACATGGCCAACCTCCGCGACATCCGCCGACGCATCAAGTCGGTTAAAAACACCGCGCAGATCACTCGCGCGATGCAGCTTGTCGCCGCCGCCAAGATGAAGAAGGCGCAGGATCAGGCGCTGGCCGGTCGTGAGTATTCAAAGCAGCTCAACGGCGTCCTTCAGGACATCAGCGAGAGTTTCAGTGATGCCACCCACGCGTTGTTAGAAAAGCGCAGCGGCAACCGCGAATTGGTGCTCATCATTTCCACCGACAAGGGCCTTTGCGGTGCCATCAATACCAACCTCGCCAAAGTCGTTCGCAAGCAAACTTCGGCGGACGCGGACTACGTGACCGTCGGTCGCAAACTGCGCGTCATGATGGAAAAACTCGGACGCACGGTGGTTGCGGATTTCACGGTGAAAGACCCGGTGCCGTTCTCGGATGCGCGCGCCATCTCGGCCTTGATTTCCAAACATTTCATCGCTGGAAAATACGACAAGGTCACTGTGGCCTACACCCGCTTCGTCAACACCATGACCCAGGTGCCGGAAGTCGTCCAACTGCTGCCGGTCGAGACGCCTACCGACCACGCTGAAGTCACCGCCACCAACGATTTTCTCTTCGAGCCTTCTCCTGCCGATGTTTTGAGCGCGATTCTCCCGCTTTACATCAACTTCCGTGTCTTCCAAGCCCTCGTCGAAGCCCGCGCCTCCGAGCACTCCGCCCGCATGGTCGCCATGAAGGCCGCCACCGACAACGCGAAGAAATTCATCAAGGAACTCACCCTCGAATACAACAAACTCCGCCAAGGCGCGATCACCGCCGAGCTGCTCGAAATCACCACCGCCATGAAGGCGATGGAGTGACCTCTAACTTTTAACATCTAACTTTTAACTCTCCTCCATACCTCCATGAGCAACCAAGGAACCATCGTCCAGATCATCGGCGCCGTCATCGACGCGGATTTCTCCAAGGCAAGCAAACTGCCTGAAATTTACAACGCGTTGGAAATCCAATACGTCCTCAACGGCGTGGACACCAAGCTCGTGCTCGAAGTCCAACAGCACCTTGGCGATGGCTGGGTGCGCGCGGTCGCAATGTCCACCACGGACGGTCTCAAGCGCGGCATGGCCCTTGCCGACCTTGGCAAGCCGATCTCCATTCCTGTTGGAAAACAAGTTCTCGGTCGGATCTTCAACGTCACCGGCGATCTCGTGGATGAAAACGTGCCGCTCGCGGACGCAACCTTCCGCTCGCCGATCCACCGCCCCGCTCCCGCTTTCACCGAGCAATCCGCGAACACGGAAGTCCTCGCCACCGGCATCAAGGTCATCGACCTCATTTGCCCGCTCCTCAAGGGTGGCAAAGGCGGCATGTTCGGTGGTGCCGGCGTCGGCAAAACCGTCGTCATCATGGAACTCATCAACAACATCGCGAAAGCCCACGGTGGCTTCTCCGTCTTCGCGGGCGTCGGCGAGCGCACTCGTGAAGGCAACGACCTTTATTGGGAAATGATCGAGTCCGGCGTTATCGCCACGGAGCGTGATGAAAAAGGCCATCCGAAGCTCAATGCCGACGGCAACCCCATCCTCACCGAAGGCTCGAAGGTCGCCCTCTGCTACGGCCAGATGAACGAGCCTCCCGGTGCCCGTCTCCGCGTCGCCCTCTCCGCCCTCACCATGGCCGAGCATTTCCGCGACGAGGACAATCAGGACGTGCTCCTCTTCGTCGATAACATCTTCCGTTTCTCCCAAGCCGGTTCAGAAGTGTCCGCGCTGCTTGGCCGGACGCCATCCGCCGTGGGTTATCAACCGACCCTCTCCGAGGAAATGGCCGGTCTGCAAGAGCGGATCACATCGACGAACAAAGGTTCCATCACCTCGATCCAAGCCGTTTACGTGCCTGCGGACGACTTGACCGACCCAGCTCCCGCTAACACCTTCGCCCACTTGGACGCCACCGTCGTTCTTGAGCGTTCGCTCGCCGAGCAAGCGCTCTTTCCCGCCGTTGACCCGCTCGCCTCGACCTCCAAAGCGCTCGCTCCGGAAATTATCGGTGAGGAACATTACCGCGTCGCCCGGGGTGTCCAACAGGTGCTCCAACGCTACAAGGACCTTCAAGACATCATCGCCATTCTCGGCATGGACGAGCTTTCCGATGAGGACAAAACCAGTGTGTTCCGCGCTCGGAAAATCCAGCGTTTCCTCACTCAACCCTTCCACGTTGCGGAAGTTTTCACCAACGTCCCCGGCGTCCTCGTTTCCATCGCCGACACCGTAAAAGGCTTCGCCGAAATCCTCGACGGCAAGCTCGACGACGTGCCAGAAGGCAACTTCTATATGAAGGGGGGCATCGACTCGGTGCCGCGTGATTAAATCTCAAATTTGAAATTTTAAATCTCAAATCCAAGATGCCCCTCGAACTCCATATCGTCACCCCCGAGAAGAGAATTTTCTCGGACCTCGTGGACAATGTCTATCTGCCCGGCGCGGATGGCGAATTGGGCGTGCTGCCGATGCACACGGGGCTGGTGACTGCGCTGAAGCCGGGCGAACTCCGCTACGCCTATCACGGCACGGTCCAGACCCTCGCGATCGGCTCCGGTTTCGCCGAAATCACCCAGACCAAGGTCGTCGTCCTCACCGACAGCGCCCTCGGTGAGGCGGACATCGACGAAGCTCACGTTGAGGAGGCAATCAAACGCGCTCAGGAAAAACTCGCCACCGTCGATCACAACCTCGACGCGGAGGAAGTCGCCTACCTCCAAGGCGTCATTTCCAGATCCACCGCCGCCCTTCATTTCAAGCGGAAATACCGGCCATAAGTAGTACGGCACGTCTGATTTTCCAAACCCACCCCGGTCCGTCCGCGGTGGGTTTTTTCGTTAGCGTCACCCTTGTCCCCGCTGCGATTTCGGGCTAGCTTCCGCCCCCGCGCAATGAACACAAACATCCAGATTTTTTCCCCGGAACGCATCGCCCGACTTGCGGATACCATGTCGATCGCGGCGGATGAGCTTGCGGCGATCATCAGGCAGGGTTTCTCGCAAATCTATCCGACTGGAGCCTGGCTCTTCCACGAATCCGCGCCCCGGCTGTGGATGGGCATCGTCGAGGAAGGGGAAATTGAAATCGTGCGCGGCAACCACGGCAGCAGCACTCGCCTCGCCACGCTCACCCGGGGCAGTGCCTTCAGTGAGGGGGTGATGTTGGATGATCTGCCGCACTCGGCCTCTGCCATCGCGCTGACCGAGGTGCGGGTTTGGCTGGTTCCTCGCGTGGTGTTTGAACAGCTTCGCGCTGAGAAACCGGAGGTCTTCTATCGGATGGTCGGCCACATCGCCCGCCGTTTAAGTGCGCGACTGTTAGCTTCTAACGAGCACCTCGTTTCCGGCCGCTCGCCGGTCATCGCCACCTGGCGCAAGGAGCACGATTCGCTCGGCGAGCGCGAGCTGCCGGACACCGCTTACTACGGCGTGCAAACTTTGCGGGGGATGGAAAATTTCCCCATCTCCGGCATCCCGCTCCACCATTTCAGCCACTTCGTTCGTAGCCTCGCCTATGTGAAGAAAGCCGCTGCCCGCGCGAACCAGGAACTCGGCGTCGTGCTGCCGGACCGCGCCGCTGCAATCATCGCCGCTTGCGACGAGATCATCGCCGGGAAGTGGCACCAGCATTTCACCATCGACATGATCCAAGGCGGTGCCGGCACCTCGACAAACATGAACGCCAACGAGGTCATCGCCAACCGCGCCCTCGAAATCCTCGGCCACCGCAAGGGCCAATACGAATTCCTCCACCCGAATGACGACGTCAACCGCTCGCAATCGACCAACGACGCCTACCCAACCGCCATCAAGCTCGGCGTCATACTAACCATGCGCGACGCCACCTCCGCTCTGCGCGAGTTGCAAGCCTCGCTCATCGCTAAAGCGGGCGAATTTGCCGACGTTTTGAAAATGGGCCGCACCGAGAACCAGGACGCTGTGCCGATGACCCTTGGTCAGGAATTCAGCGCGTATGCCTCGATGATCGGCGACGGCATCCGCTACATCGAGCGCGCTGCCGGGGAATTTCTCGACGTCAACATGGGAGCCACCGCCGTCGGCACCGGCATCAACAGCCCGCCCGGCTATGCGGAGCTCTGCACTCGGCATTTGGCCCAAGTCAGCGGCCTGCCTGTGCGCCTCGCGGAGAATCTCGTACAGTCCACCCAAGACAGCGGCTCGTTCGCGTTGATGAGCGGTTCGATGAAAACCGCGGCCGTCCAACTTTCAAAAATCTGCAACGACCTCCGCTGGCTCTCGTCCGGCCCGCGCTGTGGACTTTATGAAATCCGCCTGCCCGCCATGCAACCCGGCTCTTCAATCATGCCCGGCAAGGTGAACCCCGTCATCCCGGAAATGGTTAGCCAAGTTTGCTATCAGATCATCGGCGCGGACGTGACAATCTC
The DNA here is from genome assembly GCA_025354565.1 of Akkermansiaceae bacterium. Taxonomy (GTDB): domain Bacteria; phylum Verrucomicrobiota; class Verrucomicrobiia; order Verrucomicrobiales; family Akkermansiaceae; genus Luteolibacter. The sequence goes on from JANXMQ010000069.1 coordinate 32,418, forward strand.
CATGGCTTGCGAGGCTAGTGAACTGGAACTCAACATGGCCGAACCGATCATCGCCTTCAACTTGTTCTTCGGCCTCACCCTGCTGCGCAACGCCGCCATCGCTCTGCACACCCGCTGCATCTCCGGCATCGAGGCGAACCGCGAGCGCTGCCTGGCATATGTGCAAAACTCCATCGGCCTCGTCACCGCGCTCAACCCAGTGCTCGGGTATGAAAAAAGTGCGGCCATCGCTAAGGAAGCCCTTGCCACCGGGTCCAGCGTTTACAGCCTCGTGCTGGAAAAAGGCTGGCTCAGTAAGGAGCAGTTAGACGATCTCCTCACGCCGGAAAAAATGACCCGTCCGCGGCCATCCTGACTTCTAGCAGGTTGAAAGTCTCGTCATCAATCACCGTTCTAGCAGAGTCCATCCAGTCCATCGGCGGCGGCGGGAGATTCACCCAACTACGACAGCCGCCGTAATTCGCTTCATAGGGAAATTCCCAAGGCGTGGCGAGTTCCCGGACCCGGATCAGCGCGAGATGGATGCTGCCCGCCGCCATGCCCTTGCCCTCCCAGTTGAAACGCTCACTAACTGTTTTCTCGGCGTAGATGTGGTATGGGACCAGCGCGGCGACCTGGCCCAAAACAGTTAGAGTGACCGCCCAGATGGCTTCCGCATGGTGGGTGATGCGGATGAGGTCGCCCGGTTGCCATTCGGGCAGGAGGCTCACCTCGCCTTCCCGGATCTGATCTGCAAGCGCGTGGAAACGGGTGGGAAACAGAAAAAACGACTCGTGAGCGAAGGAAAATCCCTGACGTCCTTCATGGATCCCGCCTTTGCGCAGGAGGATCGCCTGCCGCCCGGATGCCAGGGCGTCGCAAACCACCTGCCATTCTTTGAAGCCGATGGAAGCACTCATGAAATCTCAGCCGAGGTCATCGGCGGTGACCGACGTTTGCTCTCGCGAGCCAAGAATCCGCGCTTGGAGCACCACACGATCCGGCGCGGCGTCGAAGCGATAGCTGTGGCAGTTCGGGCAGAGCGCGGCAGCACTGCCAACGATCGAGTCGCAGCCCTCGCAGACTTTGTAGCCTGTGGGGTTAGCGGCGATCTTTGCAGCAGCGGCGGCGCGATTCGGTGGCGGGGATTCGGGCATGGTGGAGATGAAAAAAGCGGCACCGGAGAACCGGTCCGCTTGTTTCGTTGGATTGCATGAAACCGGCTGACTGGCCAATCAGGCGATGGCGGCAATTGCCCTCGCGGTTTTGCTCTTCATGTTAGCAGCTTTATTCGGATGAATCAAGTTGCGCTTTGCAGCCTTGTCCGCGACGGAGGAAAATACCGAGCTGGCAGCCGAGGCGGCGGCTTTGTCACCGGCGGCGATCGCCGTAAGAACCTTCTTGCGAAGCGTCTTCATACGGCTTTTTTCAGCGCGATTGCGTTCGGTCCGGACGACGGTTTGACGTGCGCGTTTGATTGAAGATTTGTGATTGGCCATGGTCTTATTGTAAAATAAATCAGTCGCCGGGTGGCGGGCGGGGGAAAATAGGAATTTCAGCGCAGGTGTCAAGCGCCTGTTTCAAAAGATCTCAGCCGCGTGAGTGAAAACCGCCATTTCCATTGGATGCGGTGTCCTCATTCGCCTTGCTGCTCTGGATCGAACCGCGGATCACGAAGACATCGGCTCCGGTGCCGATGCGGTTGTAAAGGTCCGCCACGTCGCGGCTGCCCATGCGAATGCAGCCGAAGGAGGCAGGTGCACCCAAGTAGCGCTCTTCCGGGGTGCCATGAATGTAAATGGTACGGCGGAAGGCGTTCTGGTTGCGGGACTCGGTGCCGGTCAGCCAGAGGATCCGCGTGACCACGGGATCGCGGCCGGGTGCGTTCGGCTTGAGAACCTCACCGGTGGGCCGGCGGCATTTGAAAACACTGCCTACCGGGGCATTGTCGCCGATTTTTTTCGCAACCTGAAGCCGTCCGAGCGGGGTGCAGTTACTGTTAGGACGATCCCCGACGCCGAATTTGGAGGTGGAAATCTTGTAAGCCTTGACCGGAGTGCCATCGTGAACGAGCAGCATTTTCTGATCACGCACGCTTACGATCATTTTATTGTGGGTATCCCCGCCATTGAAAGCGAACGAGTCCGAGCCGCAACTGGAGAACCCGAGTGCTGCCAAGAGGCTGAGCGAGGCGAGAAAAAGCACGCGCGGCAGTGGAATTCCGTTCATGGTGTTTTGCGATTCACGATCTTCGCGACCGCTGCCTCCGGGGCGGATGGCAGAAGACGGACCAAAGAAGATAAGGATGTATAAAAGAATCCGACGGGGAATGGAAGCAAAAGAATCGCGGAAGGCCAATTTGCGCTCATCGCGGCATCAACAACGACGAAGAGGAAGAAAAACCCGAATAGCAGCTCGACGAAGGGCGTGAGCGTTTTCATGGCCTTATAGCTGCTTTTTTTCCAATCGCTGCGGCGGTTCTGGCCGATGCCGTATTTCGGGGTGCGGACGAAGGCGCTCTGATGATTGAAGATCGCTTCGAGCACTGCCTTGGTATTGCTGATGGACATGCCGATGCCGAGGGCGAGCAGCAGCGGGAGGTAGGGGATTTCTTTCCACCATGAGCCGGGTCGCAGCGCCTTTTGGGCAACCATGTAGAACACGATCACGGAGACCGACGAGAAGAAGAATATCGGGACGTTGACGATGTAATAGGTGAGTTTTCCAAAATCCGGCTGCCACTGCTGGTTCGGATAGATCAGGAAGCACAGGCAGATGAGGAGTAGGTAGGCGAAATTCGAGGTGAGATGGGCGGTGGCCTCCATCTTGATGAAGAGCGGCACGTCGCTTTTCCAAATGGCCGGGAGGACTTTTTTGCAAACTTGGATCGAACCCTTGGTCCAGCGGTGTTGTTGGCTTTTGAAGCCGTCCATATCGACCGGCAGCTCGGCGGGCGTTTCCACATCGTTGAGGAAAATGAAGCGCCAACCCTTGAGCTGGGCGCGGTAGCTGAGGTCCATGTCCTCGGTGAGCGTGTCGTGTTCCCAGCCTCCGGCGTCGGCGATACAGGATTTCCGCCAGATACCGCCGGTGCCATTGAAGGTGAAAAACCGGCCGGAACGATTGCGGGCGGTCTGCTCCAGCTCCAAATGGCCGTCGAGAAACATCGCCTGGATGCGGGTGAGCACGTTGTAGGTCCGATTCAGGTGGCCCCAACGCGTCTGGATCATGCCGATTTTATCATCGGAGAAATAGTGGATCGTTTTTTGCAGCAGGTCTGGATTCGGGACAAAGTCGGCATCGAGGATGAGTAGAAATTCGCCTTTTGCGAAGCGGATGCCGTTCTCTAGCGCGCCCGCCTTGTAGCCGGTGCGGTCGGTCCGGTGGATGTGCTCGGCATCGAAACCACGGGCCTTCAAGCCCTCGATCCCAGCCCGGCAAATTTCCACCGTCTGATCCGTCGAGTCATCCAAAAGCTGGATCTGGATCTTGTCCTGCGGGTAATCCAGCGCGGAAACCGAGGCTAGGAGGCGGTCCACGACGTGCATCTCGTTGAAAACCGGAAGCTGGATGGTCACCAAGGGCAGTTCCGCGAACAATTCCTTGGGATGCGGATGCTTGCGCGAGTGTTTCAGGTAGAGAAAAACGATCGTCAGACGATGCGAGCCATAGCCAGCCAAGCCGATGAGGACGACAATATACGAAGCATACCAAAGTGGTGAGGACCAGTCCATAAAGGTGGGGAAAATCGGAGTTCAGGCGGATGTTCCGAGCCCTCGGTATGATAACAGGCCAGTGCTCGGCTGCTGGGTCGGTGATCCATTGTACCACGGTGCCAGACGCCGCAGGCAAGCGGGAAACGGGCCACGAGTCAAGCCCCAAGTCGGGGTCCGAAATTTCCAGCGTGGCATGTGTTGTCTTGAAAATCGAAATTAGCCGGAATGGGTGCCTGGTTTTTGACTGCGTTCGTGGACCTAGTCTGACCCGGCGGGGTTTTTCTTTCCATTCTGCATGCGATCCGCCACGTTGCCGCCCTTTCCCGATCATGTCAGACGCCCGTAAACCATTCCCCTTCCGCGATTTCGAGCCCCAATGGCAACAGCGCTGGGAGGCTGAGAAAACCTTCCGCACCCCCGGCCCGGGCGATGCCGATTTCGATGCCACGAAGCCGAAATACTACGTGCTCGACATGTTCCCTTACCCCAGCGGCGCGGGCTTGCACGTCGGACATCCGGAAGGCTATACCGCCACCGACATCATTGGCCGCTACAAGCGGATGAAGGGCTTCAATGTTCTCCATCCGATGGGTTACGACTCGTTCGGCCTGCCGGCGGAGCAATACGCGATCAAGACCGGCCAGCATCCGGCGATCACCACGGCGGCGAATATCGAGAATTTCCGACGGCAGTTGAAATCGCTGGGTTTCGGCTACGATTGGGACCGCGAAATCGCCACGACCGACACGGAATACGTGCGCTGGACGCAGTGGATTTTCCTCCAGCTTTACGGGTCCTACTACTGCGAGGAAACCTGCAAGGCGAAGTCCGTTAGGGAACTCGAAGCGAAGGGCTGGACCCGCGATCAGATCGACGACGTCCGCCTGGCCTACGTCGCAAACACGCCGGTCTGGTGGTCGCCCGACCTCGGCACCGTGCTGGCGAACGAGGAAGTCGAGGAGTGGAAATCGAAAGGCCACACCGTCGAGCGCCGCCCGCTGCGCCAATGGATGCTGCGAATCACGAAATACGCCCAACGATTAATCGATGAGCTCGATACTCTCGATTGGCCAGAATCCATCAAGACGTCCCAGAAGAACTGGATCGGCCGCAGTGAGGGGGCGGCTGTTAAATTTGAAATTTCAGATCTCAAATTTGAAATTGAGGTATTCACCACCCGTCCTGACACACTCTTCGGTGCGACTTATATGGTGCTTGCCCCCGAGCATCCGCTCGTTTCCGAAATCACGACTGCCGAGCAAAAGGCCGCGGTCGAGGCCTATCAGAAAGCGATTTCCTCCAAGTCCGACATGGACCGCGGAGATTTGAACAAAGACAAGTCCGGTGTCTTCACCGGTGCCTTCGCCGTCAATCCGGTCAACAACGACAAAATCCCCGTTTGGATCGCCGACTACGTGATGATGGGCTACGGTACTGGCGCGATCATGGCAGTGCCTGCGCATGATGAGCGGGATTGGGAATTTGCGAAACGCTTTGACCTGCCGATCCGGCAGGTCGTTTCAAGGAGTGTGGGCGTCTCGCCCACAAGTCCCTATCTCAACCCTGAAAATGACATCGAAAAATCCAAACCCTTCCTGCTGCCCCACTGGCAGCAAGATTCCAAACTCTACTTCGTTACGTGGCGTCTCTTGGACAGTCTCCCCGCCGAAAAAATCAGGGAATGGAAAGACGAACGCGACGTTTGGCTCGCTACCCACCCGGAGCCGTGGAGTGCGGAGATCGAACAGGAATACCACGAGCAATTTTCCAATTCCATCGACAAGTGGCTCGATGCCGGAAGCGGTGAATGTGTGTTGAAAGACCCCGCTATCGCGAAGATTGTCTGGGATGCACTGCTTCATTTCGATGGCGATCGCTACCTGATGGATTCTTTCGTAGTGATGCCGAATCACGTTCACGCGATGTTTCGCTTAGCTCCCGAAATCAAGCTGGAGGACGTGATACAATCGTGGAAAAGCTTTACATCGAAGAGCATCAATAAGGCTCTGGGGCATGAAGGCACTCTTTGGCAACGCGATTATTGGGACCGAATCGTTAGAGACTCAGATCACCACACTAACATCCTAGACTACATCAGGAAAAATCCTGAACGCGCAAACTTGAAAGCTGGAACATTCGCGCTTTACTCAAGGAGTGGAGGCGTCTCGCCCACAAGTCCATCTGCTAGCAAACTCGTGGGCGAGACGCCCACACTCCTTGAAGCCTTCACCGAAACTGGCGCTGCCATCAATTCCGGTTTCCTCGACGGCCTTCCCACCATCGAAGCCAAGGCTAAGATGATCGACTGGTTAGAATCCAACCACCAAGGCAAACGCCGCATCCAATACAAACTCCGCGATTGGCTCTTCTCCCGCCAGCGCTACTGGGGCGAGCCGTTCCCGATCATTTGGAAAGACGGCCATCACCACGCCATTTCCGATAGCGAACTCCCGCTGCTCGCGCCGCCGCTCGAGGACTACAAACCTAGCGGCACGCCCGAACCGATCCTCAGCAAGGCCACCGCCTGGGTGAATCTCCCCGACGGCACCACCCGCGAAACCAACACCATGCCGCAATGGGCCGGCTCGTGCTGGTATTACCTGCGCTATTGCGATCCGAAGAACGCGGACCGTTTCATTTCGAAGGAGGCAGAAGCGTACTGGTCAGATGAAAAGCCGGGTATGATAGACCTCTACGTCGGCGGTACGGAACACGCCGTACTTCACCTGCTCTACGCCCGCTTCTGGCATAAAGTCCTCTTCGACCTCGGTCATGTTAGAACTCCCGAGCCGTTTCAGAAACTCGTCAACCAAGGCCTCATCCTCGGCGAGGACGGCCAGAAAATGTCCAAATCCCGCGGCAACGTGGTGAACCCAGACGACGTCGTTTCCGAATACGGAGCCGATGCGCTGCGCCTCTACGAAATGTTCATGGGCCCGCTGGAACAGGTGAAGCCGTGGCAGATGAAGGGCGTCGAGGGCGTCTCGCGTTTCCTCGCCAAAGTGTGGCGTGTGGCATTCGATGAGCAGGCAGACGGCTCATTCAGCGTTTCTCCGAGAGTTCAAGACGTCCCATGCACGGACAAGGAACTACTTCGCACGGTTCATGACACCATCAAGAAAGTCGGCGAAGCCATCGAGGAACTCAGTTTCAACACTGCGATCTCATTTATGATGACTTGCACGAAACCTTTCACTCACGCCGAGGTCGTGCCCTTGAAGGAATTCACGCAGTTACTCGCCGTGCTCAACCCTTTTGCCCCGCATCTCACCGAAGAAATCCACGCCCGTCTCGGCGGCAACACGATGCTATCAGAATCCACTTGGCCCACCTACGACGAAGCCGCGCTCGTTAGAAGCGAGATCGAACTCGTCGTGCAAGTGAATGGCAAACTCCGCGACCGCCTGATGGTCACCAAGAACCTCGACGAAGAAGGTGCCAAAACCGCCGCCTTCGCCAGCAGCAAGGTGAACGAGCATCTCGAAGGCAAGACAATCCGCAAGATCGTCTTCATCCCCGGCAAAATCTTCAACATCGTCGCGAACTGAACGCGGCGTGCCGCTCAAGCATTTCGCGCCGCGTTACTTCGCCCACTCGGCTTTCGTAAAGTCGATGGTCTCCTTGATTTTGGGGACGCTGTCTTTCCAGTCGTTTTCATGCTCGACGGAAAAATGTCCTTTGAACCCTTGGGCCTTGAGTTCGGCAACGCAGGCGGCGACATCGACAACACCTTTCCCAGCGGGAACTACCTCGCCTTTCGGGCCAAATTCGGACTTGTCCTTGAGGTGGACGCTGATGATGTGACCCTTGAGAATGTGCAGGCATTCGATGGGTTTTAACCCGGAAGTACACCAGTGACCGAGGTCCGCACAGGCCCCGATCCGTGGATCGCGGCTCTCGACGACGCCACGGATGTAAAGCGGATGCCAAACCTTGTAGCTGGGATTCGACATCGATCCGCTGTGCTCATGAAAGGCGACCTTGATGTCGTATTCCTTCACCGCAGCTTCCCAATCGGCCACGAGTTCGGTTGATTCCGTGCAAACGCTATAGAGTCCCATGGTTTTGGCGAACTCCATGATTTTATGAATTTCGGCAGCGTTGGAGGCACCGACGACGCCGTAGTTGACGGGGTAAATGCCTTGTCGTGTGCATTCGTCCTTGAGCGCCTTGATGGCCTCGGGACTGGCGTTGTGATGGACGATTTCGCCCTTGGCCGAGTCCGGGCGAAGCTTCTGACCGGGGTAGAATTCGATGATCTTACCGCCGGCTTCCTTGGTTTTAGCGATGGCCTCGAAGGCGCTGAACTCTTTGAAGGAGTATGCCTGACAGCCAATGGCGAGGCCGTTATCACGGGCCTCATCAGGAATCGGGGCGGCGGTGAGTTTCAGTGCAAGGCCGAGTGTGAGTAGGAGGAAGAAGCGCATGTTGGTTTTTATTTCTCTGAGGTTTTCGCAACGAGGCTGCCAAAGCAAGGAAAACCATGGCTCGGTTACGATTACATCCGTGAAGACCCGCCGGAGCGATCCCTGCCAAAGTCGGGCGTGATGATGAATCTAATTTCATTTGGACAATGCCTTGAATGAGCTCGGCTCAACCTCCGCCCCGATCATTGGAAGCGAGTGTATATGGATTCTGGGAGCAAATTTTTTTCTCGGGAAATCCTCGACCGCTTGAGATTTCCGTTACTTCACAAGCACCAACCTCTTGCGCGAGATATCATGGGATCGGCAGCGTTTGACGACAGAATCGTCACCATCCGCCAGCGCGACTTGGCCCGTCTTGTGCTGCAAAAGTTTGATGACCTTGGACTATTCATTGAAACGAAATCGTTGCCAAAATATTGCCCGCTCCGTCATGGAAACCCACTAGTTTTCGTCTGATCTAGCCGAAATGGCCGCTGATTTCTCAAATGCACATCCAGCCCGCCACTAGGACCCAGCCAATCAAGACGCTTTTGATATGAAACCAAGATTCATTAGGATAATAAATCCACCTTGTGCTGCACTCACCTTAGCGGTGGCTTTCGCTACTGGTGTGCAGGCAGCGGATCAATTTTTCGATGGTTCCACCACTAACGCCCTGACCACCTCCAAATGGGGAGCGACCAACGCGGGACCGTTTACGAGTGCCTTTACCAGTGGCAACACCGCTGTTTTCGCCACAGTCAACGGTACCGGTAGCGGTGCAAGTGGAATCACCGTGGCAGGTATTCGTGCGGAAGAAAATTTTACTCTTAGCTCACCAACTGGCACACTCGCCACCGGAGGTACAGTAGCGACCGTGAATGTGTTCAGCGGTAAGACACTTGATTTGGGTTCCCTGAGTCTTTCCACCGCTGCAGGCACGGGTTTTAACAAAACAGGTAGTGGTGTCTTCGCCACTGCTGGCAGTACCTATACGGGTGGTTTCACGCTCACTGCGGGGACCATCATTGCTCGCGGGGTGAATGCGATGGGTTCTGGTGGTGCGCTCACCTTAAACGGAGGGACTGTGGCAGGTAGTGCAACCCGCGATTTTACAGGTAAATACACCAGCGGCATCACCGTTGGTGGTAATGTCCAATTTGGCGAGCTTGCTGCAAATGTTGCCTTGGCTAACGACGCGGCCAATCTGACTTATACCAACAACATGGCGCTAGGCGGTACCAATCGCATCCTCACGCTTGGGAACGCAGGCAGCGTAGCGTTCGGTGGCGTGATTTCAAACACGGGCGGAGTTGGAGTTACCTTCGCCGCAACTACGGGCGGAACAGGACGGTTCGATGTGACCGGCACGGCCAACACCTATACCGGCACCACTACCATCACGGGTGGCGAAGTGCGCTTTACTTCGGATGCAAGTCTGGGAACTGCCCCGGGTTCCCTTACGGCCAACAGCATCGTTATTGATGGCGGCAGATTCGCCACGCTCAACGGCGCGACCTATACGCTGAATTCCAACCGTGGTATCCAGATCGGGGCGACGGCGGGTACAGCCATAAGCACACCTGGCAGTGGTATTCTGACCTACAACGGCGTCATCGCCGACAAAACGACCACAACCGGCGCATGGGCCAAACAAGGCGGTGGTACTCTCGCTCTCGGTGGTGTGAGCACCTACAGCGGCAGCACCAGCATCAACAGCGGTATCCTCCAACTCACCACCGGTAATGACCGCTTGCCCACCGGTACCGTGGTCAGCATTGGTCAGTCTGCGAGCGCCAACCTCGGCACACTCGATCTCAATAGTCGCAACCAGCAAATCGCCGGCCTCGTCTCTACCAGCGGCACCAGCGTCTCCACGACGCTGAAGAACACCGTTACTTCCACCGCAGCGGCCACGTTTACCCTCGGCGGTAGCGGCACTTATGCTTATGGCGACGGCACAGCGGCGAATTCCGGGGTGATCACCGGTGCCATTTCCTTGGTTAAAAACGGCAGCGGCACTCAGACGCTGGGTGATACGAATACCTATAACGGCACCACCACTGTCAACAACGGCAAGTTGCTCATCAACGGCAACATCTCCACCAGCATCACCACGGTGAATAACGGCGGCACACTTGGCGGCTCGGGAACAGTCGGTGCGGTGACGGTCAATTCCGGTGGCACGCTGGCACCCGGCAACAGCCCTGGCATCCTTTCCGCTGGCGATACCAGTCTCTTGGCCGGGTCCACCTTGGGTATCGAGATCGACGGCACCACCATCGGCAGCCAATACGATCAGTTCAACGTCACTGGCACGGTGTCGCTGGCGGGTTTGCTTTCCGTCACCCCCAGTCTCGCCCTTGCCGACAATACCTTGTTCTTCATTCTAGCCAACGACAGTACGGATGCGATTACCGGTACTTTCAGCAACGCCCCGATCAATGGGACGGTTTACAAATTCGGCACTCAGGATTTCCAAATCAGTTATTTCGGTAATTACACGGGCGGGGGCCTCGGCACGTTCACTGGTGGCAACGACATTGTCCTCAGGGCGATTCCCGAACCGGCCACTGCGCTTGTTGGTTCGCTGGGCCTGCTCGCCCTGCTACGCCGTCGCCGCGCCTGATTATTTCTGCTAGCTCGTGTCGTGTTATGGCAGATGGCGGATCGCTACGGCGGTCCGCCATTTTTTCTGCCTGAGACGTGCGGCATTTTCCCTGGTTGTGGCTTGACCCGCTTCCGTCACACCGCCAGTGTGCCGCCCCGCCGCATGCCCCGATGGCAGCGGCGCAACCTAACTGAACCAACCTACCGCTCCGCCATGGCCGCGAAGATCTATACCACCAAGGACGCTCCGATCGCTCCGCTCAAGAAGAAAACCCTCGCCGTGATCGGCTTCGGCTCACAAGGCCATGCCCACGCGCTTAACCTCAAGGACAGTGGCCTCCAGGTCATCATCGGCCTCTATCCGAAGTCGAAATCCCGCGATGTTGCCAAAAAGCTCGGCTTCGAGGTGATGGACACCGCAGAGGCAGTCAAGGCTGCCGATGTGATCTTCGTCGCCACCCCGGACACCGTGATTCCCTCGGTTTACAACAAGGACATCGCGCCCCACCTGACCAAGGGCAAGACCCTGCTGTTCTCCCACGGATTCGCCGTCCATTTCAAAACCATCACCTGCCCGAAGGATGTCGATGTGATCCTCGTTGCGCCGAAAGGCCCAGGTCACACCGTCCGTTCGCAGTTTGTCGCGGGCAAGGGCGTTCCCGGCCTCATCGCCATCCATCAGGACGTTTCCGGCAAAGCCAAGCAAATCGCGCTCGCCTGGGCCGGTGGCATCGGATGCGCCCGCGCCGGGGTGTTTGAAACTAACTTCCGCGAGGAAACCGTCACCGACCTTTTCGGCGAGCAAGTCGTCCTCTGCGGTGGCACTACCGCGCTGGTGAAAGCTGGTTTCGAAGTGCTGGTCGAGGCGGGCTTCCAACCCGAGATGGCCTACTTCGAGTGCCTTCACGAGCTCAAGCTCATCGTCGATCTGATGAACGAGCAAGGCATCGCCGGGATGCGGTTCTCGATCTCCGAGACTGCCGAATATGGCGACGTCACCGTCGGTCCGAAGATCATCGACGCCTCCGTGAAAAAGCGGATGGTCGCCCAACTCAAGAACATCGAGAACGGCAAATTCGCCAAGGAGTGGACCGCCGAATACGCGGCTGGTAACAAGAATTTCAATGCGATCCGTAAGTCGGAAGCTCAGCACCCGATCGAAAAGGTTGGGGAAAAGCTCCGCTCCACGATGAGCTGGATCAAGTCGAGCAAGATCAAGAAAGGCGCGAGCCAAGCGAGTTTCACTTCGTCCTCGAAGTAATCCGCAGAGTCAATCACCACGCCCGTTTTCCGTAAGGGAGGCGGGCGTTTTTTATGGAAGAGTCATCCAGAAGATCAACCTTCACCTTGGCGATCCAACAGAACTTCGGTTCCCAGCACCACCAAATCCACGCTGCCCTTGAGGGTTTTGTCGAGGAAGGGAGTGTTCTGGGATTTGGATTTCATGAAGTCTTTGCTGAAGGTCGTTTCTGCATCAGGGTCAAACAGGATGAGGTTGGCGGGTTGGCCGACTTCGATCGAAACAGCGGGCAGTCCCATCAGACGCCGGGGTTCGGCGGAATAGCGTTTCACGATGAGATCCCAGCCGAATTTTCCGGTGGCGACGAAGTAATGATAGAGCGAAACCAATGCGGTATCCATGCCGGTGATGCCATTGGGTGCGCTGATGAAATCTTGGGATTTCTCGAATGGCGTATGCGGTGCGTGGTCGGTGGCGATGAGATCGAAGACGCCTTCGATCAAGCCTTCTAACAAGCCCTCGTTATCCGCCTGAGTTCTCAACGGCGGGTTCATCTTGTAGTGCGTATCGTAGTCGCCGATGTCTTCGTCGGTGAATAACAGATGATGTGGGGAAACCTCGGCGGTGACTCTAACATCGCCCCGTTGTTTCCACCAGCGGATGGTTTCCATGCCGAGCTTGCTGGAAACATGCTGGATGTGGATGTGCGCCCCGGCGGCATGGGCGAGCCGGATGTCGCGGTCGATGATGATTTCCTCGGCACAGGCGGGTGAGCCTTTGATGCCGAGCCGGTAACTCACGACGCCTTCGTTGAGCGCCCGCGGGCCTGCGAGTTCAGGCACCTCGCAATGGCTGGCGAAGAACATGCCGAACTCGGTGGCGTATTGCATGGCACGGAGCAGCACGGCGGGATCGGCGGTGGTGTCGCCATCGTCTGTTAGCATTTTCACGCCGAGCGCACGCATCCCGTCGAGGCCAGCCATTTCCTTGCCATGGCGGTCCTTGGTGACGCAGCCGGAAGTATAAACCGGGATGCGGGCGGTGCGCTTGGCGATATCTAAAACATTGGCGACGACCGTGGCGGAGTCGATGGCGGGGCGGGTGTTCGGCATCATGACGACGCCGGTGATGCCGCCATTGATCGCGGCCTCGGTGCCGGTGGCGATGGTTTCCTTCGCTTCGAATCCGGGTTCGCGGAAATGGACGTGAGCATCGAACATGCCGGGCATGAGGATTCGGTGGCGGGCGTCGATGATGCGGGTGCCTGCGGGAGTGCTCAAGTCCTTGCCGATTTCGCGGATGATGCCGTCTGACAAAAGAACGTCGGCTTCGGTGAGCGTGGGCGAGTTTTCCGAGGCGATGCGGGCGTTGGTGATGAGGAGATTCATGGGAAAAAGAGTTTGAACCGCAGAGGCGCAGAGGTCACTGAGAGGAGCGCGGAGGTTTAAAAGGTTTCTGGGTTGTGGGTGCTAAGTTGGACTGATGATTTTCAGTCCCGTCAGAGTGTGCTCACGGATCATTTCGAAATGCGCATCCATGGCAAGGAGCGGCAATTTCCCCGAATCGGCGACGATGGCGATGAGCAGATCGGATGCGGGGAGCTTGATGCCTTTGGCTATTAGTGCTGCATTTGACGAGCCGGCGAGGTCCCAATGCTCTGGGAGCAATACGATGCGGGACGCCAGACCCAGGCCGATGCGAAGATCATCCAGTTCTTCCTGCCGCGCTCCGGTGAACAATTCGAATGCAACCGGGCAGGTGTAGGCGGCTTTTTGGATCGCCAACAAATCGCGGACGAGTGCCTTGACCTGCGGATCGCCACGGCGGCGGAAGAACTCAATCCAAGCGGAAGTGTCGATGAGAGTCACGGCTTCGGCAAATCGGTGAGTGATTCCAATTCTTCGTTGGACGCGCGGTAGTCCGTTCCTCCCGCCATGACTTTGGCCAGAAACTCTTGCCGCTGGCGTTGCTCGATGAATTCGTCGAGGGCTTGGGCGACGGCGGGCGATTTCTTTGTCTGGCTGGTTAGCTTGAGGATGGAACGAAGTTTCTTCTGTTCGATATCGACGGTGATTCTCATCTTTTTTAGATTTAAGTTGATGAAAATTTAACGTAAATTTTCATCATTTCAAGTTGCTTTCTCAAGGATCATTCTTGAGTAGAGCCCGGTTTGAGCCAATAAAGCACCGCCATTCTAACAGCGATGCCGTTTTCGACCTGATCGTTGATGAGCGAGCGTTCGTAGTCCATCACGGCATCGCAGAGTTCGACGCCGCGGTTCACGGGGCCGGGGTGCATGAGGTAGAGGCCGCGCTTGCGGATTTCCTCGAGGCGGGCGTCGCTAATGCCGTAGAGGCGGTGGTATTCGCGGAGGCTGGGGAAAAATTGGACGTCCTGCCGTTCCATCTGCACGCGTAACAGATAGACAATATCCGGTTGCCAGACCATCGCTTCCTTGTAATCGGTGAAGCGGCGGATGTTTTCCGGGCCAGTGCGCGGGACCAGCGAGCCGGGGCCGAGGTAGGCGACATCGACCCCGAGTTTTTTCAGGATCGTGCTGGTGGAACGGGCGACCCGGGAGTGGAGGATGTCGCCGATGATGAGAACTTTCCTGCCGGTGGGATCGGGAAATTTTTCCTTGATGGTGAAAGCATCTAACAGCGCTTGGGTGGGATGGGCGTGGGCACCATCGCCGGCATTGATGACCGAGGCTTTGGTTTGTTTCGCGATCATGCCGGGCAGGCCGGAGCGGCCGTGGCGGACGATGATGTAGTCGGTGCGCATGGCTTGTAGCGTCTCGACGGTTTCCCTAACAGACTCGCCCTTGGTGATGGAAGAGTGGGCGACGTCGAAGTTAGTGACATCGGCGGAGAGGCGTTTGGCGGCGACCTCGAAGGAGGAATGGGTGCGGGTGCTGGCCTCGTAGAAAAGCATGAGGACCGACTTGCCTTTGAGGGCCGGGACTTTTTTCACCGAGCGGGTGAAGAGTTCTTTGAACGGGATGGATTGATCGAGGAGGAGGTCGATTTCCTCCCGGTCGAGAGCTGCGATGTCGAGTAGGTCCTTACGTGCCATTTTCAAAGGTCTTTGTGGGTAACGGACTTTTCTTCAGTCTGATGCTGAAAAGTGCTGTAGGAAAGCTGGGGGAAATAATAGAGTGCGCCGAAGACGATGACGAACAGGGCCGCGACGGCGATGAAGGCGGCGTGGTGGCGGGAGAGGGGTTTTTTAAAGAAGATGAAAATGGCGACGAGTAGCGAGGCGATCACGCAGGCGGCGGTGATGCGGATTTCCAGCTCGTAATAATAGAAACAGGCGGCACCGGCGAGGGCGAAGAGGTAGCCGGGAAAAATGAGGGCGCGGTGTGCGGTGAGTGATGGTGGTGGGATCGCAGACTCTAACAGAATGAGTGCTTCGTGACGGCGGATTTCATTGAGTTCATGGCCGCTGTGGCGCTGGATTGGCAGGGTGGATTCCGGCGGCGGCGGCCTGGGGGCGATGGGGGCTTGCTCAGATTTGCGCAGTGATCTAACGGGCTTGGGGCTTTGCAGGAGCGGCAAGGTCGCAGTCGGCTGTGCGGCTTCCAGATGAGTGACAGGCGGCGGCTGCACCTTTCCGGCTTCGACCGGCAGGATCGGAATCCGCTCGGTGCGCCGGAGCGAGCGAACCTGTTTCGCGGCGGGTGCCTCCGCGCTTGGCAATGGGGCGAGCTGAGATGGGGAAATTTCCTGAGTCGCCATGATCGGCACGGGATTAACGGGCTGCGGCGGCCCGGCATCAGGGGCCGACGGAACTGCGATGCCGAGGGACTCGCGGAGTTGCGCGATTTCCTCGGCGGATTTCTTGTGTTCGGGCAGCAGGCTCATGGGCTTGGCTTGGCGACGATTTTGACCTGATCCTTGCCGTCGGTCCCCTCGAGAGAAACCAATACATGATCGAGACGGCGGGTGTCGAGTACGATGCCCACATAGTCCGGCTGAATCGGCATTTCGCGGTGACCGCGGTCGATGAGGACCGCCAACTCGACCTTCGCCGGGCGGCCGTAGTCAGACAGCGCATCGAGCGCGGCGCGGATGGTCCGACCGGTGAACAGCACGTCGTCCACGAGAATGATGTGCGCACCCTCGACTGGGAAAGTGATATCGCTTTCCTGCAACAGCGGGTTTTCATGAAGGTGCTCGAAATCATCCCGATACAGGGAAATGTCCAGCACCCCGAAGGAAAGCTCCCAATGATCCTCAGCGGAAAGCAGCGTGAGCACTCGTTCCGCCACCTCGTCGCCCCGGCTGCGGATACCCACGAGCGCGATGGGTTGGCCGCGATTTTTTTCCGTGATTGCCAGGGCGAGGCGATCCACGCCGGCGGCGATGTCTTCAGCGGTGAGGAGGTTTTCCATGGGGTTTAGAAATTGAGGATGCCAATATCGCGTCGCCGTTGCAAGCCATCGAATTTTACCTGATCCGCCGCTGTGTGGGCCTTACTAACAGCGTCTTCGCGGGTTGCGCCACCAGCCACCACGGCCAGCACGCGACCGCCGTTGGTTTCCCAATCGCCGTCCGCCGTCCGCCGGGTGCCGGAGTGATAGACGCGGGCGGCGGTGATTTCCTCCAGCCCGGAAATTTGATCGCCGTTGCGCGAGGTTTCTGGATAGCCAGCGGAGGCGAGGATCACGCAGACGCTCCAGCCATCGTTGAAATTGATCAAATCCGCCCGCAGTTCGCCCAGTGCTCCGGCGAGGCAAAAGGCTGCTAGATCCCCCTTTACCAGCGGCATCACCGCTTGGCATTCGGGATCACCGAAGCGGCAGTTGTATTCGATTATCTGCGGCCCGGTCGGCGTGAGCATGATACCGAAGTAGAGAAATCCTCGGTAAGGCAGACCCTCATGGCGGAGTCCTGCCACCGTGGGTCTAACGATTTCACGCTCGATCTTTTCTAACATTTCCGCCGGAATCAAGCGGCGGCTGGCGACTGCGCCCATGCCGCCGGTATTCGGGCCGAGGTCGCCATCGTGCGCCCGCTTGTAATCGCGGGCCGGTGTGAAAATCAGATATTGTGCGTCGATGATCGCTGCGAACACCGAGACTTCCGGGCCGGTTAGACATTGCTCGACCAAGACACGTCCCGGGCCGAAGCGGCGGCGGGTGAAAACCTCATTCAGGAAATCCATGGCACTTGGCTCATCCGCACATACGGCCACGCCTTTGCCCGCTGCCAGCCCGTCGAATTTCAACACTGTCGGGTATTCTCCGGCGATTGCGTTCATCGCATCTTGCAAGGTGTCGGTTGCGGTCGCCCGTGCGGTGGGGATACCATTTCTAACGAGAAATTCCTTCGCAAATTCCTTGCTGGCCTCCAATTGCGCGGACTCCTTCGGTGGGCCCCAGCAGGGGATGCCGTGTTTGGCGCAGAGATTCGCCAGCCCTTCGCCTTTCACCAGATAGCTCTCCTCGCCGGCCACGCAGAGGTCGATGGAATTTGCCAACATCCACGCGACCAATGATTCCAAACCATCTGCGGCCACGGGTTGTGCTATCGCGAAAATCGCATCGCTACCGGGAAAACAAAACAGCTCCGGTTGGCCCGGAGATTCCGCCAATGCCCTCACCAGCGCGTGTTCGCGCCCACCTTTGCCAACCACCAGAATTCTCATCCGCCGTGATTTTTGCCAAATCCGACGGCGGACTCAATCCCGAATCGCGAGGCGGCCAAAATCTTTCCCGAGGACAGGATGCGGTGAAATCCAGGCGCGGCTCAATGCTTGATGGCGGTCATGAAACCACGGGCGGCGATGGTGTTCCGGTAAGGGCCAATTTCGAAACCGAACTCACGAAGGATTTCCGCATACTCGGCATGGGAGTAGCATTTTCCTTGGGTGATGTTCATGATCAGGGCGGAGTATTCGGCGACGGGGAGTGGCCCGGATTTGTCGTCGCTGATGAAGGCGTCGTGGATCACTAACAGGCCGCCGGAGCCGAGGGTGTGGGCGGATTTTTCAAGCAAAAGGCGGACTTCGGGGAAATCCCAATCGTGGAGCACGTTCGAGAGAAGGATGATGTCGGCCACCGGCCATGGCCCGTGGAACATGTCAGCCGTGTGGACTTTGATCCGGTTTTCCAAGCCGTGGTTCGCGATCTCGCGGCGGGTGATGGCATCGACAGGCGCTTGTTCGAGCACTGTGGCTGTTAGGTTGGGATGCGTGGCGACGATGGCGGAGGAATAAATCCCAGAGCCGCCACCGATGTCTAGCAGATGGTGGCGGGGACCGAGATGAGGGGTGA
Organism: Akkermansiaceae bacterium; assembly: GCA_025354565.1. Taxonomy (GTDB): domain Bacteria; phylum Verrucomicrobiota; class Verrucomicrobiia; order Verrucomicrobiales; family Akkermansiaceae; genus Luteolibacter. The sequence continues at coordinate 50,649 of JANXMQ010000069.1, forward strand.
GGGTTTGGGCGAGTTTCTGGCCGAAGAGGGTGCCACGTGCGTTCATGAGGGCGGTGAAACTCTGGGCGAAAGATTCATCGAGCATGGATGCGTGCCAATCCGCAGTGCCGGCCTTGGCCTGCCAGTTGGCGGGCTTGCCGCTGCGGAGGACTTGCAGGAAACCGGTGACGATTGGCGTGTCCTTGATCGGCGCGTAGTAGGGGCCGAGGAACCACGGTGAATTTTTCACGAAATATTCCCGGCCGAGAAGGGTGAGTTGATTGCCCCCGGCAGCGTCGGTTGTTAGCAGTTCATTGGCGCGGCAAAGCGTGAGCAGGACATCGAGCGGGCGGGCGGCGAAGCTGAAATGGCTGGCGATTTCTGCGGTGGTGGCCCCCTGGTTTTCATCTAACCAAGAGAAAAAATCGAAGTGCAGGAGTGCGGCGGCGATGAGTTCGGCGGCGTATTGGCCGTCCCGATAGCGCAAGAGTTGGGCTGGATCGGTGGTGGGAAGAGTGGTCAGCGGGTGGATCATGGGATTTGGCTGGGATGGCGAGGAAAAATTAGCCCGCCTACCCGGCCTACGACCAGTGTGAACTCACCAATCCACCGTGATCCCGGCATAGACGCCGGTGCCGGAGCCTTGAAGCGTGGTGCCGAAGAAACTGGCGAGTTGATAGTTCGCGTCGAACGCGTTTTCGACACGTCCGATGAGCCGAATTTTATCTGTTAGCTGATAGGAGCCGTAGAGGCGGGCGACGGTGTAGGCGCTCAAAGGATCGCCGCCCCATGAGTGGGCCGAAAGGTGGGTGGCACCGATGCCGATGAGCGACTTGCCCGTCGGTTTCCAATCGAGGGACGCGGTGGCGGCGTTGCGCGGTTGGTCGCTGAGGCTTTGGTGGAGATAGGTCCAGGCGAGTCGGTAGTTGAGGGCATCATCCAACCATGAGCCGTGAAAGCCGAACTCAAGGCCGTCGGTGGACGTGTCGCCGCTGATATTGACTGGGGGTGTGGGAAACGACTGGATTTGATCGGTGATGCGGTTGTGAAACCAGGTGGCCTCGGCGGTGTGGTGGGAGCTGATTTTTTGGCCCACGCCGAAATCCCAGCCGATCGCGGATTCCGCCTGGAGATTCGGATTTCCAGCACCGAACGACGAGCCGAAGAGGTCGAGATACGAAGGCGAGCGGAATGACGTGCCGACGCCGCCCCGGAACGAGGTGGCGGTGGCGGCGAGGTTGTAAATGGAGCCGAGACGCCAGGTGGTCTCGTCCCCAAAAGCGGCATAGTCTTCCCAGCGGACGGCGGCGGTGGTTGTCAGGTGCTCGGTGGCATCCCATTCCAGAACGGCGTGGACCCCGTAGAGATCGCGATTTTCGTCAGTGCCGATGGTGTTTTGGAAGGAGCTTTGGTTAAAATACGCACCGGCTAACAGGCGGAAATTTTCAGCGAGAGTGATTTCATGATCGGTGGAAACTGTGCCGGCGCGGAGATCGGTGCCGTAGTTGCCGAAGGCCGAGTCGCTGTCGTAAAATTCCTGTTGGAAACCTGCTAGAAAATGGGCGGTCCAGCAGGTAGAAATTTTCCCACCGGCATAGATGGTGACGAGCTGGGAATCGAGATAGTTACCGGAATTTCCCGAGTCGTTGAAATAGGAATTGCTGCCCCGGTAGGTGGTGCCGACGGTCCAGACCGGGTTGATTTTTCCCTCCACGCGGAGGGCGGTGTTTGCCTGATGGAAATCTTGGTGAGGGCTGTCGTTATCGGTTTCCTCGTAGCCGCCGGACAGGTAGTAGGAGAGGTCGCCGGTCTGGCCTTGGAAGTTGCCGTGTGCGGCGAGCGAGTGCCAGAAACCGGCCTCGAAAGTGGTCTCGCCATGAGGACTGCCGGAGCCATGCGGGGTCTCTAACCAGAGCACGCCGCCGACGGATTCGCCACCGTAGATCGCACCTTGAGGACCGCGCAGAAGCTCGATGCCGCCAACATCATACGTCCGTCCGGCTGATAGAATATTGCCCAATGGTGTGGTTGAATCGCTGAGGCGCAGGCCATCGACAACGATCTGTGAGTAGGCGGTGGTGGTGCCGCGGATGAAGAGCGAGCCGAGTGCTCCGGTCTGGCCGCCGGTGGAGGTGGAAATCACACCGGGCGAGGCGTTGAGCGCGTCCCGGAGTTGGAAAAGTCCCTGATTTTGCAGCTCCTCGGGGTCCAGCACGGTCACGGCGGAGGTGACGGTGGCTGCATCCTGGGGAATCCGCAGGGCGGAGACGATGAGGGGTGGGAGTTGATCGACCGACTCCACCGCACGAGCCGGAGTTTGGGCGATCAGGGCGAGCAGTGCGAGGGCACTCCGGTAGGTGCCTGCGAGAGGCGATGTTGGTTGAGTCATGGTTATTCATTCAATGTCCGAAAATCGCGGACCTTTGAAAAACCTCTCCAGGCTGGCGATCTGGCTGACCGGCCTGCTTTCACAGTCCGGCATCACAGTGGCGATACCGCGCCGGAATCACACCGGCTTCCCCATCAATTTCCCGCCCTAGCGAAGGGCTTCCCACAGAGAGTCGGAATTTCTCCGACAAGCAATGGGTAAGCGCGGGGCGTATCGGCAGGCAAGCATGGATTGCGAAATATCTCGGTGAAAATAGTGCGAGCGCTTGACGCCGCTGCGGCGGGCGATTTCCTTCGCCAGATGTTGCGCGAGGTTCTGAAATCCAAACTGCACCGGGCGATGATTACCGGTTCGGACATTGATTATGAAGGCAGCATCGAAATCCCAGCCGACCTCATGGCTGCCGCCGATCTGTGGCCTGGAGAAAAAGTGCTGGTCGCCTCAATCACCACTGGCGCGCGTCTGGAAACTTACGTTCTGGCAGGCACGCCCGGCACCGGCCATATTTTGATCAACGGCGGCGCGGCCCATTTGATCAAGACGGGCGAACGCGTGGCCATCATGGCGTTCGCGTTTTCTGAGGTGCCACTGGTTTCACGGAATTTGCTGTTGGACGAGCACAACATGATTCTCCGTCAGAGCCAATGAGCCGCAGCCGGGTCGCATGAAATGCCGTTGACCAAGGCCGCGAGGCGTGCCAGATTGTTGCCTCTATGAAACCTATCCTGGTTCTAACTACCTTCGTCGCCCTTGGTCTCGTCGCCTGCGACACCATGACCGCCCCTCTAACAAGCGGCGACTACAATCCGCTCATGCCGCCGGGGAGCAACCGCCACGCCAACGCTAGCGCCAGTCCTGCGTTCGCTGCGGGTGAGTTTGTCAGAGCGTCGATGAATAACACGGCGTTTTTCAAAGTCCGCCCGAATGGCAATGCGGATGCCGACAAGCTGCTCAAGCAGGGTACTTCGATGAAGGTGATTTCACTCAGTTCCAGCTATGTGAAGGTGGAGCTCGACAGCGGAGAAGTCGGTTTCGTCCCCTCGGTGATGCTTGAAAATCCCAACCCCCCGGCCCAAACGCCCATGCTCGCGCCGGGTCAATATCAGGTCTATCCACCGCTGCCCGGTGGCGGTACTGGAGTCGGGCAACCGCTACCGGCCTTCGATCCCGCAGGCCTGCCGCCGGAAGGGTCGATTCCCACGGTGATCGACCCGGATGCCTCACGCAATAACGTCCCTGTGCCTCCCGTGACTCCGACGACCGATACTTTCCCAACGCCCCCGCCAACGGTGCAACCCAAGGTGGAGGCCACTCCGCAGCCGCCCGCCGAGCCGGAAAAAAAGCCGGAGGAAGTGGTGCCAAAGCTGGAGAAAGAATGAGCTTCCGAACCCTAAAGCCAAGCGGCGGATTCTTGTCCTTGAAACTCCCTCGCACGCTGTTTGAATACGCGGCGTGAATCTCTCTTACAGTCTGCTTGTGGTGGTGTTGCTAGCCGCCTGTGTCGGGCCGCGTGAGGCGCTGGTCGTGAAACAATTCCAACTCCGTGACCAAGCTCCCGGCACGACCTATGAGCCGATGGTGGAAATGGAAAAAGAACGGCGGCTGCACGGTGCGGTCAGCATGGCGGAGCGGCGCAACCGGCTCGGCCAGTATTACACCTTGCTTTGGAGCGACCCGGCCGGCGCTGGTCAAGGTGAGGTGGAGCTGGTTTTCCAATACCAACAAGGAGCCACCGGCAGTCTGGTCAAACAAGCAGTTAGAAAATTTCCAAACACCGCCGTCGAGGGGAAGGTGGAGTTCAATGTGATCGGCGAGGACTATTTCAAAGGCGGCAAAGTGCTGGCCTGGAAAGCCACGTTACGGCGTGGAAAAAAGGTGATCACCACCCGCCAATCTTATCTCTGGCAGTGAGTGAGGGAAATTTTCAGATGGATGGTTGACCAGCGGCCCCACTGAATATAAGTTATTACTCCTTTCGCCGCCATGATGACGGCCTTTTTCCTGTGATTGCGGAATGCCCAATATTAGTCGGAATCTTCGATGGATGCAGTTGGATCCGTTGTGAGGGCAAGGGTTCGTTTCTAAACAGCCCGGTCATGAAGGATTTTGGCGATGCGCGGATCTTGGCGGGCGAGTGCTGTCTGGTCGTGGACTTAGAGGCCTGCACCGGCATGGACTCCACCTTTATGGGCACCCTCGCCGGGATGGCCTCACGCCTAGCCGTTAACCCTGGCGGCGTGCTCCATATCGCCGAGGCCGGGATGCGAAACAGACGCTCGCTCGAAGACCTCGGTCTGGATTTTCTGATGGAAATCGACCCGCCCGGTGCAAGCTGGTGTGACGATCTCGAAACGCTCCGGGCCCGTTTAAAGCCACCCCAGTCCCTCGCCCCCCAAGATAAACTCCAGCGCACTACGCATGTGCTAGAAGCCCACCAATTACTGGCCGACACGAATGAGAAAAACGCCCAGGTCTTTTCCAGTGTCATCGCCGTGTTAGAAAACGAGCTGGCAGAAAACAGGGAACCTGCCAATCCTCCGCGGGAAAGCTGAAGCCCCGCGCGATGCACGATTCCACCCTCATCACCCTCGCCGCTGCCGCGCTGGTCGTCGCAGGTTTGTTATTAGCTCTTCAAAACCAACGCCGCCGTGTGCGGGCGATCCGGCGGAGATTCATCGATCTCGAGGGCGGTGAGCAGCGGATGTTCACCTTCCTCCATGACCTCGGCCTAGCCATCGAAAACGAGCCGTCGCCCTCCGTGCTTTCCCGCATCATTGTCGATGGCATCGACAAGGTAGTCACTGCCCGTGGCGGGGCCATTTACTTCGTGACCGATGGCGGCGATTTCCTCAACCCCTCCTACATTTCCGAGGAATGCCCGCCCCTCATCGGCATCCCGGTGGAAATTCGCAAGAAAGCCGAGCGCGATCCACGGGCGCTGGAAAGCCACATCCGCCTGTCCCGCGTCGCCATGACCGATGGCATCCTCGGCCATTGCCTCAGCGTGGGCGAGCCGATCCATGTGCGGGACGTGAAAAACCATCCCTCGTTCCGGGATGCGTTCACCCGTTACACCGATGACGTCTCAGTGCTGCTTTCCCCCCTCCGCCATGCGAATAAGGATCTCGGGGTGTTAGTCGTGGCCCGCCGTCGCGAGGACGGAGTGTTCACCGCCAATGACTTCGCCGTCTTCCGCTCGGCGGCCGAGCAATCCTCATTCGCCATCGGCAACGCTCGCATCCACCGCGAGGCCCATGAAAAACGGGCGATCGAGGGCGAACTCCAGAACGCCCGCGAAGTCCAGCGCATCCTGCTTCCCCAACACGATCCCGTCGTTAGCGGCTTTCGCATCAGCGGCACCAATCTCCCCGCCCGCATCATCAGCGGCGACTACTACGACTACATCGAACTCGGCGAGGGGAAACTCGGCATCGTCATCGCAGACGTCTCCGGCAAGGGGGTACCCGCCGGCCTACTGATGGCCATGTGCCGCAGCGCCTTACGCTCGGTCGCGGCTGGCGGCACGTCACCCTCAAAGGTCATGGCCGCCGTCAACCGCCAGCTTTTTCCTGACATCCGCGAGGACATGTTCATCAGCATGGCCTACAGCATCTTGGACGCCGCCAGCGGCAAACTCAGTCTCTCCCGCGCCGGCCATGATCCGGCACTCCTCTACCGTCGGGATACCGGCCAAGTCGAACTCCTTCGCTCGCCCGGCCTCGCCCTCGGCATCGACAGCGGTGATGTCTTCGAGCGCGTCACTCGCGATCAGGAAATCGAGCTGAAATCTGGCGATTGCGTGCTCTTTTACACCGACGGCGTGAAAGAAGCCGTGGACGCATCCGAGGAAGAATTCGGCATGGAACGCATGTCCGAAGCCTTCCGCCTCGCCGCCCCTCTCGGTGCCGAGGCTGTGCTCACGCGGATGCAGGAAGCTCTAGAACAATTCACTGGGGATGGTCCGCAAATGGATGATATTACTTTGGTGGCTGTGGAAAAGCGTTAGATGTGAAATTTTATGGATTAATGCGGGGATGCCGCACTTCACATCTGGCGCGCCGCGAAATGTGCGCCAAATTGGGTGCATTTTGAAAATCCGCGCGAAACGGAACCAACGACACCAGACTTGGCTTAAAAATGAAAGGGGTGAAGAAACAGCATTTGCCGGAGAGAGAGTGCGTCACTTGCGGGCGGCCCTTTGCGTGGCGAAAGAAGTGGGAGCGCGTTTGGGACGAGGTGAAATTTTGCAGTGATCGCTGCCGCATGAACCAAACCGCCTGCTCGCCGACCCATGAAAGTGCCCATGACGCCAACACAGATTTCCAGTATCATTCGTCTCGCGTGGGAAGATCGCACCACCTTCGAGGATATCCTAACACGCACCGGGCTGGCCGAGCACGAAGTGATCACGATCATGCGCCGCGGACTGAGGCCTTCCAGCTTTCGACTCTGGCGGAAACGCGTGCGCGGCCGGGTCACCAAGCATCGCAAGCTTCTGGAACAACGACTCGCCGGTCCGGCCCCTGCGGATGAACTGCACCCTGAATAAGTCCGCACCTGCGATCGATACGCTTCAGGCATTCATTTACTAAATCTCCATGCGAAATTTGATCCTCATTCTCGGTGACCAACTCGATGCAGAGTCGGCGGCCTTTGACGGCTTCGATCAGGAGCAGGATGCCGTGTGGATGGCGGAGGTTGCGTATGAGAGTAAAAAAGTATGGAGCACGAAGCCGCGGATCGCGATGTTTCTCACCGCGATGCGGCATTTCCGCGAGTTGCTGCGGGCGCGCGGGTGGATGGTTGTTTACCGGGAGCTCAGTGAGGATTGTGATGTTTGGCGTGGCGAGAAGGATAACGAGAAACCGGCAATCGGCGGCACGTTTGGAGAAGCTTTGGGCGAGTCGCTGGCAAGTCTGAAGCCGCAACGCGTGCTGATGGTGGAGCCGGGCGAGTGGAGTGTGCGGGAGGAAATCCGTGCTGCGTTGGAGTCGGTGAAGCTACCGCTGGAGATGCGTGAGGACCGGCATTTTCTTTGCAGTCACGCGGAGTTCGCGGCGCACTGCGAAGGCCGGAAGCAACTGCGCATGGAGTTCTTCTATCGCGAAATGCGCAAGCGTCACGGCGTGCTGATAGATGATGGCAAGCCGACGGGCGGCGATTGGAATTTCGATGCCGAGAATCGCAAGAGCTTCGGTAAGGCCGGACCGCCGCTGCACAAGGCACCGCGGAGTTTTCCGCCGGATGAAATCACGCGCGAAGTCATCGCGATGGTGGGTGCGCGCTTCGCGGATCATTCTGGCGAGCTCGCAAAATTTGATTGGCCTGTGACTGCGGCGGAGGCGGAGATCGCGTTGCAGGACTTCATCGAGTATCGGTTAGTGGAATTCGGCGACTGGCAGGATGCGATGTGGACGGTCGAGCCGTGGCTATTTCACAGTCGTCTGAGCGCGGCGATGAATCTTAAACTGCTGAACCCGCGCACGGTCATCGCTGCGGCGGAGAAGGCCTATCGCGATGGCCATGCACCGCTTGCGAGCGTGGAGGGATTCATCCGCCAAATTCTCGGCTGGCGCGAATACGTGCGCGGAATTTACTGGCGCTTGATGCCCGGCTACCTGGACATGAACGCGCTTGATGCCGACCAGCCGCTGCCGAAATTCTACTGGACCGGCGACACCGAAATGGCCTGCCTGCGTGACTCCATCGGTCAGACCTTGCGACTCGGCTACGCGCACCACATTCAACGGCTGATGGTCACGGGGCTATACGCGTTGATGCTCGGGGTGAGGCCGCGAGAAGTTCATGAATGGTATCTCGCTGTCTATGTCGATGCCGTGGAATGGGTGGAACTGCCTAACACACTCGGGATGTCGCAGTACGGCGACGGCGGCATGATGGCCAGCAAGCCCTACATCGCGACGGGCAAATACATCCAGCGCATGTCGAACTACTGTGCCGGCTGCCGCTTTGAACCCGCCGAGGCGACCGGCCCGAAAGCGTGTCCTTTCACCACGCTCTACTGGGATTTCCTGCTCCAACATGAGCCGATGTTGCGGAAAAATCAACGCATGTCGTTGCAGGTGCGCAACCTCTCGCGGCTTGATAATCCCCGGCGGAAAGAGATTCAAAAACAGGCTGCTAGAATCCGCGCGGAGAGTGCCAACCCATCATGAGTTAGAACATCACCCCCCATTCGTTTCAGCGTGCCGTGGAAACCCCACTCATCTCGCGGAACTGGAAACCGCTCAGGCAAGTTCGGTGGCGTGAAATTCGGCCCAGTCGTCGAGGTTGTTGAGATTCACTGCGTCTTTCGGGGCGGAGGCATCGTTGGCGATTCCGGCGGTGGCGAGGATCGTCTTTCGGACATCATCGGTGTGATGGTAGCCGGCGATTGAGGCATTGAGAGCATCGACGGTCGCCGCATCCAATTTCACACCCGGTTGCTGGGTGATCCAAGTTTCAAACTGGGCGTATGTCGGGTGGCTTGTGGCGATGAATTCGATAAGTGCATCTTTGTTCAGACCAAGGCCTTCAATGACCATGTAGTCGTAGCCGGGACCGGGACCCTTATAACCGTCGGCAAGCTTGCCACGGGATGCGAGGGAGACTTTCTGCCAGAGGCGGGGAAGGTGGAGGACACCTAGCGGGCCGGCGCTGCCGGAGCTGATTAAGGGGACTATTTTATTCATGGTCCGGCTAGAAAAGCACAGAGTCGGACGAGGTCAATCCGCATCCGAGAAAGAGCGGCCCATTTCCCAATCCACCCGATCAAGGCAAGCTGCCGCTTTAGAAATTCCAGATTCCGATTACTCGGCCTTGAACTCCAAGGTCAGCAGTGCGGAAACGAGAGGTTGGGGAAACGCCGTGCCCTCGAAATAGGCCCAGTCGCGATCGGTGGTCTGAGTGCCTTCCTGAACCGGGGTGGTAAGCCAGGTGCCGTCCGCAAGGAGGACTCGGAGGGAAACCTGCCGGAACTTGAACATGTCCTCGTTCGTCGAGCGCCGGATTTCGAGTTCGTTCGAGGGCTTCAATGATTTCGGATCGATCGGGATTGAAATCGATTTCCACGCGTCCCCGACCACCGGCAGCGCAACCACTTTGCCGCCATTCAGCCAAACCGACTTCTCACCAAAATCCACGCCATTCACACCGAAGAGACCGATGACGAGCTTGGCTTCTGTCGCCTTGGAAAGTTCATCCGGGGAAACGGAACGACGGCTCGCTCCCGCTTCCGCGAGGGCCTTCTCGGGAATCAGGCAGACCGTTTGACGCCTCAAGCCCGCATCGATTGCCCATGGCTGATCCTTGCCATCTCCACTTGCATCCGCTCCCTTGCGATCCATGAGAAGCCAGGCTTCGGCGCGGGTCGATCCTTCGCTGGAAGATCCGATTGAAAGGACCATCTCCTTGCCGATGAGTGCCTTCACGTCAAACGACGCCATCTTCCAAGGTCGCGCCTTGTCGCTCGGCATTCCGGCGCGGGCATAGCCGGGAAAGGGATTCAGTTTCGCTGCGCTGCTGCGGAGCGGAGTTGCCACCTGACCGTTGATCTTCACTTCTGGCAATTCCGGGTAGCCGATGACCAGCACTTCCGCCCGACCGCGAGTGTCCGCCGGTATGACGGTTGTGACCTCACTTCCCGAAAACTTCACAGGCACTGCCGACAACACGGCTCCTTGTTTGGCACGGCCACGGTCGAACTCTAACGCCAGCGTCTGGCAGCCGGGAATCTCGATTCGGATGGTTCGGCCACTCCAGAAGGTCGGCGACGAATCGTCGTGATAGGGAAACACCACGCGCGAGTGGTATTCCAACGGGGGCCTGGAATTTGGACCGAACGGGATCTCAAGGGTCTGGGTTTCCGCCGAGGGATTGCGGGTGACGAGCACTCCGTGGCTATCATTCCAACCGATGTATCCGTAAACCTTTCCTTCATCCGGCCGACCGCCGACATAGACCGTGTTCGCCAGTGCCTTGAAGTTTTTTTCCGCCCAGCGATGGATGCTGCACAGCGCCTTCCAGTGATCCGGCGTGGCGACCTTCGGCGTGATGTACCATTCCTTCATCTGAATACCACGTCCATAGTACATCATCACATGGTCGGCCCACTCGCGGACACCGTCGCCGGGGCCTTCGAGCTGATGACGCGCATTGAGAATGATGCCGTGGGTCATCAGTCGGGAAATCGGCACCAGCGGACGATCCGCCGCGTCGCCCCACATCCGCCAGAGAAAGGTATCGCGATCGGTCGTGGCCATCGCTCGGACCGAGAGTTCCGGCCAGTTTCCATTCGCCCCATCATCGCCTGCTAGCATCCATAACGCATCGCCATGCATCAGCCACCACGGCGAGAACCACACCCAGTTCGTTAGATTCTGATAGACCTCCGGGTTCACCTCGCGGGTGACATGCAACAACCGGATCATCGCATCGACATTCGCCTCATGACCATGACGATCCGTGGGCGGATGCCCGTTACCTTCGCCGATATCGGACAGGTGGTTGAAGTCGTGCTTGAAATAGCCCACCTTCGCCTCGCCCGCGAGGCGGCGGAGTTGCTGCTCGAGCTGGGTCCGATACGCCTCGGAGCTGAGCGAGTAGTGACCGAAGTAACGCGAAAAATAGCGATTCGCCTGTGCCTTCGCATACCCCTTTGTCTGGCCCCAGTTCGCATCGGAGTTCGTGCCATCGAGCGCGAGCCACAGCCCGAGATTCGTTCCCTCCGCCCGCAGCGCCTCGCTCAATTTTACCAGATCCGCAAAGCCGCCGGGGAAATCACGCGGCGTCGGCTCATAAACCGACTGCCGGTTCTGCCAGCCATCGTCCGGGACCATCGCATCGATCTTCACGCCATAGGGCGCGATGGCCGTTTTGAAATCCCGAAAGATGTTCACGAAGTTGTCGCCCTTCAATGATTTCCCGGCCGGATCAAACCAGTTGTTGTAATGCGTAAATGAACGATCCGGCTTTTGGATTGTTTGCAGGTAGTCCGCGAACTGCGACTCCACCGAGACACCGCCCCCGCACACCGCCGACTTGCTAGTAATTTTCCACACCGCTCCTTCCTTTACCGCGAATCCGGGAAAGTGGAACAAGCGGATCAGTCCCGCCCGCGCATGGTCTTCACGATCACGACCGTCCAGATCGACGAAGCTGTAATTCCCCACCATCTCGTAATGATGCGTGTCTGGCTTCGGCGTATTGCCATCGGTATGGCGGCTGTGGCCGGCGGGATATTCCAATCCGAAGAACCACTTGCCCGAGAGAAACACCGGCTCACCACGACCTCCGCGCGTCGCTTCACCGGTTGCGGAAAATCGTTCCACTTCGAGTCGGTCGATCGTTGCTTCCGTGGCAAATTCCATATCTAACGATTTCCGAATCCAGCGTTCGCCCGGCTTCGAAACATACCGCACATTCACCTTCGACGGCACCACGCCCTTCGCCTCCCGCCCCAACGGCCATTGGTAGCGAATCGTCCATACGGAGGCCTCGCCCTCCTTTGTCAGTGTTGGATCTCCGACTGCCACGAAATCAGAAATCGTCCACTCGCGGTCATCCATCATCCGGATGTGGAACTCGTCACTCTGGGTCGATATCGATTCCTTTCCTGATATGAACTTCGTCGTCCGCCACACCTTTCCATCGGAGGTCAGCTCGCGTTGGAATCCCGGTTCACCGATCAGCATCGGCGCGGCCTGGCCCCGTGAGCAGATGCACAAACCCATGGCAACAATCCATAGCGCAACGAGCGGACGTGAAGTGATCATGTTGGGATTTGGTTCCTGAGAAATTAGTTTTGTATGTAAACGCGGAGTTTTTTGGCGTTGCGTCGTCTGATACGAGCAACGATCAAAACCACCCGTCGCCCTGCAGCGAGGACCGTGAAATCATCCCCGGGATGTTAAAAGACAATAAGGCGCAGACGGATCAAATCCTCAGCGTCTGCTCCTATTTCACGGTCCAGGCTCATGCCCGGCTGCTCACGACCCGCCAAGTAGCGAGCAGTGTGAGAGCCGCGCCAGCGATTTCTAAAGGTCGGAAGATCTCGCCGAAAAACAGGAAGCCACCCAGCGCGGTGGCCAGCGGCAGCAGCATTTGCAGCGATGAGCCGCGCGATACCGACATGAACTGATAGGCGCGGGTCATGATGAGTTGGGCGATGGTAACGACCACCGCTGCTAGAATCAGCACGACCCATGTGGAGGGCGGGAGTTCGGGCAATTTCACCACCGCAGGAGCGGCGAGAATGAGGCTGTAAAATGCCTGCGAGGCGTATATCGTGGCCGGGTGTTCTTCATGCCGCAGGCGGCGAATGATGACGATCACCCAGCCCGCGCCGACTGCGCCAGCTAGGGCGATTAGATCGTAGAGCGAGGGGCGTGGAAATTGGCCGTCGCCGCTGAGGAAAAGGGCCAGACCGCCGAAGCCGACGAGCATCCACAGCAGCGCCGCGCGGCTGGGTTTTTCATTGAGCCAGAACGCGGCGATGAGGGTGCCGAACATCGGATATGTTAGATTCAGGATGACCGCGCGACCGGCCCCGATTTTCACCACCGTCACATAATAAGCAACGATGCTCAAGGCCCCGACGATGCCACGGATGGCGATGAGCCGCCCGGTGAACAGACGTGTGGGATCCAGCCCGCGGCCCCGACCGTAAACTCCGAAGACCACTAACAGCCCGACGCCGCCCCGGAAAAAAGTAGCGACCCAGCCACCCGCCGCCGGGGTGTGCAGGGCGACGGCGCGGACCAGCAACGTGTTCACGGCGAACAGCGCCACCGATCCCAGCATGAGCATCACGTTGCGTCGGCTGAAGGAGTCATCAGGTTTCATTTGCATGTCGGTTCCGGCGGGAAAACCGGAACGTCCGGGCGACAGGCGGGACTCACTCGATCCCCGGAACCTGCCGTATTAGCGGTCGTTCTGGAGATGGATTGCGGATGAAATTTCCGCGTCAAGCTCCGTGCGCCAGCCCATGCCGCCACACCATGGCGGCGGAAAGTTTGGCTCGGAGTGGAAGGACGGAAATCATCGCGCGGCGGATTTGGCAGGGATGTTCTCGGAGGTCAAGAATCGACTTGAGGTTTGTGGCGTCAAAACTCGGACAATCGCGATACCCGCAGGCGTTCGGCGGCGATGATTGCTTGGAACTGCGCGTAGTCCCGCTCCTTGGTCGAGGACACGATGCAATAGGCGTAGCGTCGCCAATGGCGCATTTCCTCGAGGGCGTTGGTCATGCGTAGGGCGATGATTTCCGCACTGTCGGTGCCGCGGCTGGAGAGGCGGTGGTGAAGTTCTGCCTCGCTAGGTGGCATGACGAAGAGATCGATGAAGGCCTGATGAATCTCCGGGTCCGGGCAATCACGAATCTGATCCGCGCCCTGGACGTCGATGTCCATGACGACATCGGTTCCGGTCTGGAGATACGAAATGACCTCGGATTTCAGCGAACCGTATAGGTTTTCATGGACGACGGCGTGTTCGAGGAAATCGCCGGCAGCGAGTCTTTGTTCGAAATCCGTGCGCGTTAGAAAATGATAGTCCTTGCCATTTTCCTCGCCGGGACGCGGCGGGCGAGTCGTACAGGATATGGAATAGTGGACCTCGCCCGAGTCGGCCAGTTTTCGGCAAAGCGTGGTTTTTCCCGATCCCGAGGGGCCAGAAACGACAAGAAGGACGCCGGTGCGCTCGGACATTGGGTGATGATGTAGAAACAAAGGCCGGGGCGGAATCGAGAAGATTTTCGATTTTTTAAAAACTCCCCGGAGCGGTGTAAAATCTTCGGTGCTCCTGGTTGTGACGAAATCGTCACTGATTCCGAAGCGGGAAAATTCGCCTGATGTGATGCTTTGAGTTGGGTTTAACAAACGATCCTGCATTCATGAAAATCGACATCGTGACGGATACCTACGCCCCGGATGTGAACGGGGTGGCGATGACGCTGGGTCGTTTGTGTGACGGATTGAAAGCGCGCGGACATCGGATTCACGTCATCCACACCGGCGAGATCGCCAAGCCGGGTGAGACTTGTTCCGCAGCAGTGGCGTTGCCCGGCTATCGTGAGGTGCGGGTGGGCCTGCCCGAGCCGTTCAAGTTGCGGACGCGGTGGTTGAAAAAGCGCCCGGACGCGATCTACGTCGCCACCGAGAGTCCGTTAGGCAAGTCCGCACTCAAGGCGGCGAACGCGCTGGGCATCCCGGTGGCCACTGGGTTTCACACGAATTTCCATCAATACATGGAGCAATACCGGATGGGTGGCTTGCAGCCGGTGGCGATGGCCTATCTCAAGAATTTCCACCAACGCGCGGACTGCACTCTGACGCCGTCCCAAGACGTGGTGGATAAGCTGTTAGCTGAGGGTTTCCGAAATGTCTATCTGCTAGGACGCGGGGTTGACACCGTGTTATACGCACCTGAGAAACGCTGTGCGACGCTTCGCGCGGAGTGGGGTGCCAGTCCGGGATCGCCCGTGGCGATGATCGTCGGACGGGTGGCGGCGGAGAAAAATTTTGACCTCGCGCTACTGGCCTTCGAACAAATGCGCCAGGCCGTCCCGGATGTGCGCTGCGTGGTAGTCGGCGATGGTCCGTTGCGGGAGAGGCTGGCAGAGAAATACGCTTGGCTGCATTTCGCCGGAGTCCGGCTCGGGGAGGATCTGGCGCAGCACTATGCCTCGGCAGATGTGCTGGTTTTTCCCAGCGAGACGGAGACCTTTGGCAATGTCATGTTAGAAGGCCTGGCCAGCGGCCTGGCCACGGTGAGTTATGATTATGCCGCCGCCAATCTGCATGTGCAGGATGGCGGGAACGGCCTGAAGGCGGTCAAGGGCGATGCGGTTGGTTTTCTGAAAATCGCGGTCGAAGCTCTCTCAATCCGCTCGGATCACCCGCTGCGACTGGCCGCGCGTGAAACGGCGGAAACTCTCGGCTGGGAGCAGGTGGTGAAGGAATTTGAAAACCGCTTGGAAACCATCGCCGGAATCAAGCCGACCACTACGCCGCCCGCCTTCAAGCTGGCGAAACGCCCGAAGTTCCATTGCCGGACGGTTTTTCTATCAGACATCCATCTCGGCACGCCCGACAGCAAGGCGAACGAGGTGGTGGATTTCCTCAAACATATCCGCTGCGCCAAGCTGGTCCTCAATGGCGACATCATCGACGGCTGGGCCCTGCGGCGCGGTGGAAAATGGAGCGCCCGCCACAGCCGCGTGATCCGCAGGGTGCTCAAGATGACCGAGCGCGATGATACGGAAGTGATCTATCTGCGGGGCAATCACGATGACATCCTCGAACGTTTTCTGCCGCTGTCCTTTGGCCGGATCAAGTTCACCAAGGAACACATTCACCTAACTGAAACAGGCAAGCGCTATTTCATCGTGCATGGCGACGGCTTCGACAGTGTCTCCACCAATCACCGCTGGCTGGCCTCACTGGGCGCGGTCGGCTACGATTTTCTGTTAAGTGCAAATCGACTCTACAATCATTGGCGGGCATGGCGGGGTAAGGAATATTTCTCACTTAGCAAGCGGGTGAAGGCCAAGGTAAAATCCGCTGTTAGTTTCGTGGACCGCTATGAGGAACTGCTCCAGGATCTGGCCCGCCACAAGAAATGCGACGGCATCATCTGCGGTCACATCCACACGCCGGAGGACAAACAGGTCGGGGAAATCCACTATCTCAACTCGGGCGACTGGGTGGAGAGTCTGACCGCCATCATCGAGCATGACGACGGACGGATGGAGCTGATCCAGTATGATGAGTTCATGAAATCGCTACTGGCAACGGCAGAGCCTGAGGCGAAAAATCCGCCTGCGGAACCGGCCTTGGCAGGGACCGAGTTGCCAGCGGCCATGCAGATAGCGCTTCGCAGTAGATAGGATCTCGCCAGCGCTCGCCCGACATTCCGGGCGTTTTTGACAACCGGGCGTTTTCCCCGCATGGGAAAAATTTCGCACTGCATCGAGATTTCATGAATCCTTCATCAAGCATTCATGCGACGGGTGGATTCATGGCGCATGGCCAAATTCAACAAACTGTTACTGATTTCCGCGCTGGCATCGAATCTGGTCTGGGCAGGGCCGGGGCTGGATCTGGCAGAAGTGAAACTGCCTTATGGCGAATTGAAATCTCTCATCACTGCGGCCACCCGCCCGGTCGCCAATCGAGGGCCGACGTCCGCGCTGTTGTCGGCGCGGTTCCGGTTTAGTATGATGGAAGGCAAGCCGGTGGCGGATGCTCTATTTCGCACCACGGCCTTCGCCGAGGGCTTGGCGATGGTTCCGTTAGTTGGCGGTGCTGTGTCAGTAGCAAGCCAGCAACCGCCGGATTCAAGGATCGTGATTGAGGATAATATGCTCTGTCAGGCGCTCGAAAAACCGGGCAGCCAGAATCTCGAAATGCGGCTTTTACCTGTCTTTGGTGGGGAAGGAGCGGGTCTGATCATCCCCGCCTGCCCGGCGGCGATATTTGAAACCGGTGAGCTGGGTGCTGAGTGGTCGCTGGGCGTGAAACTCGACGGCAAGGAGCAAGTGCTGGGTTCTAACCAAAAAGTGGCGCTGCCGTTCGGCGGGGGCGTGGTGGAGATTCGGATGTTGGGTGGCGAGGAAACGCGTGAGGCGCTGCGCCCGCCGGAACCCTCGGTATGGAGCTGGCAACAGCAGGCGCTGGTCATCCCGGGCGATGGCGAGATTGCTTATCGGGTGTTGGGCCGTGCATCCGCAGCGAGTGGCTCGGGAGTCGCGGCAGCGCTGGCTTTGCCGGCGGACGCGCGGGAGGTGAAAGTCACGGGCGATAACCTTGCCGGGACCAAAGTCACACGCGGGGCGGATCGCGCTCAGACACTACAGATCGAGTGGAAAACCCGGGGACTGCTAGAGCGCGAGGTGGCGATTTCCTACCTGTTGCCGTGCCGTCCGCTGGATCGTAAGTGGAAACTTCAGGCCCCTTCGGCTCCGGGAGAGAACGCGACTCAAACGCGTTTCATCATTCCCGGAGTGCCCGAGTTCGCCTATGCGGCGGACGGATTGACGGGGCCGTTTGCGGTCAAGGGCCTGCCGCAGCGCTTGACCAGCGATCTCAAAAGCCAAGCCTGCTATCAGATAGATGCCGCCACTGTGGCGGATCTGACGGTGACTCCGCTGCCCTTGGTGGCGACGGCGGATGCGATCATCAGCGAGGCGCTGTGGACCGTGAAGCTTGAGCCGGACGGCGCGATGTTGGTCGAGGGGACGATGAGCCTTGAGCATCGCGGGATGCTTGGAGTGTTGCTAGACGTCCCGCCAGGGATGACGCTGCTGGCCTGCAATGTCGGCGGGAAGTCGGCCTCACCGGTGGATGCGGGGGCGGGAAAACTAGAGATTCACCTAGCGGGGGAGGAGGCCAGCACGCGGATTTCATGCTCATTCACCGGTCGCGTTGCGGCGTTTGATCCGGTGGCCGGAACCTTGGAACTGGCATTGCCGCAGACCCCGTTATTTATCCGCGCACTGACATGGAAGATCGAGCTGCCGCGTGGCTATCAGGCGGAAACCCACGGCAATCTGGTCCGCGTGGCGGATTCCGGTGACCCAACTTCCCGGCTGACGCTGCGGAAAAACCTGTGCCGTGAAGAGCGGCCTGAGACCCATGTTTTCTATCAACGCTCCGATTTGAAAAACTGATATTTAAAGTATCAACTCTCGCCTTATATCTCTATGAAAATCATTCATTTAATCGCATCAGTATTCATCGTCGGCTGCACGACACTGGCTTGGTTCGTGCTGGCGTTCGCTATGTCGAAACGGACTGAAGAGTCATCGCAAACCATGTCGCGTGAAGTCACCGGCGTGTGGAATCCCGCCTTGGAACAGAAACACCCTGAGGCTTGGTATGAAACGCCCAATGCGCCCGGTGGTCGTGCGACTTTGCTACCCGCGAAGTCCACTGTGCTGGTTGATTTGAAATTTGTCCCGAAACAACGCGGCTTGTTCCGCCACCGCACCTATGATGTGGGTTTCAAGGCGGACTATACTTTTGTCAATCCGACCCGCATCCCACAGACACTTTATATAAGTTTCCCGTTGCCAGCGGGGGCGGAGAAACTGGAAGGATTTGAATGCATGTTCGATAATGTGAAGGAGTCAGTAGCCACGAGGCCGAACAGTTCCGGTGAGGCGACACGGGCCATTGTGGTGCCGGCTTCTGGAAGTATCATGCTCCACGCGGCCTATCAGACGAGAGGCACCGGAACATGGACTTATGGGTTTCCGGATAAACGCCGGATCGCCGGATTTATCCTGAAAATGCGCACGGATTTCACCGAGATCAATTTCCCAATGGGGACTGGATCGCCGAAAGATGGCGACCGGAAAATGGATGGCAATGGCTGGGATCTGGTTTGGAATTACCCGGACGTGCTGGCGGTGCCGTCGATCGGGATGGACATGCCGAACCTATTGAATGCCGGGCCGGTGGCGGCGCGGATTGCGTTTTTTGCACCGGTCTCGTTGGTGTTTTTCGTGACGGTGTTGTTATTGGTCGGCGGACTCAAGGGCGTGCCGCTGCACCCGATGCATGTGTTTTTTGTCGCCGCAGGGTTCTTCGCCTTTCACCTGTTGTTCGCCTATTTGGTGGATCTGATTCCGCTCTATCCGAGTTTCGCGATCGCGACGGTGGTTTCGGTGGTGTTAGTTTGTGGCTACCTGCGGGCGGTGGGTGGCAATACTTTGTTTAAAGTGGCATTACCGGCACAGCTCGCCTATCTGGTTTTGTTCAGCGCGTCATTTTTCTTCGACGGCCTAACAGGTATCACGTTGACGATCTGCGGGGTGGCCACGCTCGCCCTGTTGATGGCGCTGACCGCCAGGGTCGAGTGGCGCACGCATTTCACCAAACGCCGGGACATGGTGGCTGGGGTGAGTTGAACCTGGAACTCATCCTCGCCGCCGCGCTGTCACGGGGTGGCGAGGAACTTGAGCACGTCTTCCGCCTGTTTCTCGGTCGCGGCGCTGAGGTCGAACCAGACGAGTTTGGAATCTTTGAAAAGATATGCCTGACGTTTGGCGAAGCCCATGGTTTTCGGCACGCCGAAGGCATCGACGACCTTGCCATCGTGGTCAGCAAGGAGTTCGAAGGGGAGTTTGTATTTGTCCTTGAAGGCTTTCTGGGCAGGAACCTTGTCCATGCTCACGCCATAGATTTTGACGCCTTTTTGTGTAAGTTTTTCATAAGAGTCGCGAAGGCTGCATGCCTGTTTGGTGCAGCCGGGCGTGTCGGCTTTCGGATAGAAATAAACGAGCGTGTAGCCTTTCGCGCCAGCCTCGGCGAGTTTCACGACTTGTTCGTCCTGATTTTTTTGTTCGACCGCTGGCAGCGCGGCCCCGAGGGCGAGTGGCGCGGCTTGGGCGGTGGTGGCAATGATGCTGGCGGCGGCGGTGAGGACTTGGGCAACGGTTTTCATCGCCGCAAATCTCGCACCGTATTTTAAAATGGCAATCCCGAGTTGCGGCCAGTGAAATTTACGCAGCTCGCTGAGGTGGTGCGGGCAGGATGGCGGCATTCCGGCGCTGGAAATTGTGTCTTGAATCCCGCCCCCGGATGGAATCATGCTGCGTCAGAACATGCCACAGTCCGGTAGCGAGCAAGAGATCATCTATGAGGGAATCCCAGCTTCTCCCGGCATCGCCATCGCCCCGGTGCATGTGAGCGCCCGTGGCTTCGCGGCACCGGATATTTATGAAATCAATGTAACCGAGGTGGAAGGCGAGCAGGCCCGGTTCATGCAGGCGTTGGACATCACGAAGCGCCAGTTGGTCGAATTGCAAAGTCGGCTGGAGGATCTATCAGGCAATAACGAGAGTGGCATCTTCGAGGCGCACGCGATGATTCTCGAAGACCGGGCAGTGGTGGATCGCGTCATCCAAGCCATCGGCCGCCGCCAGCAAAATGCCGAGTATGCCTTTTACGCGGTGATGCAAAATTTCCTCGAAGCCATGCGCCGCATCCCCGATCCCTATCTGCGGGAGCGGACCGCCGACATCGAGGACGTGGCCCAGCGGGTATTGAGAAATTTCAGCACCGAGGGCGACGTCCGACCGCTAGGCCCGGAGGATCAACATGTCCTCGTGGCATACGATTTAGCACCGTCGGACACCGCCTCGATGAACCGGCGGCATGTGTTAGGCTTTGCCACCGAACAAGGCAGTGTGAACTCGCACACCGCTATCCTCGCCCGCTCGTTCGGCATTCCCGCAGTCGTCGGCTTGGACGGCGCGGTCATCGACATCATCGCGCTGACGCCTTCGATCCTTGATGGTTACACGGGAAAACTGATTTTACACCCCGCCCCTGAAACGCTGGAACGCTACCGAAGCCTGATGCTGGCTAAGGAAAAAGTCCGCAGCTCGCTGGATGCGATGCGCGGTGCGGCCACTGAAACCGTGGACGGGCGATCTCTAACGGTTTCTGCCAACATTGAACTCGTCGATGAACTTGCCCTGGTGAAACGCAGCGGAGCGAAGGGCATCGGCCTCTATCGGACGGAGTTTCTGTTACTCAACGGCGAGGAAATGCCGGACGAAAAGCAGCAGGCGGAAGTCTATACCCGAGTTGCCCGCGAGATGGCCCCACACACGGTCATCATCCGGACTCTGGACGCGGGTGGTGACAAGCTGCCGGTAGAGCCACTAACCGATCCTGAGCCGAATCCCTTTCTTGGCTGGCGTGGCATCCGGGTTTCACTAGCGCGGCCAGCGATGTTCCGGGAGCAAATACGGGCGGTGCTGCGGGCCAGTGCTTTCGGGAAAGTCGCGCTGATGTTTCCGATGATCTCGGGGATTTCCGAAGTCACCCGGAGCAAGGAAATGGTGAAGCGCTGCATGGATGAATTAGAAAAAGAAGCGGTTCCCTTCGATCACCACCTGCCTGTCGGGATCATGATCGAGGTGCCAGCCGCCGCCATTTGCGCGGATCTGCTCGCGCCGGAAGTGGACTTTTTTTCAATCGGCACCAACGACTTGATCCAATACACCGTCGCCGCCGACCGCGTGAATCCCCATGTCGCGGAACTCTACCGGCCCACCCACCCGGGGGTGATCCGCTTGATCAAGCGCACTATCGACGCGGCCACCGACAACGGCATCTGGACCGGTGTTTGCGGGGAAATGGCTGGCGATATTCGTCTAACACCCTTGCTGCTGGGCCTGGGTGTTGAGGAACTTTCGGTCGGTCCGCAACAGGTCCCACGGGTCGGCCAAGTGATCCGCTCGCTCAGTCATGCGGAGTGCGCGGCGATGGCGGACGAGGCGCTTCGGCTATCGCGAAGTCAGGACATTCTCGAGCTTTCGATGTCGCTCGCTCGCAAGCATTATGCTAATCTGCTAGATTGAGCGAGCCTGCGTGGTGGGCATGCTGAGAATGACGAAATGGCATTAGGCGGAACGGCGGATTCAATTATGATGTCGGCATGAACACAAACCTGGACCTGAAAATCCGCCGCGCGGGTGAGCGTGGCCATGCAAATCACGGCTGGCTCGACAGTTGGCACACCTTTTCCTTCGCCGACTATTATGACCCGGAAAACATGGGCTTCCGCTCGCTGCGCGTAATCAATGACGACCGCATCGCCGGTGGTGGCGGATTCCCGACGCATCCCCATCGCGACATGGAAATTTTCTCCTACCTGTTAGCGGGAAATCTCGCTCACCAAGATTCGATGGGCAACCACCGCGTGCTCAAGCCCGGTGAGATCCAAATGATGCGCGCCGGCTCCGGCGTGCGGCACTCCGAGTTCAATCCCTCCGCCACCGAGCCAGCCCATTTGTTGCAAATCTGGATCACGCCCGACACCCGCGGCCTCACTCCGGCCTACACCGAGTGGACGCCAGCGCCGGGCCATGAGAACGATGTCAAAACACTGGTGATTTCCACCGACGGGCGGGACTGTTCCGCCACCATCGCCCAAGATGCGTCGATTTATCTGTTGAAATTCCAGCCCGGCAGCAGCACCAGCCACCAACTCACCGCCGGTCGCGGCCTGTGGCTGCATGTCGCCAAAGGCTCGGTTAACGTGAACGGCATTCTTCTAACAGCAGGCGACGCGCTCGCCCTGGAACAGCCGGGTGAAATCGCTATCACCGCCACTGCCGAAGCTGCCGAAGCGATTCTATTTGACCTTGGCTAAATCCCGCTAAGTTCTCCTAACACTACACCAACTCCCATGTCCGATCCACTATTCCAACCGCTGCGAGCCGGGGCGCTCACGTTTTCTAACCGCATGGTGATGGCGCCGCTCACCCGCTGCCGCGCCTCCGCCGGGCGTGTGCCTAACAAGATGATGGCCGAGTACTATGTCCAACGTAGCGCCTTCGGTATGATCCTGACAGAAGCCACCTCGATTTCGCCGCAGGGCGTCGGTTATCCGAACACTCCCGGCATCTGGTCTGCGGAACAAGTGGCGGGCTGGCAGCTCGTCACCCGTGCCGTGCATGAGGCGGGTGGTCGGATTTTGCTCCAACTCTGGCATGTTGGCCGCGTTTCCGATCCAATCTACCTGAATGGTGAACTGCCTGTCGCTCCCAGCGCCATCGCGCCAACGGGGCATGTGAGTTTGATTCGTCCACTCAAGGATTTCGTAACGCCCCGCGCCTTGGAACTAACCGAAATTCCCGGCATCATCGCAGACTACCGCCGTGCGGCGGAAAACGCGATGACGGCTGGCTTTGACGGAGTGGAAATCCACGGAGCTAACGGTTATCTCATCGACCAGTTCCTCCAAGACTCCTCAAACCTGCGCACGGACGAATACGGCGGCTCGATTGAAAACCGCGCCCGTTTCCTGCTAGAAGCCACGGATGCCGTCACCTCCGTCTGGGGTGCGGGCCGCGTGGGAGTTCACCTTGCCCCTCGTGGCGATGCCCACGGCATGGGCGATTCGGCCATTTCCTCGGTCTTCCATCACGCCGCCCGCGAACTCGGAAAACGGCACCTTGCCTTCCTCTGCGCCCGTGAGTCGTATGACAAGCCCGCCCTCGGTCCATCGCTCAAGCACAGCTTCGGCGGCGTTTACATCGCCAACGAAAATTTCACCGCCGAGGCCGCGCGGGAAGCGATTCGCTCGGGCACAGCCGATGCGGTGGCGTTTGGGAAAACCGCCATCGCCAATCCTGATCTGGTCGAGCGCTTCCGAGTCGGCGCGCCCCTCAATCCGCCCGACCCGACGACCTTCTACGGCGATGGCCCGCAAGGCTATACCGACTATCCATTTCTCGAAACCACAACGATCCAACCATCATGAACCAACCACGCATCCTTATCTTCGGCGGTAGTCTCCGCACCGAATCCTACAATCAGAAACTCGCCACCATCGCTGCGGACGCCGCCCGCGTCGCCGGGGCGGAAGTCACCCTCATCGCCCTCCGGGATTTCCGGATGCCGCTTTTCGACGAAGATCTCGAAGCCGCCGAGGGAATGCCGGAAACCGCGCGGAAATTGAAAGCGTTGTTTGCGGAAAACACCGGACTCATCATCGCATCGCCCGAGTATAACAGCACCATCACCGCCGCACTCAAGAACGCGATTGACTGGGTTTCCCGGGCGACTGAGCCTAACGAAAAACCGCTTTCCGTCCTGAGCGGAAAATCCGCAGCGATCCTATCCGCCTCGCCCGGCGGTTACGGTGGTGCGCGTAGCCTCGCCCAGCTCCGGCCGTTTTTGGAAAACATCGGCATCACCGTCCTCGCGGATCAGGTTTCGATTCCTAAAGCCTACGAAGCCTTTGATGCCGCTGGTAAATTAATCGATCCCGTCCATGCCGCCGCAGTCACCGCGCTCGCCGCGAGCCTCGTGGCGAAACTTGCATGACAGGCCGATTGATACTCGCCACTCCTCCAAGTATTCCAAATTCCGCGAGAAATTCCGATGGCGGTATCCGCGTTGCTGATGCATTGCTTTGCCATGCACGAAACGAAGTCTCATAGCAAAACCATCGGCTATCTGTTATGGATTTTCGGTTTCACGGGTGCGCATCGGTTTTATTATGGCAAGCCGATCAGTGGAGTAATCTGGTTCTGCACGTTGGGTTTATTGGGCGTGGGCTGGCTCATCGATCTCTTTCTGATTCCCGGCATGGACCGTCGGGCGGATGCGCGCTACACCAGCGGCAGATATGATTATTCGGTCGCATGGATTCTGCTGACCTTTCTCGGAGGCTTTGGCATCCACCGCTTTTATCTTGGTAAACCACTTACCGGATTGCTCTGGTTGTTTACAGGCGGCTTATTTCTCGTTGGCTGGCTCTATGATTTCTGCACGCTCAATGACCAAGTGGATGAGATGAACCGCGCTTGATGGGTAACTCTGGAAACGGCCGAATTGGAGCGTGGACATCTTGTCCCGCGTGCTTCCGGCGGACAGAATGTCCGCAGCACCAAGCGTTCAGAATGAACGCGCTCCAGCGTCCGGTTAGCCTGGAGGATTAACTCACTCTAGCAGATCTGACAAGGCTGCCGGTTCGTCAACCAGATGATCGGCTCCGGCGGCGATCAGACGCGCGCGATCGTGGAAGCCCCAGGTGACGGCGATCGCCCGCATTCCGGCGTTGTGGGCGGTTTCGAGGTCCATGGTGGAATCGCCGATGATGGTGCAGTCCGAGGGAGATAAATGCAGGGTGTTAGCAATTTCTAACGCACCGGTGGGATCGGGTTTGTGGGGAATGCCGGGGCGTTGGCCTAACACCATGGCAAAGCGGATGGTGGGAAAAATCTGCGCGACAATGGTTGCGGTGAACGGATGTGGTTTGTTGGACAGCACAGCTAACAGATAGCCACGGTCTTGCAGGGATTCTAGCAGGCTGGTGAGCCCGGCATAGGCGGTGGTGCCGCTTGGCCAGGTAAGATCATAGTCGGCTTTGAACGCCGCTTCGAGGGTGTGGAAGAGAGCGTCATCGGCATCCGCCGGAGCGCCACGCCGGATGAGAACACTGGCACCGTTGCCAATGAAATTTCTAACTGCCTCACGCGAATGAGTAGGCAGCCCGGAGGCGGCGAGGGCATGATTCAGTGAGGCGGCGATCCCATCCAAAGAGTCCACCAGTGTGCCATCGAGATCAAAGATCAGAGCGTGTTTCACCTCACGAGACTGGCTGGACCGGGCGCACTGGGGAAGCGCTTAAAAACCGATCAGGCTGACCAATTCGTTATCGCTGAAATCGTCCATGTGATCCACTGCGGCGATCAGGGTTTCCGTTTCGGCGACTTCTTGGATGGCGAAGGCTTGGGGAGAATCCAGCACTGCGGCGTGTTCAATGGCGCTTGGCGTGGGTCCGACCAGAGAAACCATGGCGAAGACGATGGCAGCGGTGGCGGCGGCGAAACCCGCGAGCGGGGCGGGGGAGAGCAGGCGGAGCCACCAGGCTTTCGGCACACTGGAGAGGCGGGCCGCCCGCGCGGTATCATCGGCGAAGCGGGCGCTTGCGGTGATCGGTGGAACGCGGTCTAACAATTTCCACACAGCATCGGATTCCCAAGAGTCATCGGAAGGTTGGCGATTGTGGTTCATGGCGGCGTGCGGAGTGACGGATGAGGAAACCCGCCGCCGAGCGGAAAGTTGCAATCTTTTCAGCAAAAAAGCCAAGGGTGGCGTTTTAGATTTTTCACACCCTTAGATTTTTCACACCCCACGGCGGTCGCCCCAGAGTCGGATGTGGAGTCGATCACAAAACCGGAATCCTAATTCCCGGCAGCATTCCGCGAGCCATGCGGAGTGACAATCCAACTCGTCACAAGTCCGACCCTCGGGCATTAGCAGGACGCGCTGTCGGGGGATATCGTGGGCCACGAGGAGAGCTTGGATTTCCTCAAGATCCGCCGGTTCCGCGACGACGAATTTGAACCAGGCTTTCGGCGAATTTGCGAAAAATGCGAGGGCTTGCGGGTGCCGCCGCAGCGTTTCCGGCATCGCGGCGTTTGAAAGTTTTGGCGAGACATTGAATTGGTTCACCGCGTCGTGGAAGGCAGGTGAGGGGATACGGGTGCCGTTGGTTTCCACCTCGAACAGATGCTCCGGCTGGGCTTCGCGGATGTGTCCGATCATGGTGAGAAATTCGTCCTGTTGAAGCAGTGGCTCGCCGCCGGTGATGACAGTGCTCGGGCAATGATAGGCGAGAATTCGCTCGGCAGCATTTTCTGCAGAGATCTCGAAGGTGACCTCGGATTTGCGGAACTTCGCGTAAGTGGGCAGGGCGTCCTTCTCATGCGGCCACGGTGTGCCCTCGAAATTCCAGGTGTGATCCGTGTCGCACCAGATGCAGTGGAGATTGCAGCGCGAGGCCCGGATGAAGACCGCAGGCAGCCCCGCGCTCACGCCCTCGCCTTGGAGGGTATGGAAAATTTCCGGGCCATCGCCGAGTTTCGCAAGTTTCATGGACGACCAAGAGAAACCACGGATGAAGGCGGATGGACATGCTTTTTTCCGCTGCTAGGATCCGCGCATGAGCATCATCACAGGCCGCGGCGATTCAGGGGAAACGGATCTGATGTTTGGCAGGCGCATCGCGAAAACCGCCCCCCGCATTGAGGCACTGGGCGCGGTGGATGAACTGAACGCCGCCCTTGGCCTCGCCCGCGCGGTCGATGAAAATGCCGAAACAGTGGCAGTGATTGACGGCATCCAGAGCCGCTTGGTCGGGCTGATGGGCCAGCTTGCGACCTTGCCCGAGGACGAGGCGCTTTATTTGGCGAAAAAATACGCGGTCATCACGGCGGAGGATCTCGCTTGGGTCGTCGCGGTGGCCCATGAGTACGAGGCGAAGGGCGTGAAATTCACGGACTGGGCCAGACCCGGCGCGGCAGGTTCGCTCGCCCGCGCCGGACTGGACTATGCTAGAGCCGTCGCACGACGGGCGGAGCGCAGTGTGTGGGTTCTCCACGAATCCGGCGAGGTGGTGCCCGAAGTGGTTCGGCTGTTTTTCAACCGCCTCTCGGACCTGCTGTGGATTCTCGCCCGGAGCAGCGTCGCCTGATTGCCAAAGATTTCAAAAAGGGATTGCCAAGCTCGGATCGAGTTCCTAGCTTCCCGCCTTCCAAGGGCAGGTGTCAGAGTGGTCGAATGAGCACGCTTGGAAAGCGTGTGTAGCAGCAATGTTACCGAGGGTTCGAATCCCTCCCTGTCCGCCATCATTGGCAATCAATAGCCGCTCAGCAGCTCGGTCCATCGGCCCTTTCAAGAGCCACCCGCAAATGGAAATCCTAGCAATTTGATGAAAGTAATCCGCTTCCAAACGTAAGGAGCGGGTCAGGTTTCGATCCAAAACATCCTCATCTCCACCTGCTTATTTGCCATGCAATTGCCTCATTCCCTTGAATCCCCTCCGGAAACCCACCAATCCACTCGATGGGATCGCTGGATGCGGCCATTGTATTGGCTAGCCGGAGCCCGCTGGGAAACCCTGCGCCACTGTCCGCCCTCGGAACGGGAACGGATCGCCGTCCTCGGCAGCACCGTGCTGATTCCGACGACAATGTCGTTTCTTGGAATGATCTTCTATTCAAAAAGCCGTTTCGCCGATCCACCTTGGCTTTCGGTGTTCGCAATCTCACTGGCGTGGTCCTTTGTGATCATGAATACCGACCGAATCCTGCTCGCGACTTATCGCCCATTTCAACCGTGGTGGCGCCGCATGATGCAGGTGATTTTCCGCTTTGCCCTCGCTGCGGTGGTCAGTGTTGCAATCGGTTTCCCATTTTGCCTCGATCAATACCGACCTGCAATCAAGTACCGGATGCAGACCGAACTCCAAGGTAAGCTCAACATCCTGCGTGGCGACGAGGCCGCGAAACGAGATGTCCTTTCCGCGAATCTCCTGAAAATGCGCGACGATGAAACCCTTGCACGCAAGGAGATCGTGGAAACCCACACCACACAGCGCGAAGAACTCACGGCCCGCCTACCCAAGTTACAGATGGCGGTCGTGAATCCGGAGGATGAGGCCGACAAGCGGATCGAGGACGAGCGGAAGAGGGCGGGCGAGTCGGATTTCGTCGCTCCAGCCGGGGCAGAAACCCGCACGGTACTCGCTGCCATCGAGGCCCAGAAAGAGACTCTGACGAAGACAAAAGCCAACATCGAGGAAAAACAGGATCTTCACCGGAGACTTGTCGAGGCAGTTGCCCGTGAGAGCGCCGGCTTGCCGAATGAATTCTATCCTGAGCCCAAGAAGGCAGGCTCCGGGCCCCGGACCAAGGACATGCAGCTTCGCGACAAAGCGACTGTCGTCGAGTTGACGCGTCTATCGGGCCAACTCACGGCACAGGAAGAGGCTCTTGTGGCAAGCGATAAAAAACTCTCGGCTGCGCGGCTCGTGGACCGCAACGCTTATCTCGACAGTCTGGCAGACAAGCGCGACTCCTATGTTCAGGAGGCGAAGGAGAAGGAGCGGGTCCGGAAGGAACAACTTGCCAAGTTGAACTCCGACATTGCGGCGCGGGATGAAGATTACAAGCAGCGGCTCGCGCGGCTCGCGGAGCAGACCGCGACTGCCGAGAGCGCTCACAAGAACAATGTCAAACGCCACGATGAAACCTACCTTCCCCCCATCCTGCGCATCGAGGGGAAGATCAACGGCATTCTCGATCCCATGGAGGAAACCATGGGTCTTTACCGGGTAATTTTCGTGCCCTCGCCCGATGCCGATAAAACCGAGCAGGAAGAACAGGGCAAGAAATGGATCGCTGGCCTGTTCCAGTTCCTTGTGATCTTCGGCACGCTCTTCGTCTTGGACATGGTGCCGATCATGACCAAAATCTTCAGCCGCGCCGGACCCTACGACGTGCTGGTTGAACACCCGGAATTCATCGCCAATGCCAATCTTCGCGTATTCCACACGGAATATGGAAAACGCTCCGAAGACTGGGGTATCACCGGAATGGCAGACCAACCCAGCGGCCCGGATTTAGTGAAAGGCAACCCGCGCAATGTGCCGCAGCCGCCAAAACCTGATGCGGGAAATTGAACACTGCTTATTAATTCGGTTCTAGACGCAAAAAGCAAATTCGTCGTTACCCACAACACCAATGACTTCCGCCGAATCGAAGGTTTAAACCCTGACGACTGACGCTGAAAACACCGAACATCTTGTTAGTTGAATTATTGTCTTAATCACCCACATCCATGATTCTCCTCTCACAGACTGCCGTCATCCCGGATATTGAAGACAGCGTCTGCCCCGCTTGCCGGGCATTTGCCCCCATTCCCTGCACGCACAGGATTACCACCCGGGATACCATACCTGATCTACGCGCCTATCGAACTGCTCGAAGAGGAAACCGTGGGCGAGGAGCTGTATATGGACTGGCGCTACCACCTTGTCTATTACTACTGATCCTTAGATTGTTGCAGGTCTGGAAGGAGGATTTAAGTTTGCTCCGAGACCAAAAGTCTTGCCTCCCCATATATTCCTGAAAACGCACTCCTAATGAAGCACCCAATATGGCATTACCTAACAACAACACGCTGTCTCAAAAGTATCACGCAGAAATGCTTCGATTCGATCAGTTGCTCGAAAAACTTGAAAACAGCCTTCCGCACAAAAGACCGGTGATCCGCCGAGATGACGGCCAAAATTACCAGGCAGTAGACGAGATATTCATGCGCATCAAGCGGGCTAGAGGAGAATTTGACGCGCTACTCTTCTTTGCTGTCTGTTTCGGCATGCTTAAAAGCGGGAAATCGACCCTTGTAAACCTGTTTGCAGGAAGGCCGGAGGTATCGCCCACACGTTTCGGTTTGGATACCACTCTTCGCCCATGTTTGATTCTCGCTGGCGCCGTAGATCAAATTTCAATATTTGATATCAAGGATTTCAGCAAAAGGGGCGCGGACTCCGATTTTGAGCGAAAGTGCTTCCATGCGGTGATTGATCACCTGCGGGGAATTATCAACGAGGCCAATCTGTTGGCAAAGCATTCTGTGAGTGTCAAAAAACACAGGTTTAGCTCGGACGCTATCTTCAAAGCGCTTTGCACAAAGGAAGGATTGAACGGAGAAAACCCGCTAATCACGGTGGTTCACCTCAATGGATCCAGTGATCTATTAAAGCATGACGTCGCGATACTTGATGTTCCGGGAATAGACAGTAACCAGTCAAACATTGAAAACTATATATCCCTACTCGACCGCTGTGATCTTCTCCTCTTTATTCAATCCACAGTTTCCGCCCTCAACCACGAGGCGACAACACTCCTGCAAGGCCTCGTCGAAAGAAGTAAAAACTCGCCAATTTGGCTGATCCAAAACCGTTTTCAGGCGCAGAGTTGGAGGAATCAGAACAAACTCGATGAGCAGGATACAAAACTTGTCGAAATTACTAAGCGTGAGCTCGCAAGCGACCTGAGAGTTGAATCGAAGCACATCCTCGCGCACCAGGTCAATCTGGGAAAGGCATACGATGCTCGTCTCAACCGGGGCGACCTTTCCGAAGAATCGGACGCTGCAAGGCTACTAAGCGAATCCAGATTCCCAGAGGTTGAGAAAGAGTTGATAGATAGAATCACTGAAAGCCGACTCGACATTCAGCTTTCAAACTGCCTCAATCAATTTGACAGGTCAATCAAGTCAGGCCGAGAAGACCTCAAGGAACTGGAATTATGGTTGGGAAAGCAAGTTGTAGCTCTATTTGAATTTCGCAATAAATTTGACAAGCTATTTAAACAGATTGAGGGGGGGCATGGCGTATTGCCAAGCCTTCAGATCGGTGATGACTCGGTGGGACCTGCCGATTCGATTAAAAACACAATTTCTCAAAAACTCGCTTCCTGGAAAGACCATATCAACGCAACTTTAGACAGTTGGAGATCAGAAATTACCACCGATCTTATCGCGGACGATTTTAATAAAGTTCTCAAGGAAAAATTTAACACAACGTTCGAATATGGCATGAAAAGCTCATTCAATCTAAAAGGGGACTTTGGAATACAGCTTTCCGATCTATTCCGGAGTTGCATCGAGGGCCACCAACCATTCAAAGATTGGCTGGAATCCTGTCAAACATTTCTCCAAGACAGCAGCGGGAATCAGATGGATGCCGTCTATCCCTTGTGGGAACCAGAGCCCGAAGTTTGCTATCTTGATGTACATCCAGAGAAACCATCACAAGTGTCCGGTGGTAGGAGAGGCTGGACTTTGTACATTGCCAAACACAAGGTCAGTATCGATACGGTCAAAGAAAAAATAGACGAGGCAAAGAAGAATCTTGCCACAGCGGCCGACATTTACGCAGCAAAAATGCAGAAAGAAAAAGTCAAAGAGTTCTTCAGGCAATACAGAGATAATCAGTTGGCGATGTTCTTTAAAGAACAGCTCCGCGCCCAACGGGAATCAATGGATGAGTTTGCTCATAAGGAAAAAGCGGATCTGGAATCCTGTTCAGAATCGCTCAAATCCGTTGCCCATTGTTTGGATGAGC
This sequence comes from Akkermansiaceae bacterium, assembly GCA_025354565.1. Lineage (GTDB taxonomy): Bacteria > Verrucomicrobiota > Verrucomicrobiia > Verrucomicrobiales > Akkermansiaceae > Luteolibacter. The sequence goes on from JANXMQ010000069.1 coordinate 82,459, forward strand.
TTGGTAATTTTTGTGGAGAGTTCAGCGTTAAGATCGGTTCACACCATTGAAATTTATAATGAAGACTCTTAAACCAATATTGTTTGCATCCGCTGCGACTTTAGTCCTGCTGCTTCCTGTGATCTGGATTGTCGCCGGCCTTGCCGCAGACCTTCACGCGTTTCATCCGTTGGCCGGATGGATGGTTTGGGTAATGACCGCCATCGCAATTGCCATACTGCTAATGCCGATAGTGAGAATGTTTCGACTGCCACGGCTACCAGATGCCCGCATTTGGGGAGAAAACAATTCCAAACTTGAGGATCGCCAATATCAGCAGATGGCCGACGTTCTGATACGAAGTGGCGAACAGGACGATACTCACCTTGCCAAGTTGAAAAGAATTCGAGATCAGAGCCCAGGCGATCTTAAGCGCCTTGTTATTGAAACAGTCGAGAGAAGGAAGACTGCCGCTGTAGAAATGAGGGGTGGGTATATCCGGCAGGCCGTATTCACTTCGATCCTAAGTCCTCACAAGCGGCTTGATCATTTTCTTCTTCTCTGGATCAACCTGCAACAGATTTATCGATTGGCAAAACATTACGGATTCCGCCCGAGTCCTCGAGGATTGTATAACTTGTATCTCAAAGTGTTTGGAGCTGCTCTAGTTATTGATGCAGTCGAAGAAATTACAGCGCAGGGAATGGCTGAACTTGCTCACCGTATCGCCGGAGGAATTCCGTTCGTACGGGAAGCTGCAGCGGTGGCATTCGACGGAGTAAAGGCGGGTGTCTACACAGGCTACGTGGGTCTGCTTACTGAATATCTCATGAGACATGAGTTTTCTTTGCCTGAACGAGATGAGAGAATTTCTCTTCGCAAGGAAGCATTAACTACGGCGTTAGCAGTCATCAAGATGTCCAGTTCTGATAAAAAAAATGACGAACTAGTTTCACACGAAGAACTCCAACCGCAAAAATCGTAACTCTAGGATTTCAATCTTTTCCTTTGCTACCGATGACAATATCAAGTCAAACGCGATTTAAGTTGGTTTTTGTTAAAAGTGCAGGTTAGAGTCCTGACAGCTGGAAATATTGTGACAATGAAAATAGTAACCGATATTGTGAATGAGGCGAGTCCGAGCCAAAACAAAATTTTGCGAATACCTGGATGATTCAATAACCAGTCAATCAGCCCATTTCTTAGGTCCTGCATTCGGCCTTTATATAAAAATTTTGTACCCCGCAGATAAGGTCGGGCATTGGCAATCCCCTTCGCGCCTTTACGGAGAGCTGTTCCAAGTGCGGTTTTGTTGCTGGCTAGATTTGCTTTCAGCCACTCGCCTCCTCCGGCGTCGAGGAGAACAATCGTTTCATTTGGAGCCTGTTTTGACCATTTGGCAACTGCCTTTAAATCATCCAATGATTCGACCTCCTTCATCGCAGTTCCAAGAGTTCCTGCAGGTGCATGTTTAGCAAGTTCAGTCAAGTTTTCGACAAGATCTCCAAATCTACCAAGCTTGCGTGCTTTCACTGCTGCTTTAGCCAAATCAAACGACTCGCCTGCGAAACGATTGGTGAGCGCATTAACCTTTCGAAGTGCTTTCAAAAGCGATATTCCTACATCCGCACTCGCAACTGCTGGTTCGCCAGGTTCTGGAACAGCGGCGGCCACAGACGTCGCAACTCCGAGTGCTGAAAGAGCTGTAACTATCTTGTCAACCTCTTGACCCGTCGCCGCATTGTAGCCTTGATTGCCCAGATCGCGGATGTCTCCGATAACCAAGAAGTCAGAGATGATAGTTCCGGCCATTCCCTCCGAAGACGCAGTATTTCCTTTGATGAATCCACCTGTAAATCGTTTGGCTTTCCCGAACCAACTGGCCTGTTCCTCTTCCATTACGGCCTTGATTTTCAGAATTTCGTCACGATTTGGCATTCCTAGTTGGCTTTCAACATAACGGCAGATAGCAATTGCTTCCCCGACTTTTCCGTGATCCCGCCGATCAATGACTTCTTTTGTGTAATCATGATCTGGCACAAGGCTCAGTTCGCTTCCTTTCCATAGATCGAGCGCGAAGATTCCAATGGCTGCGAACACTGCGATGAAAAGTACTGAATAAAACCATCTAGGAATTTTGCTGATGATGTAGAATAGCATAAGTATCGAGTGTTATCTTTTGGTTGAAATCGGCGGTTAGATTTATTGATAGACTCTCACCCAGTCCACAAGCATCTGCTGGGGAAATATCGTTTGATCGTTCGGGTTGCCTGGCCAGTTTCCACCGACTGCGATGTTCAGAAGGATGTGGAATCGTTCATTGAAAGGGGCTGGGGAGCTGGCAGATTTGGAAAACCATCGAGAGGCGGGGGTTTCTCTAAAAAGCTGGTCGTCGCAGAACCACTTCATTCCTGTCTCATCCCAGTCTATGCGAAACACATGAAAGCCATCGGAAAAGTCACCTGTTTCCAGGCGGAAGTTCTCGCTGCCGTCTGAAGTATTTTGCGGCCAAGCTGCGCCGTAGTGGATAGTTCCCATGATTTGGTGCGGTTCATGACCGAGGAGTTCCATGATGTCAATTTCACCTGATGCCGCCCAAGGTCCGTATTTTTCATCTGTGGGAAGCATCCAGATCGCTGGCCAAATTCCGGGCCCCTTGGGAAGTTTTGCTCTAATTTCAAGCCTCCTCCGCTAAATCCGTGGGTAAAACCGGGGGCTAACCGCCGCGAAGCGGCGTGAGCCTCTTGAAAGTTGTCCACGACAGACCGCTTCGAGAATGGGTCTGTAACTCGTCGGAGAAGTGGACTGTTGTGGGCAACTT
>JANXMQ010000098.1 GCA_025354565.1 Akkermansiaceae bacterium
CGAAATTCCGCGCAGTCAGCGAGCTTCTTGCGAAAATGGACCGCAGCGTCCTCCGCTTCCGCCGCACCGCAGACGGTGCCGCCTTCGCCGCCGTCTGGGATGCCGCCCGCATCGTCCGTGACCTCGGCAGTTCTGGCCCCGCCACCCCCGCACCCGTCACTCCCACCCCATAATTACCCCCCCAACCGCCGCCTGCGGGCATTTCCCCGCAGGCCGGCCTCTCTCCCATTCCGGGAGATTCAAATACCCTTCCACTTTCAAGATTGACAACTGCCCATCTGAACAGTCGAATTGTTTTCATCCGCCTCAGTCATCATGTCCGCCATCTCCCTATTTGAAGAAAAACAAGTCCGCCGCGCTTGGAACGCCACCGAGGACAAATGGGGCTTCGCCATCGTCGATGTCATCGCCTTCCTGACAGGTAGCCCAAATCCCCAAGTCTATTGGCGCGTTATGAAAAAGCGCCTCATCGATGAGGGCAATGAAACCGTTACAAATTGTCACGGTTTGAAAATGACCGCCGCCGACGGCAAGCAGCGGATGACAGACGTCGCGGACACCGAGCAACTCCTGCGACTCATCCAGTCCGTCCCCTCCCCCGTCTTAGGGCATTCTCACCGCCACGTCCGGACAGATCCGCAGCACCTCCTTGTCTCGTGTCCGCAACTTCAATCCTCGCAAGCGGGCCAGCCAGACATAAGACGAATCGTAAAACGTAAGTCCGGTTTCAACAGCCAGTCGATAGATCCCCGGATAGTCAAGGTCACGGTGGATCTCCACCAGAAGTCCTCCCGATTTCCCAAGTGCCTGTTCGGCGTCTTCCTGTTTGATTTGTCCGAATTTCGAACACTTCCACGCCACGTTCCCAATTTCGTAAAAGACCAATTCGTGACTGATCCAATCTGGATCCAGTTCCATCAGGGCCTGCGAAGACTCCCTTGCCGCCGCGCTCCCGAAAAGATGATCACCCAGGACGGTGCAATCGACGACGATCATCTCCTGCCCTCCTCGATGGCGGCGTCGATCTCCTCGCCGCTCATAAAGCCGTTCATCCTTTCGCGGATTCCGTCGATCTCGGCAGTGACCCGCCGCATCCGCTTCCGGGACGCAGCCAAACGCGCCGCCTCATCCGTGAAATCGGGCACGGCGGACAATTCCGCGATCACCTCTTGGTTCACACTCCGATGGTTTCGCTTCGCCCGGAGCTTGAGGGAATGGTGCAGTTCTTCTGGAAGATTTCGTATCGTCAATGTCGCCATGCCTGCAATCTGACAGCAAAATACCATCATTTCAATTTCAATTTTCACCATGTCCGCCATCTCCCTCTTCGAAGAAAAACAAGTCCACCGTGCTTGGAACGCCAGCGAGGGAAAATGGTATTTCTCCATTGATGACGTTATCATCGCGCTGACAGCATCAACCAACGTGAAGGATTACATCAAAAGACTTGGGAATCGAGTTCCTGAACCCTATTTCTACTGGGGGACAAATTGTCCCCCAGTAGAAATGACCGCAGCGGCCATGCCTTTGCAAAATGCGATGCTGAGTGGAGAAACCAGGATATTCCGTGCCCATACAAAAACTCGCTTTCCTCACATCCAATTTTCTGTAAGTTTAAACCCAAGGCCAATAGGAGAATATCACTCATGCAAACCATCGACAATAGCCTCATCCCACTCTCCGACTCCCTGCTGGCCACTCTCGCCCATGGCGAAACAGTCGCTGTCCGCGATTCCTCGGGCATTGTTGCCTTCATCGTTCCCGCTGCTCTTCACGGCACCCCAAGACCCTGCGGCTTGGCTAAAGGAGAGTTCAGTGTCCCGCAGGGCTTCAGCGATACAGATCCAGAAGTCGAAGCGCTTTTCTACGGCAAGCCTTGATTCTCCGGCGAGACGTTACCACCTCGCACTGCGAATCGCAGCGCGAGGTGGCCGGTATCTTCTGCAAATCAAGGGTTTAGGTCAAAGTTTCAATCCGCGCCCCCCTTGCGCGGGGCGACGAAATCAACATACGGTACACCTTTTCGAGTTCAAGTATTCTTTGATCTAAAACCTTGATCAATTGACACCAGCGCGTTTTTTGCGATAACTCTCCAACGAAATGCAACTCCTCGTCGATACACACATTTTTCTTTGGTATGTCACCGATGACTCCCAACTCAGCTCCATTCATAAGCAAGCGATACAAGAACCCACCAACCTCGTGTTCTTCAGCTCCGTCTCGGCGTCTGAAATTGCCATCAAATACAGCATTAGGAAACTCAGCCTGCCCCAGCATCCGTCGCTCTACGTCCCTCATTTGAGAAAACAGCATCAGTTCCTGGAGCTGCCCCTCGAAGAAGCCTCCTCCCTCATGCTGGCCGATCTCCCCCTCCTCCACAAAGACCCCTTCGACCGCCTTCTCATCTGCCAAGCACTCTCCCACGGACTCACTCTCATCACAGATGACGAACTGATCCTGAAGTATGATGTTCCGTCACTTTAACCCATCACTCCAATCTTCCGCCATTGATGTAATGATCTTCTACGCCCACACCTCCAAACTCCCGGATGGGAAAACCACCAACCCAGACACCTCCACCTGGGAACCGCTCTTCACCCCCTTCACGGAAAACGATCACGCACTCTGCGAATCCCTCGCCCTCCAGCACGGCCACCTCAACAAAGTCGCTCACTGGACTGCGAAATTCGCAGCAGAAATGTTCCCGGAAAACTCGAAGGAATCCAAATCAGCCCACCAATGGGGCTACTTGATCGGCCTCTGGCATGATCTCGGGAAATTCGCCCCCGAGTGGCAAACCTACCTCGAATCCAAAGCGGATCCCCATACCGCCGAAATCACCGGAAAAGTTGACCACTCGACAGCAGGTGCCCAATTCAGCAAGGAAAACCTCCCGCTCTTCGGCTCCCTGCTAGCTTACCTCATCGCAGGTCATCACGCCGGACTACCTGACGGCATCGACGCCACGGATAGCAACCTCAGCAAGCGACTCGCTAAACGAATAGCCCCCTTCACTGACCACACACCGCCGGAAATCCTCGCCTACGCGAAAAACCTCCCCGCCATTCCCTTCGCCCTGCGCTCTCCATTTTCACTTGGCTTCCTCCTACGCATGCTCTTCTCCGCACTGGTCGATGCCGACTTCCTCGCCACCGAGGCATTCATGAGTCCAGAACGGAAAATCGTTCGACCAAACAAACAACCCACTATCGCCGAAATCGACGCAGCTCTAACAAACCATCTCGTAAAGCTGTCCTCCACCGCCCAGCCCACCGCAGTCAACCAAACCCGTGCCCAAATCCTCAACCACTGCCTAGCAGCGGCAGAAATGCCACCAGGCCTCTTCTCGCTCACAGTCCCCACCGGTGGCGGCAAAACTCTCTCCTCTCTCGCCTTCGCCCTAAAACACGCGCGGCTCCACAACCTCCGCCGCATCATCTACGTCATCCCCTTCACGTCTATCATCGAGCAAAACGCCGCCGTCTTTCGCAAAGCCCTCGCCACCCTCGGCTCGGACATCGTTCTAGAACATCACTCGAACCTCGATCCTGACTCCGCTCACGAATCGACCACCAATCGCCTCGCCACCGAAAACTGGGACGCCCGCATCATCGTCACCACCAACGTCCAATTCTTCGAATCCCTCCACGCCAACCGGACCTCACGTTGCCGTAAGCTCCACCATATCGCCCGTTCCGTCGTCGTCCTCGATGAAGCCCAGGCTCTCCCCGTCGAATTCCTCGCCCCCTGCCTCCGTACCCTCGAACAACTCCACACCCACTACGGGACATCCATCGTCCTCTGCACCGCCACACAACCCGCCATCCACAAAAGCGAAGACTTCAAAATCGGCCTCGATTCCCCCACCGAAATCATCCCTAACCCCACATCACTCTATACTTCTCTCAAAAGGGTTTCCACCCAACGCCTTCCGGGAAAAACCGACAACCCCACCCTCGCAGCCCTCCTCGTCCGGCATCCCCAATCCCTCACCATCGTCAACACTCGCCGCCATGCCCGCGACCTGTTTGATCTGCTGCCAGACGACGGCTCACGCTTCCACCTCTCCGCACTCATGTGCCCCGCCCACCGGCGCACCATCTTATATCTCATCAAGCGCCGCCTCCGCGAAAAACTCCCTGTCCGCCTCATCTCCACCCAACTCATCGAAGCTGGCGTCGATATCGACTTCCCCATTGTCTTCCGTTCGCTCGCAGGTCTCGATTCCATCGCCCAAGCCGCTGGACGCTGCGACCGCGAAGGTAAACTAACCGCCGCCCTAGGAAAACCCGGCGGACAACTCTTCCTCTTCGAAACCTCCGAATACGCCACACCTCCCTTCGTCCAGTCCGCCACCAACTCTTCCGTCCAAGTCCTCGCCTCCGACCCGCCGGATCCCCTCAGTCTCGACTCCATCCACAACTACTTCCAGCGCCACTACTGGGACAAACGCGACGCCACAGATCAAAAACACATCCTGGAGAACATACCCAAATACCTCCGCTCGGAAGACGATCTCCTCAACTTCCAGTTCAAAACCACCGCCCGCGACTTCCTGCTCATCGACGATTACTCCGAACCCGTGCTCATCCTCTTCGGAAAAAAAGGCCGCCTCCTATGCAACCAACTCCGCGAAACCTTCGAACCCGCTGAAATTCGTCGCCTGTCCCGCAAGCTCCAGCGCTACACCGTCAACATTCCAAAGCCCCAACACGCCGAACTTCTCCGCACCGGCATCCTACTCCCACTCCACGAAGACCGCTTCCATCTCCTCAATAGCGATGTTCACTACTCACGCCAATACGGACTCCACCCTGAATCCGATCTTTCCCTGCCCACACAAATTCCTATCCTCTAAATCTATGCCATCTTCCATCAAACTCCACATTTGGGGCGACTTCGCCTGCTTCACCCGCCCCGAAATGAAAGCCGAACGCGTCTCCTACGACGTAATCACTCCCTCCGCCGCCCGCGGCATCCTTGAAGCCATCTACTGGAAACCTCAGATCCGCTGGGTTGTGGATAAAATCCACGTCCTCAACCCCATCCGCTTCACCAACATCCGCCGTAACGAAGTCGGCAAGAAAATGCCCTCACCCGACAAAAAAGTCATGAGTGGCGAAAAGCAAGCCTCCGTCATCCTCATTGAGGACGAACGCCAACAACGCGCTTCACTCATCCTCACCAACGTCGCCTACATCATCGAAGCCCGCTTCGACCTTCTCGACCGCCGCTTTGAGAAAAACGGCCCGGAAATGCCCGCCAACGAAGCCGCCGGCAAACACCTCGAAATGTTCACCCGTCGTGCCCGCAAGGGCCAATACTTCCACCACCCCTGCCTCGGCACCCGCGAATTTCCCGCCTCCTTCGCGCTCATCCAAGCGGACAGCGCCATACCCGCCACACACCCCGATCTATCGGGGGAAAAGGAACTCGGCTTCATGCTCCACGACATCGAGTTCGACCAAGACCCGCACACCAAAAAAGTTGAATCCACCACCCCCCGCTTCTTCCGTGCCGAAATGAAAGACGGCATCATCACCGTCCCACCCTTTCACCAATCCATTGCCTGACCGCCATGATCCTCCAATCCCTAACGCAACTCTTCGAGCGCATCCAAGCCGAAGACGACAACCCCTACGGCGTTCCCATCCCCGGCCAATCTGTCCAAAACATCACCTTCCGTATCGTCCTCAACCCCGACGGCTCCCTTGTGGACATCCAGGATGCCCGCGAGACCATTTCCGAAACTGCCAAGTCAGGGAGAACCAAAACCAAAAAAGTCCCATGCCAAACACTCCTCCCCGGTGAAGGAAAGCCATCAGGATCAGGCATTAATCCCTGCACCCTATGGGACAACACCGCCTACCTCCTCGGCTACAAGAAACCCGACAAAGATCCCGTCAAATCGGCCAAAGAAACTACCCGCGCCATCGAAACCCTCGCCGCGACCAAAGCACATTACCTAACACTCACCGAAGGGGAAATCCTTCCTTCGCTCGTCGCCATCCGCGCCTTCTACGAACACCATTGGACAGCCGAACGCGCCGCCGATTGGACAACTCAACTCGACGACTTCGCCGCCACCGGTTTCGGGGTCTTTCGCGTCCTTCCAAGCCACAAGGATGCGCATGAGGAACGCGAGATCAAAGATTGGATGACCCACCGCCAGCCCGCATCGGCCACGTCCTCCGAACCCACTGGCTTCTGCCTCGTCACCGGTAAGGAACTACCCATCGCCCGCCTCCACGATCCTGCTATCAAAGGCGTCAACGGGGCCGCCCCAGGCGGTGCCAAACTCGCTTCATTTAACCTCGATCCATTCGAATCCTACGCCAAAGACCAATCCTACAACGCCCCGGTCTCTGAATCGGCCGTCTTTGCCTACTGCAACGCCCTCAACGCCATCCTATCTGGACCGCAATCCCACCGTCACCGCGTCACCATTGGCGATGTTACCGCCATCTTCTGGACAGAGAAAAAAACCACCACCGAATCCCTATTCGCCCAAGTCCTTGATGGCGAACTCGGCACACTGCCCGAAGCCATCATCACCGAAGACCAGACCCGCCACCGCCAGCTTGAGTCCCTCCTCAACATCCTCCGGCGTGGTGGCGGTGCCAGCATTACCGAACTCGACGACGATCCTGACACGAAATTCTACCTCCTCGGACTTTCTGGAAACGTCACCCGCCTCGTCGTCCGCTTCTGGCAAGTTAGCACCATTGGCCAGATGCTCGAAAACCTCCACGACCATTTCCAAAACCTCGCCCTCGTCCGCAAGAAGGATCCCCACCCCTACTGGGAACCCGAGTTTCCGTCCTCCCAGCGCCTCCTCGATCAAACCGCCCGCGAGCGCAAAGCGATCTCTCCCATTCTCGGAGGCCAACTCATGCAAGCCATCCTCAATCGGACACCTTATCCTCACACCCTTTTACAGGGAATACTCAACCGCCTTAAGGTCATCGAAAAAGACCAACAAGGGAAGACCATAGAGCGAGTTCCTTACCTCAAAGCCGCCATTCTCAAAGCCATACTCAAACGCAATTTCAACCAAACCATACCAATTATGTTAGACATCGAAATCAAACAAATACCATACTTATTAGGACGCCTATTTGCTGTCATGGAGCAGGCGCAAAGACAAGCCAACGATTTTAAATTGGATAGAACAATCCGTGAAACATTCTTTGGTTCCGCTTGCTCGACTCCTGCGTCTGTATTCCCCAGAATTCACAAGCTACACATTCACCATTTGCGCAAAGTCGGGAAAGGCTCGCAGAAGTTTTACGAAGACCTGATAGGTGAAATTATTTGCAAATTGGAGAAATCTGAAACTGGTGAAATTGCCTATCCAAAAACTCTCAAACTTGAGGAGCAGGGCGCATTCGCTATCGGCTATTACCAACAGAACTCAGCTCTCAAACAAAAGAAAGAAATAGCAGCAGCCGACGAAGCTACCACTCTTTGAATCATTGCTAGAACCAGAAACAACAACACGAATCCAACCCAACCAAATAACCATCATGAACAACCGCTACGACTTCCTCTTTCTCTTCGATGCCCAAGACGCCAACCCAAACGGCGATCCCGATGCCGGCAATCTCCCTCGCCTCGACCCTGAAACCGGCCAAGGTCTCGTCACCGATGTTTGCATCAAACGCAAAATCAGGAACTTCATCCAAACTACAAACAGCGAAAGCACCCATCAAATTTTCGTCCAAGAAAAGCGCCCTCTTAACCCATTGATTGCTCAAGCTTGTGACGCCACCAACATCGACCAACATGCAAAAGCGGATGGCAAATGGGATTCGGATAAAACTAAGAAACGTCCGCAAACAGAGATTAAAGTTCTTCAGAAATGGATGTGCTCCCAATACTTCGACATCAGAACGTTCGGTGGCGTGCTCTCAACTGGCCCGAACGCAGGCCAGATTCGTGGTCCGGTACAAATTTCTTTCTCTCGCTCAATTGATCGAATCGTTACCGCAGAACACACCATCACCCGCCTAACAGACGTTGATAAAGAAGAGGGCGAAATGGGCCGCAAGTACACCATCCCCTACGGCCTCTACAAAGCCCAAGGATTCGTGAACCCCTTCCTTGCCGCCCAGACCGGTTTTTCCGACGACGACCTCGAATTACTCTTCACCGCTCTCGAAAACGCCTTCCAATTCGATCAATCTGCCGCCCGCCCCGCTGGCAGCATGAATCCTCGCGCCCTCCTCATCTTCAAACATGATAGCAAACTCGGCAACACCCCCAGTCACAAACTCTTCGAACGCGTTTCCGTGAAGAAGAAAGAAGGGGTCGAAGTTCCTCGCGCATTCTCTGACTACGAAGTTGCGATTGATCGCAGCGGTCTTCCCGCTGGAGTGGAGATTATTGAGCGTATTTAACCCTATGCCCACCCCCTACCACCCTCCATTCACCATCACCCCGCGCCAACTCACGCTGGTCGGGGAGATCTGTGAACGGATCGGACGGTGGAGCGGGCGGGATTTGCCGCTTTCGCCTCAACTTCGGAAAGCGAATCGGATTCAGTCGATTCAGGCGTCCCTAGCCATTGAGAACAATAGTCTCAGTATCGATCAAGTCACAGCGATTCTGGAGGGCAAGAGGGTGATCGGCTCGATGCGGGAAATCCAAGAAGTGCGAAACGCGATTGAGTGTTACGACTCTCTGCCGACCTGGAAACCGGCCTCGGTTGCGGATTTCCTGGCTGCCCACGGGCTGATGATGAAGGCATTGATGGATCACGCCGGGGCGTTTCGTCCGGGAGGGGTCGGGATTTATCGGGGAAGTCAGATCATCCACATGGCCCCGCCTGCGGAACGGGTGGAGCATCTGGTGGGCGATCTTTTCCAATGGCTGGCAAGAACCGATCTGCATCCACTGATTGCCAGCTCGATCCTGCATTACGAGATCGAATTCATCCACCCGTTTTCCGACGGAAATGGGCGCTTGGGTCGGCTCTGGCAATCGCTGGCGCTGTCCCAGTGGCATGAGGATTTAGCCTATTTGCCGGTAGAAAGCCTGATCCGTGGTCACCAAACTGAATATTATCAAGCACTTGGGGCAGCGGATCAATTGGCGGAAGCGACTCCTTTTGTCGAATTCATGCTCACGATCATTCGGGAAACCTTGGATGCACCCGTGGCAAGCGACCAAGTAAGCGACCAAGTAAGCGATCAAGTAAAAGTCCTACTCAAGGCCTACGGTTCCGATGTTGTGTTAACTTCCGATGATCTTCTCCGCCGCCTCGGTCTGCGCCACAGGGCGACATTCCGCAAAAATTACCTCAACCCTGCGCTGGCTTCCGGCGTGATCGAA
>JANXMQ010000099.1 GCA_025354565.1 Akkermansiaceae bacterium
CATGCTTCGGTTCCAAGCCCTCAAAAAGCCCGTAACCAAGGGCGGTAGCGTGGAAAAATAGTTCCCATACATCCACCCAGGTCGCAAAACTCACGATGCTGCGGCAAACATCTACCGTGCCGTCCATATCTGCCTCGTCAATGCATTGAAAATCGTCGATTTATATTATGAGCAACTCTTACTTTGACGACTACGCTTCAACCTACGATCAAGACTTGAGTAAGGCGCTTGATGTTTCTGGTGAGGACAAAAACTACTTTGCACGCGGCAGAATGGTTTGGCTGGCCAAATGGATCGCCACCAATGGTTTCGGAGCTAGATCGGTGATGGACTTCGGCTGCGGGACAGGTTCCGCCACGCCATTCATTAAAGAATGCCTTAATCCACAAGAAATTCTAGGCGTCGATGTCTCCAGCGATTCGCTAAATATAGCACGCGAAACCTTCGGCGCTGATGATACATCCTTCAGCCTGATCCAAGAACCACCGTCAGGTCATTTCGACATCGCCTTCTGCAACGGGGTCTTCCATCACATCGAAATTCCTGAACGACAGGGCGCGCTCGATTACGTTTATAAATCGCTGCGTCCGGGCGGGATCTTCGCCCTGTTCGAAAACAACCCTTGGAACCCGGCAACTTTGTACGTAATGAGTCGCTGCCAATTTGACCGAGATGCTGTTACGCTGCCTCCGCCAGAAACGCGGCACCGAATGCAGGATGCGGGATTCCAAATTCTCACCACTCGCTATTTGTTCATCTTCCCGGCCTTGCTGAAAGTTTTCCGCCCTTTTGAGCAACCACTCTCCGCATTACCGTTCGGCACTCAGTATGTAGTTGTCGGCAAAAAGCCGTAACTTCTTCGATTTTTAGAATGCTCCAGAACAACCCAACAATAAAACTTCCTGCCGGAAGTCTCTGGTTAGGCCACTGGATTCTGTTCGGTGCGGCATGCAATGTCGCCGGTTGGTCTCTTTCCGCCATTTATTATCTGAATGCTGTCGGACTAATAATCGCTATTCCATTGTTTTGGTTCCTAATGGCCCGCCTCATTGGGCTAGGCTTGCCTCCAAAGCCATCCAAATCCGTTCTTTCGTGTTGGCATCTGCGATTCAAAAAATTGCTGCCAGCGAGTTTTATCATACTGGCAATTTTGTCTCTGATCGGTGGCTTTCTCTACGCCCCGAACAATTTTGATGCTCTTATCTATAGGATGCCGCGTGTCGCCGATTGGCTGATGGCGGAACATTGGGAATGGATTACCACTACCAAGAACAACCTCAATACGCGCTCTACGGGCTTCGAGTGGTGGACGGCTCCGATGTTCGCGATCCTGAAGACAGACCGGCTCGTATTCCTGATCAATCTAGTCTCGTTCCTCTTCCTACCGGGACTTTTTTTTAGTCTGTTCAGGCAGATGGGAGTGCCTCGCAAGTCGGCGTATTCGTGGATGTGGATCTTACCCTCTGGCTATTGCTTCGTCTTACAGGCGGCCAGTGTCGGCAATGACATGCTCGCCACTTTGTTCGCAGTCGCCGCCTTTGATTTCGGCTTTCGGTGGAAACGCGGTGGCGGCTATCCATGCTTCGCACTAGCGCTGCTAGGATGTGCGATGATGACCGCCATCAAACCCACAACCCTTCCCCTGCTGCTGCCGTTCGCGGTGTTGTTTCACGACATGTGGTTACCGACGCTGCGGAAACCGTTGGCGACCTTGGCTCTTGCCGTTCTGTTTGCATTTGCTTCCTTCCTGCCCACCGCAGCCATCAACTTCCGCCAGTGCGGTGACTGGACCGGAGCTGCGGCAGAGGATCAAAAACTGGGACAGGTCCAACCGCTGGTCGGCATTGCCACCAACACCATCAACACCTCGCTGCAGAACTTAATCCCACCAGTTTTTCCCCTCGCTGGTGCTTGGAACAAGATGTTCATCCGCTTGTTCCCAGCCTCGTTTCTGGAAGCAACCCACCGCTCATTCGAAGAAGGCGGGGCTAATTTTTCTGTTTCTGATTTCCAAGGCGAAGAATCGTCAGGCGTCGGCACAGGCCTTAGCATACTGTTATTCGTTTCCATACTCATGGGTTTGTGCAAGCCCGCCGAATCAGTCCATCAAGGGTCGTGTGTCAAGCGCCTTCGGCTACAGTGGCTTCTCATGTGTGGTGCTTTTTCCCTCGCCATACTTGCCTATTTCAGCCGAGCGGGAATGTCCACCGTGGCTCGACACATCGCGCCTTTCTATCCATTTTTCTTTGCCTTGTGTCTGTGTGGAAGAAGCCAAAATCGTGTAGTCCAATCTCGCACTTGGCGCTGGGCAACTTACCTCGCGGTGGCCTCGGCACTGGCCATGGTGATCATCACCCCATCGCGCCCGCTATGGCCTGCGAATACCCTGTTTTCAAAGGTAAACGGGAATTCCCCCCAGCTACTGCAGCGGGCAAAAACCGGCTATGAAGTGTATTCAGGACGCAGCGATGGCCTTGGACCTATCAGGGACGCACTGCCACCTGATATCACCGTCGTCGGCTATCTCAGTTACAGCACCAGTCCAGAGCTGCCTCTGTGGAAACCCTATATGCACCGACAGCTACGCCATCTCCTACCACAAAATACATTAGGCAGCCTCAGGACCGAGGGAATCCGTTATCTCGCACTCAACACCGATCATTTTGAATTATATAAAGGAACCACTCCAGAGGAATGGGTGAAACGGGATGGCGGTATCGTAAAAACCCGTATCTCCCTACAACTCATAGCCCGGCAGCCTCCCTGCGAGTGGTGGGTGATTGAAATCCCACCCCTTCCCCTCTAATACCGCCATTGCAGTCTCCCACCGAATAATATGAACCCGACTCCCGAACTTTCTATCGTCATGCCATGCCTTAATGAGGCGGAAACGCTCGCCGTCTGCATCCGCAAAGCGCTCAAGTCCTTCATCGATTGCGACATCGCGGGTGAGGTGGTGATCGCCGACAACGGCAGCACTGACGGCTCCCAAGAGATTGCGGCCCGTGAGGGAGCGCGGGTGGTTGCGGTCGCTAAAAAGGGTTATGGCAACGCCCTCCGTGGCGGCATCGAGGCAGCTTACGGCAAATGGATCCTCATGGGCGACGCGGACGACAGTTATGATTTCTCCAACCTCAAGCCCTTCGTCGAAAAACTGCGCCAGGGCTACGAACTCGTGATGGGATGTCGGCTACCGTCCGGCGGGGGTACAGTGATGCCGGGTGCGATGCCATGGAAACACCGCTGGATCGGCAACCCGGTTCTAACCTTCATCGGAAGGCTCTTGTTCAAGTGTCCGGCTCACGATTTCCATTGCGGTTTACGCGCCTTCACCAAGGACGGCTTCAACCGCATCGACCTCCGAACCACCGGGATGGAGCTGGCGTCTGAGTTTGTAATCAAATCCACACTCAAAGGCCTGCGTTTCGCTGAAGTTCCGATCACCCTTCACCCCGACGGACGTTCTCGCGCCCCCCATCTCAGGAGTTGGCGGGACGGCTGGCGGCACTTACGCTTCATGCTGCTTTTCAGCCCGCGCTGGCTATTCCTCATTCCGGGGATGGTTCTCTGTGTGCTAGGCTTCACCGCACTGTCGGTTCTGGCACTCGGCCAAATGATTTTTGGAAAAGTTGTGCTGGATGTCGG
>JANXMQ010000103.1 GCA_025354565.1 Akkermansiaceae bacterium
CCGGGGCGGGTGAAAAGGGAGGGCACGTTGCGGACTGTACTCTCGCGCATCACGATTTGCGATTTTTCCAGCTAAGGAGTGGCGACCTTATTGTCGCCTCTTTTCCTTAACCGTAGCGCAGAACGGGACAATAAGGTCCCTACTTCCTATCCCACAAATCTTGATACACGTGAGTATCACAACATAAACTAACATCTAATCGTTAGTCGGCGGCTAGGTCAATGTCCCTTTTCGGCATTTTTCCGCCCGGTGACCCAGCGAGGGGAGGCTACCGTGTATGTTGAACAACTTTAATGCCGTTGGGCAGCGTGTAATACTTGCGGGGCTTTTTGTGGATGTTAGCGCCCCTGCTCCGCTTTTCCTCGGGCATGGCCAGCGTTTTTTCCAGCTCAGGAATCGGCTGGTGCAGGCCGCGTGCTGCGGTCTTGCGGGGAGTGCTTTTCACGAAAGGAGCTTACGATGCTAGAAGTCCAAGTCAAGATCACGGACGGCGGACTCGCTTCGTGAACCCTTAACTTTCCGGTGGTGAGGCGACGAGGGCGAGGGCGTCCATGACAGCGGTGACGGACGGTGGATCGAGGGATTCTGTGACCACGGCGCCGAGGACGAGGCAGCCGTAGGCGGTTTCTACGGGGATGACTTCGAGCGTCGCGCCAGCGCCGATTTTTACATGGACGTTGCCGGCGGAGGCGCCTGGCCGACGGGAGGCGAGGGCGAGGCTGCGGGCGAGGAAATGCAGGCGACCGTGGTTGCTCTCGTCGAAGATGACGGCACCTTCCCGGTCGAGGATGAAGATGCCGGTTGCTGAGAAGTTTTGCCGCATCCAGTCGCGGAACCGGGTGATCCGATCGAGGAAGGGGCCACGGGCGCTGGTCTGGGTGTCGGCTGGGGCTGGCTCTAGCGGTGCCACGGGTTCTTGGCGCGGTGGGAGCGGCGGCGGCAGGGGCGGCGGGGGGAGGGGAGCGGCGGTCTGAGTGGCGGCGTAGCCGACGAAGGCATCGTCGAAGCCCGCGTCCGCGATGACGGTGGCGGATTCACGGTGCGGTTTCATCAAGCGGTCCGCCATGTTGCGAACCTCGATGGGATCAAGCCAAGGATAGATCGGATCGATCATCAGGGATGGGCGTGTTGGCCGTTATTCGTTTCAAATTTCGCCTCAATTTCCGCGCGGAGGGAATCGAAAACGATCTGTGCGCCTGCGCCATCTTCGAGCACGCCGATGGGGAGGCCGCGGGCGCTGGCGCGGACGAAGAGGCCGTCGCGGGGGATCTGGGTTTGGAAGACCATTTCCTGCGGCAGCAACTGGCGGAGGGCGGCGGCGGCCTCGGTGCTTTCCGCGAGATCGTGTTGGACCATGGTGAGGCAGACACCGAGGACGTTGAGCCGGGGATTCATGACCCGCAGGCGGTTGAGGCCTTCCAGCAGCTTCGGCACCGAGCGGATGCCTAAGGGTTCGGCCTGTTGGGGAATCATGATCGCGTCGCTCGAAGCGATGACATCACTGGTGACGCCGAAGAGTCCGGCGGCGGTGTCGATCAGGCAGAGGTCGAAACCACGGGCGGCGACGCTGCGGAGAAAGGCGCGGACACGGGCGAGGTGGGCTCCCATGCCGCCGCCGCCAGCCTCGTAATCGCTGGCCTGACCGCTGGCGACGAGGGAGAAAGTTTCCAAGCGGGTGGGGACGATCAGGCGTTCGAGCGGGATTCCGGGATCTGCGAGGTAGTCGTAAAATCCGGCTAGCAGGCGGGACTGGCGGGTGAGCGACAGGCCGACGGAGCCTTGCGGATCGGCATCGAGGAGCAGGGTTTTTACACCTGCGCGGGCGAAGGAGTGGGCGAGATTGATGGAGACGGTGGTTTTACCCACGCCTCCTTTTTGGCTGGAAACGGCAATACTGATCACGCTGCGCAGGGAATTGTTGCGCGACGGTAGCTTCCGCTTGCAACAGCGGAAGTCTTTTCTTCATGATGCGGCACCAAGGGCGGCAACAAACCCATCTGTGCCTCGGTTTTTTTCATGAAATTTAGATTTTCCAACGGTGCGGTCGCAACAGCAGCGGTCTTGTGCGGATGCCTGTTAGGAGTGTTTGGCTGTCGCCGCAGTAACTCGGGGTCCGCAGCCGTCGGCGGGGTCCCCCGGAGCGCCTCGCAGAATCTGGATGCCAAGAGCCTGGGTGCTTTGCCGGGTGCCATTTATCAGGGACAGGCGAATTCACTGATCCATTGGCAGCCATGGACGAAGGACACACTGCTGCGGGCGAGGGGGGCCAAGCGGCTGGTGTTCGCAGTCATTGCGATGCCACAACAGCCGGGGTATCAGAGTGTGCTGGCGGCTTTGACGAAGGATGCTGGGCTGGTGGATGAGATCAATCACGAGTATGTCTCGGTGCTCATCGACGGCGATTCGGCCCGCGAGGTTGGCCTGTTAGCCCCGGAGCTGTGTGCGGAAATCCACCAAGGGCTGCAATTGCCATTGTTTGTCTGGCTGACTCCCGCAGGCAATCCGGTCGCGTGGATTCCGGTGCCACGGGTATCCGCAGGGAGGGCCGTCGAGTTGTTCAATCAATCCCATGCGATGGTCAACCGCCTGTGGAAGGAGGATCTGGCGAATCAGGCTGGGTATGTCTCAAAGAACAGCGCTACGAATAATGTGACCCGTGCTGAGCGGATGACCCAGCGGAGGAATTCCATGCAAGCCAGCGCGAATCCTGCGGCGGACGTGGAGCGGAGTTTGCGTCAGCTCGCCTCGTTCTATGACCCGCTTTCCCGCAGTTTCGATCAGGCGGGCGGGTTGTTTCCGGCGGGCTCGGTGGATTTACTGGCGACTGCGGCGATTCACCCAGGGCTGCCTGATGCCGTGCGTTCCCGCTGTTTGGAAACGACCCGTGAGCTGCTGGTCGATTTATTCGGGAGTGCGATGTTTGATCCATTGGATGGCGGGGTTTTCACTTCGCGGCGTGGGAATTCCTGGGCCTTGCCGGGGTTTTCCCGCGACTGTATTTCGCAGGCGCGGGCGGCGGTGGCCTTGATCGATGCCTACCGGGCGACGGGGGATGCGGAGACGCTGGAACGGGCGCTGGGACTCATCAAGTTTGCGGAAAAATCATTTTCCACCTACGAAGGGCTGTTCTCCATCGGCGCGCAGGCGGAGTCCGAACCGGCAGCTTGGCTGTGGACCGTGGAGGACATCGAGAAAGAACTGCCACCGGCCGATGCGGTCTGGTGGATCAAGGCGACGAACATGAAGGGCTTGGGGAATTTGCCGTCTGAGGCGGATCCACGCCGCGAGTTTTTCCGCAGCAACAGTCTCGCCATGAGCAAATCGCCCGCGCGACTCGCGACCGAACAAGGCCAAGCGCTCGAGGTTTTCGCGCCCCGGTATGAAACGGTCCGGCAAAAACTGCTCCAGGTCCGCATCGCCAGGCTCGGTCAGACGAGTCGCGACGATTGCTCGCACGCATCGGCGAGCTTCCGCATGGTCTCAGCCTACGCCGCCGCCTTCGCGGTCACGGGGGATGGGCAATTTCGGGAAAAAGCGCGTGATTTGTTGGGGAAATGCCGGGTCGCATTCACTGAGGGACCACGGCTGAGGCAGTTTTCCAAACCCGCTCCGGCGACGCATGGCGAGGGGCGCGCTTTTCTCTACGGCCTCGCCTTACAGGCAGCGCTCGACGTCAACGCGATCACCTCGGATGAAAAATGGCTCGGCTGGGCCGACGATCTCGCCTCCACGGCGGCGGAACTTTTCACGGGTCCAGGCTATCTCAAGGAATGCCCGGATGACGCGAAAATCCTCGACTTGCCGATCTCTGACTCGGTGATGCTGTTCGACGATTCCTCCAAAGGACTGCTTTCCTTCGCCGAGTGTCGGCTGGCCGAGCGTGATCGGCCGCTGGTGGCGGGGCTCGTCGATTTGGTCGTCCCGCTGCCCGCGAGTGCGGCGGACCGACCGGTGCTTTATACGGATTTGTTGCAAGCCACCCTGGCACGAGAACACAAAGTGATTCTCGTCATCGGTGCTGGACTCTCGCCGGAGATGTTGCTGGTCACCCAGCGGCTGCCCTTGCGGATGATCCAACGCCGCAGTGCGAAACCCGCCGATCTCATTCCGGACGGCTCGGTGAAATTGATTTTCGCCAGCGGCGAGACGCGTATGATCTCCACGCCAGCAGCCTTGCAAGAAGCGGTCTTGCCCTCGACCCCGAAATTGTGAATCCTCCCCCGAGTCCGCCACTTGCGAACCCATTTTATGAAATTGATTTACGCCATCGCCGCATCCTGCCTGTTGATGTTCCTGCTGCCTTGCAGCGCGGATAAGATCACCCTCAAAGATGGGACCAGCTTTGAAGGCGTGGTCATCAGTGAGGCAGGCAACCAATATGTCATTGAAGTCGCCTTCACCAAGACCATCAAGGACGAGCGCAGAATTGCAAAAGCCGACGTCGTGAAAATCGATCGCGACTTGCCGGATGTGCGAGCGTTCGAGGCGCTTGCCAAACTGGTGCCCACTCCGGATTTGCTGACGGCGGAGGATTATCCGCAGAGGATTTCCGCGGTTGAGAAATTTCTAACTGCCTTTCCACGCGGCACCAAGATCGAAGCCGCCAAGCAGATTCTCGAAACCCTCAAGGCCGAGTCCGCCAAAATCTCCGCAGGCGGCGTGAAACTGAATGGCGCGGTGATTATGCCCGATCAATACGAGCCAAATGCCTATGATCTCGACGCCCGCATCATGGAATCGAAGATCCGCACCCTCACTGACCAAGGTCAGGTTGTCGCCGCGCTGCGGATTTTCGCGACCTTCGACCGCGATTACCGCACCAGCCTATCCTACGGGGCGCTGTTGCCGTTGATCAGACAAGTGATCCAAGGTCACGTCGCCGAGAACAAGGAATTGCTCCTCACCATCGATGCCCGCATCAAGCAGCGCGACTCGGGCTTGCAAGGCATGTCCACGGAAAATCGCAACATCACAGAGCACGCGATCAAAGCGGAAACCGCCGAGATCGATGCGCTTTACAAAAGGGAAAAGGACGCGAAGCAGCTCTGGGTCACTCCCAATCCCTATCACAAAGCATCGCTGGATGACACCGTGCGCTTCGGTGAGCTGGAATTGACCCGCCTCGGCACGGTGAAGACCGTGCTCGGCGTCGAGGGTGGCAAGGCCTACCGGGATGCCTATTCCGTGATTCACAACGGCCGGACTCTCGCCGCGGTCAGCGCCGCCATAAACAATGCCAAGGCGTCCGGCGTCCCTCGCCGCTACGTTGATCAGCTTGAAAATGCCGCTAGAGGCATTAAGTAAATTTCCCTTCCCGCCCTGAGCCATGGTCACCCACCGCACCGCCAACCGCAGCCGCAAGACCGCAGAGACCTCTATCGAATTGTCGCTCGACATCGACGGCACCGGGGTTTCTCGCATCGATACCGGCGTCCCATTTTTCGATCACATGCTGACCTTGTTTGCGAAGCATGGCTTGTTTGATCTCACGGTGAAAACCGTGGGCGACATCGGGGTGGACTTCCATCACACCATCGAGGACACCGGCATCGTCATCGGCGATTGTCTGCGCGAGGCGCTCGGGACGAAGGCCGGCATCCGGCGTTATGGTTGCGCTTATTTGCCGATGGATGAAACGCTCGCCCGCGTGGTGGTCGATCTCAGCAACCGCCCGCACCTGGAGTTCCGCGCACCTGCCGGGACACCCTCGGCACCGAACATGCCGTTCACTCTGGTCGAGGAATTCTGCCGTGCCGTGGCTTCAAATCTGCGCGCCAATATCCACGTCGAGCTGTTATACGGGCGCGATGGCCACCACATCGCGGAAGCCATCTTCAAGGGCCTCGCCCGCGCCCTGCGTGACGCCTGCGAGCGGGATGCACGGGTGATTGGAATTCCCAGCACCAAAGACGCACTGTGAAAGTTGGCATCATCGACTACGGCGGCGGCAATCTCCGCAGCGTCGCCAATGCCCTGCTCGCTCTCGGTCAGGAACCCCAAGTGATCGCGAGTCCGGACCAAGCGGCGGGCGTCACCCACCTCATTCTCCCCGGCCAAGGAGCCTTTGGCGACTGCATGGAGCGGCTTGAAAATCGCGGGCTCGATACCTTCCTCAAGGATTGGATCGCAGCGGATCGCCCCTACTTCGGCATCTGTGTCGGCTATCAGATTCTGTTCGATTCCAGCGAGGAAGCGCCCGGCGTGCGCGGGCTGGGCTGTGTGCCCGGGCGGGTCCGCCGTTTCCGCGATGAACCCGGATTGAAAATCCCGCACATGGGCTGGAATTCCGCCGTCGCCACCGGCGGCGAAAGCCCTGTCTGGCATGACCTCGGTGCGGAGCCATACTTCTATTATGTCCACTCGTTTTTCCCTGAGCCGCTGGACCCTGCCGTCTGCGTTGCGGAAACGACTTACGGCACCCAGACCTTCGCCGCCGCCGTGGGTCGGGGCAGACTTTTCGCCTGCCAGTTCCACCCGGAAAAAAGCCAGGACGCGGGGATTCGCCTGATCCAGAATTTTCTCAAGCCCTGAACCTGCAACCACGTCCGCACACGCTGTCCTTCACATTGAATTTTATACGACACTCGGTCACCAGTTTCCGCGAGTGAGGGTCGTATTTTTGCCATTGGTGTTCAGGCCGGTCCAGCCGTCGCCATCGCGGGTGAAACTGCACGGTTTTTTGCCCGGCCATGTGATCTCGATCGTGCCGTCATCGAGGAGACGCCAAGTCACTCCTTGATCGTGGCGGAGGACTTCCAATTTCCCGTCTGGATGCACGATCCATTGCTCTTTGTGCTCGGCCATTTGCACAGCCCACTTGCCGACGAAACCGGCATTGAGAGAGTTGCGGACATACTTGGGCTCGGGCGCGAGCAATTGCACCCAGTCGTCCAGATCTTTCGCCTGCTCCGCTTGGGCGAGTAGGCGCTTCTTGAGTCCTGCGTCGGTGGTATCGGCAGCGATTCCATTGAGGCGAGTCGCGTAAGCATCCCGGAGGCGGGTGAGATCGTTGCGGTGGGCGTCCTCGATGCTCTTCTCTTTGGACTGGGCCAGCGCGAAGTTTTTGACGACCTCGTCAGTGAGTCCTTGGAAACCGTCCGTTGAGGGCACGCGGTTGCCGACGAGCATTCTCCTGAGATTTTCCATGAAAACGGCGTCCTCCTTCTTGCCGGTGTGAGCATGGCTGGCGAATTGGAACAGTAGGGCATTGACATTGTCTGAGTAGCCGGTGTCGCGCTTTTTGCGGGAATCCAGGATCAAACCGGTGGCGCGCTGGAGCAGCTCAGGATCGCCGGGCGGCAGGTCATGAGTATTCTCAGAGACGGGATCAGGGTGGGAATCCACGACTGGCGGAGTGACTGGCTCGGTATGGGTGACGGTCTCCGTGGGTTCGGGATTAGGCGTATAATGTCCCTCCTGCTTGGGCGGATGAGGCGGAGGCGGGATGACCGGATCGGGCGGCTCGGGCGGGAAGGGGACTTTATTTTCCACGCGGCTTCCTTTGCTAACCGGCTCCGGTTTTTGCAAATGCTCGTAAGTGAGGAAACCAAGCACCGCGAGGATGCCGATCATGAAAAACTTCACCACGCCGCCATCGGTCTTGGCTTTGGCGCGGGGGGTGACGCGAGCATTGGATGCGCCTTTAGGAGCCAGCGGGCGCAGCGGCACCGCTGCGGTGACGACGGGCACCTTTGGCTTCGCGGCGGGGGCCCAATTCCCAAGCTCAGTGAGCATCGCCGCCACGCTCGGATAGCGCAGCGCGGGCGTGATGTGGGTGGCCTTGCGCCAAATTGCGTCGAGTTGAGGATAGCCCGTCACTTTGCTAGGCGGCTCTGTGCATCCCGCGGGGTCGATGCCGCTCAGCAATTGATGCAAAATGACGCCGACGGAGTAGATATCCGCCAGTTTCCCCGCTTGGTCCGGGTTTTTGAAAACCTCCGGCGCGGTATAGCCGGGCGTGCCCATGACCAGGCCGGATTTCTCCGAGTCCGTCGCGTGGGCCAGGCCGAAATCCGCCACCTTGGGCTCGGCTTTGGTGGTGAGTAAAATGTTCGAGGGCTTGATGTCGCGGTGGACTATGTCGTGCTCATGGGCATGGGCCAGCCCAGCGCAGATGCCCTTCACGATGGCCACCGCCTGTGCGGGATCGACCACCTTATTCCAAGCCGCCTCGTGGAGCGACCCGCCCTTCACATACTCCATCACGATGTAGGGCATCCCATCCACATTCCCGTAGTCGAAAACGCCGAGCAGATTCGGGTGATTGAGGCGGGCCATCGCCTTCGCCTCCGTGGTGAAAGACTCGCGGAACTCCGTGTCCTCGCCGAACTCGTAGAGCAGCACCTTGATCGCCACGTCCCGGTCCAACGAAAGCTGGCAGCCCTTGTAAACCGCCCCCATCCCGCCCTGCGCGATGAAGGACTCGATGCCGTATTGCGGCAAAAGCTCCGCCAGATGCTCGGGACTCGGGGCTTGATGGGTTGGGTCACTCATGGAAATGGAACTAGCACGGCGCCTGCCTAGCGAAAGCAGCTAGAAAAAGCTACTTTGTTCAAAAAATTTCTTCCAGTGGGACAGCTCGGCACGCCGAGCCATCCTCGGCTCTCCGTCATCCTTTCCGAGAACGCTTGCCTACCGTCACGGCACGGTCTTACTCCCAAAAAACGCACTGCATTGGTTCTCTGGGAATTTTCTAAAGTGTCCGCGAGTATCGCAAAGTGAGCGGCAACTACACCGCCACTGGCCCAAGTCCCAGCACCTGGACGGACCATCCGCCCACCCGCGCCGCTCTGATCCGACTGATGCACGCTTACCTAGCAGCCTGTCGGACTTAGAGCTAAAAACTCGACCAGTCTCAATAAGGTGGGTTTTAAGGGGGGCTATTCTCAATTCAACGCCAACTCAGGTTGATCAAAATTCGTACAGCCGATTCTCAGCGCGTTAACTCGCTAAGTCCGACAGGCTGCTAGGGGCTGGTCTTGTTTAGGCTTAGGGATCATTCGGCACTTCTCCATGGAAGCTGCCTCCTTGGGCAAGGAACTGGACAAAGCACTTGATGATGAGCAAGCTCCTCCCAAAAGTAAAACCGCGAAGCCTGTTCGAACTCACCCACCCTCCGATGAAATCACCGCGTCTGTTATTTCCAGCCTTGGCCATGGCCTCCGCGCTAGCCTGCACCCATGCCACGGGTGCCGATTCCAAACCGGAGGAAACCGCAGCTTTTGATAGATTGTTCCAGATGGAGAAGCCGGTCACGCCCAAGCGCGGCGTTCACCTGGACTTGAAGGGACTGCCGCCCACGCCGGAGCGGTTTGTCGAACTGTTGAAACTCTTTTCCGCCGCGCGCTACAATGTCGTCCTGATCGAATGGGAGGACTCGTTTCCCTGGACCGTGGACCCCCGCTTCCGCAGCCCGACCGCCTACACGCCCGAGGACATCCACCGTTTCACGGAAATTGCTGCAAAGCTTGGTATCGAACTCATCCCACTGGTGCAATGCCTGGGGCACATGGAGACGCCGTTGAGCGTGCCGGGCTACGAAAATTTGCGCGAAGTGCCGGACAACTCATCGGGCCTCAATCCACTTGCTCCAGGAGCCAGAGACCTCGTCCAACGAATGGTCGATGACGTTCTCAAGCTCATGCCTGAGGTGAAGCATTTCCACCTCGGCGGCGACGAGGCAAGGACCTTGGGTCAAAGCGCGGCCTGCCTCGATTACATCAAAGAGCACGGCAAAGGCGCACTCTACCTGCAGCACGTCGGGCCGATCATGGATCACCTCATTTCCCTCAACATTCGTCCCATCCTCTGGCACGACATGATGATCGAATGGGATGACGCGGCGCTCGATGCGCTTGCCAAAAAATGCGATCTCATGGTGTGGGGTTATGCGGGCGACCCGGACACCACCACCGGACATTTTAACACAAAATATATCCAACGTTTCCACGACCACGGCGTCGTCCTGTGGGGGGCCACCGCCTACAAGGGCTGCGAGGGCGAGACCCGCGAGCGGCACACTGCGGACCGGCCAGTCATCAGCGCACGCGTGGAAAATGCCGAGGCGTGGTCACGCATCGCGCCGCGCTTCGATTTCACCGGCGTGATCGCGACCGGTTGGAGCCGTTGGAGCGTGGATACTTTGCAATGTGACCCCATCGATGCCGCGTTGGATTCTCTGGTGATGGTCGGCGTGATCCTGCATGATGGGAAAGCGCCGCAGGGCGGCATCGACGCCTGCATCGACGCCTTGGCCGGGCGGCATGAGAAAGAGCGCTTTGAAGCCTGCAAGAAATCCATGGAGCGCCTCACGGACCTTCGCCAGCGCGGCTGGTTGCAAGTGCAACGTGTCCGGGAGCAAATCGTGTTAGGTGAAATCGACCCCCGCCGCACCAGCGCCCGCAGCAAGGTGCAGGGACTCAAGGGGCTTGATCAGTTAGCCGGGATCGTGCGCGAGTCCGAGCGAGTTTCAGCCGAGGTCAAGCGTTCCTTTGATGGCCTAGTGGCAGCGGTTTGGATCGAGGAATATCTCGCCACGCGGCTCAATCCATTTCGCGAGGAACTCTCCGCATTGAGCGCGTCAGTTCAAGCGGAGAAGTGATCCGATAAATTGCCCACGCCAGATATTACTCATGAACTCACTAAAAAACCCGACCGTTTTCCCCGTCCGCGCCTCAAGCCCTTCCGGCATAAGCGCCGAAGTGAATGCCAATGGCTCCATCCGCCGGATGGACAGCGGCGACATCATGCTCAATGTCTTCCTTGGAAATGAAGCGGACGGCGGCTTAGCTAACATTTACCTGCGGCGGCGCGGAGAAACCGTGGAAAGCATTCCCCTGCTAGGACCCAGCAGCCCCGCCGCGTATCATACCGACGAACGCGGGCTATTCGCCAGCGGGAACTGGGGTGATCTAACATTCCGCCTGCGGCTCGTGCTGGCGGAGTCCGCCACGGCGTGGTTCTGGCATGTCGAACTGGAAAACACCGGAACCAGCGCCATCACTTGCGACCTCATCCACACGCAGGACATCGGCATTGCCCACTATGGAGCGCTGCGGCTCAACGAATACTATGTCTGCCATTACATCGACCACGCCCCGCTCGAACACGCACTAACAGGTGTGGCTGTTGCCTCGCGGCAAAACCAATCGATGGGCGGACGCTGCCCGTGGACAGTCATCGGATCGCTTGGCAAAGCCGTTTCCTGGTCCACCGACGCGCTCCAGTTCCACGGCCTCGCCACCCGCGCCGGAGAAACACCTACGGCCTTGCTTTCAGGACTTCCGGGCGAACGCCTGCAACACGAGCACTCGCTGGTCGCCATCCAGGACGAGGCTGTGGTGCTGGAGGCGGGCGCGAAATCCTTGCGTGGATTCTTCGGCTGGTTTGAAGCGGACAAACCCACCGCCACTTCCGCTGGAGACTCCTGTTGGATCGACGCCGCGCTCGCCCTGCCGGAAGCAACTTGTCCGCCATGGCCCGAGGAAATCCCGGCTAACAGTCCCGCTCCCGGCCTTTTCACTGCCGCTCCATTTTTGGAAACGGAGGATTTGGATCATGCTGAAATCCGCAAGTTCTTCGGCACGGAACAACGCCACGCCGAGAATTCTAACGGACGCCTGTGGTCGTTTTTCACGAATCGCGGTGGCCATGTGGTCCTCAAGGAAAAGGAACTCAAAGTGCTCCGCCCGCACGGCCAGATCTTGCGATCCGGCGGCTCGCTAACACCCGACGAATCCGCCCTCACCTCCACCGCATGGATGGGTGGCGTGTTCCACTCGATGGTCACGCAAGGCCACGTGAGCATCAACCGCTTTCTCTCCACCTGCCACACTTACCTTGGTCTGTTCCGCAGCTACGGGCAGCGCGTGCTCGTCGAAACGAACGGCGAATGGAAATTGTTAGCGATGCCATCGGCGTTTGAAATGAACCCGGATTCGTGCCGCTGGATTTACAAACACGGCGGCGGCGTGATCGAAGTGATATCCACGGCACCGGATGATCACCACGAACTCCTCTTGTCGATTTCCGTCCTCGAAGGCGCGCCTGCTAGATTTCTAATCACCCATCACGTCGCGCTCAATGGCGATGACGGCAGTGCTTCGATTCCTGCGAAATTTGAAATCAACGGCAGTTCCGCCTTTGTCAGCGCCATTCCGGACAGCGATGTGGGCCGCCGTTTTCCCGATGGTGGCTTCCTCGTCGAAGCGGCGGCAGGCACAGTCGTCGAGCAGATCGGTGGCGACGAACTGCTGTTCGCGGATGGAGTTTCCCACCTCCAGCCGTTCCTCTGTTTCATCACTGCGCCCGCCACGAGGGTCGCCTTGGTCATGCGTGGTTGCTTGGTGGATGAGTCCGTTGAACAAACAAAAGATTTCTGGAAAACCATCAGTTCCAGTCTGCAGATCAGCGCTCCTGCGGCGAGTCCACTGGCTCTGGCCGCCGAGCGTGCGGGCGAGATTTTTCCGTGGTTCATTCACAACGCCCTCGTCCACTATCTTTCCCCACGCGGTCTCGAACAATACTCCGGCGGTGGTTGGGGTACGCGCGATGTTTGCCAGGGACCGGTCGAACTTCTGCTGGCGCTTGGTCGCTTCAAGCCGATGCGGGATCTGTTATGCCGGGTTTTCCGGCAGCAGAATACTGACGGCGATTGGCCGCAGTGGTTCATGTTTTTCGACCGCGAGCGCAACATCCGCCCCGGTGATTCACACGGCGACATCGTTTATTGGCCGCTGCTCGCGCTCGCCCAATATCTATCCGCCACCGGCGATGCCTCTCTGCTAGATGAAACATTGCCATTTTTCCATTCGGATGAAAACGCCGCCGAAATGGCGACTATCGGCGGCCACGTCGAGCGTGCGCTGGATCTGATCCGCCGCCGCGTGATCCAAGGCACCAGCCTCGCCGCCTACGGTCACGGTGATTGGAACGACTCGCTCCAGCCTGCCAAGCCCGACATGCGCGAACGGCTCTGCAGTTCCTGGACCGTGACGCTCAACTATCAGACTTTCGTCGCCTTGGCCGCCGCCTTCAGGCACTTGGGAATCGCGGCTCGCGCCAACCAGTTCGAAACTCTAGCAGCAACCATCCTCGAAGAATTCCAGCGCATCCTCGTGGTGGACAAGGTCCTCACCGGCCTCGCCTATTTCCAAGAGGGAGGAAAAACCGATTACCTCCTTCATCCCCGCGATGCCACGACCGGCTTGTCCTACAGCCTGCTGGCGATGATCCACGCCATCATCAACGACATGTTCAGCCCCGAGCAGGCGGAGGCCCATCTCGCTCTCATCCGAAGCCATCTGCTAGGACCCGATGGTGCGCGCCTTTTCGACCGCCCGATGGCTTATCACGGCGGCCTGCAAACCAATTTCCAGCGTGCCGAAAGCGCGAGCTACTTCGGTCGGGAAATCGGCATCATGTACACCCACGCCCATCTTCGCTACTGCGAAGCACTTGCTCGCTTCGGCGATGCGGATGCCTTCTTCCACGCCCTCAGCCAGCTCAACCCCATCGCAATTCGCGATCTCGTCACCACCGCCACGCCACGCCAGGCGAACTGTTATTACTCCAGCTCCGACGCGGCGTTTAAAGACCGCTATCAGGCCTTCGATGAATATGACCGTGTGAAAAACAGCGAGGTAAACCTCGAAGGCGGCTGGCGCGTGTATTCCAGCGGTGCGGGCATCGGCGTGCGTCTCATCATGCAATGTTTTCTCGGCATTCGTGTGGAAACCGACTCGCTCGTCTTCGATCCCGTGATTCCGACCGGTCTCGACGGTCTAACAGTCTCTCTGAACATCGGCGGGCAGCCGGTTGAAATTGTTTATCTAACTGGAACCACCGGACGCGGGCCGGTTTCCATCGTGCTCAATACAGAACCGATAGAATTCGTTCGCGAAAATAACCCCTATCGTCCCGGTGGTGCCCGCATTTCAAAGTCCTCCTGGGAGGGCCGCCTCACCGGCGCGAACAACCGACTCACGATCATTCTGGAATAACGAAATCCGGTCGAAACAAGTCCTACAATGAATCCTTTGAATGGTCGGTCAGATAGATTTCAGCGATGAATGGGAGACTTGTCACGGCGATGGATTCTCCTGCGGCATCGATTTCGGCGTGAGTTCCTCGCTCGCATTTCACGGAGGCGAGACGTTTTCCATCTGGCAGCGGCGGGACGATGGTCAGTCCGCCTGGCGGTAGATTGATGGAACTAACTCTAACTTGAATCACGTCGTCGCTGATGGCGCGGATGCCGAAATCCAACAGGCCGTAGCGAGTCGGCAGGTTATCGACTGTGAACCCGTCGTCATCGGCGATCCAAGCCCATGGCATGCCGGAGGCGAGTACCAGAGAGTCCGCCGCCTCGCGTTCTGCGGCGACCATGGAGGCCACGGCGAGCAGGTATTCCGCAGCGATCCATGTGTGGGGGATGTCGCCGAGGTGGCCAGGCGAGCGCGGGTCGCGCCAGGTGATTTCCGGCCATTGATTCCATTCGCAGGGGCGGCGGTCGGATAGAAAAAAGTTTAGTAATTCATTCGCGATGTCCCGTTTCCCGAGACGGACAAATGCGCCGATAATCCGGATTTCGTAGGCGGTGTAGTTGGTCCAGGTTATTTCGCCACGATGCTTGCTGCGAAAGTTTTCGAGATAGGTGTCGAGCATCGCGTTCAGTGGGCCGGGCGGCAACGAATCAGCGAAGTCGAGCATGGCGATGGCATTGGCGGTGGCGGTGGGATCGAAGTCGGCCCACTCGACCGAGCCGGGAATGTAAGCGAGCCCCTTGTCGGCGATGACCTTGTTGATCGAATGCAGCAGGTCGCCTTGGAAACGCACGGCTTCGGATTTCCAGCGGTTGGCATCATCGTTAGAACCCATGATTTTCGCGAGATCGGCGGCGGCTTCGAGACCGCGCACGCCCCAGAAATCATCCCAGTAGGAATGTACGTGGTGGGCGAGGTAGCCTTCGTGGCTGGCGGATTCTGGCAGCAAGCCGTAGCACGCGGCGCGTCCGCCGGCTTGGTATTCGGTGGTGAGACGTTCCGCCCGTAGCGAAATCAGATAGGCCGCGGCCTTGCGGACGTGGGGCAGCATTTCTGTGAGAAATTTCCGATCACAACCATCCCGATAGACCTCGCGAATCCCCCAGAGAAATTGGCCATGACTGTCGTGCTCGACAAGCCAATCGACCCCGTCGCGATCCACCACGCAGGGGACGAAGCCGTCTTCTCGCTGGAATTGCGCATACCATGTTAGGAATTCGCGCAGTGCGAACGGCAGCCCGGCCTTGGCGAGGGCGGCTCCCATGATCACGCAATCCCGCACCCACGAGCGAGTGTAGCGACGCGGGCCGGGCTGGATCGCGGGGCCGTCACGGTTGATGAGGATATGCCCGGCAGCCGTGCGGAATACCTCGAAGGCGGGTGCGGCGGATTTCGGGATCTGCCATTTTACTGCGCCGAGCGTCTTGTTCCAACGGGCGAGCGCCTTGGCTCTGCCCGTTTTGGCGGCGGGCTTGGAGTTGCTAAAATAGGGAACTGAAACAGTGACTTCCAGCTTCGATGCAGCGGACGGAAGTTTCCAAGCCATCGCTGCGGAGGCGATGCCGGTCGGGTCATTAACCTCGTTAGATGGCGGCATTGCACCGTTTGCCAGAGTCCAAAGCACGCCGTTTTCTTCGAACGCTCCGGCCCCGGAGGCGTCGGCGTCAGGTGTGACTGAAATTTTCCGCCCCTCCACCGTCATGCCGTGGGTCACGCATGTGATGCGGTGGATGGGGCTGAGTCCACCGAGATTGCGGAAAGCCTGCCACGGTGGATTCACTTGGAACGGCCGCACAGTGACAATCAACCGCGTGTCCGAGGTGGGCTTGCGGCAGGTCAGCCGATAGGTGACGTGAAGCGTAAGTTTGTCATTCCCGCCGTCGATCCAGGGCATAATTTCCAGCATGATGTCGTCATTTTTCCAAGTGACCGCAGGCATCGGGGCACCGCCTTTTGGCAGCGAGCCGATGGTTTTCACGTCGCCCCAGGTGATCCGCTTCCCGGCAGTTAGAACGAACGGTTCGAGTGAAAAGCCAGCCTCATCCACTTCCACCATGCCTTCTTCGTTGATCAGCGCACGGCGTTTTCCTTCCGGGCTACCGACCGGCGTCCAATACGATTGCTCGCGCAACCAGTAGCGTGGAAACCACCCGCGTGGATAATCAGCCGCCACGGAATGGATGAATTCGTTAGGCGTGCTGGAGAACGAGTCCGGCCGAAATGATAGAGAACATAACGCAGCGCATTGGCTGTTCGCAAAGGTGATGCGCAGTAGCCGTCCTTCCACTCCGGGTGTCGGGATATGGCTCTTCAGTCCGAGCGTCGAAGTGGAATGATGGATCGACGTCCATGAATTCCCATCGGAGGAAAGTTCCACTTCAAACATCCGGCGAGGCAAAGACTCCGGCCAAGTGATGACTATGCCGCCAAATCGCAGGGGTTTCCCGAAATCGACTTCCCAGCGGGGTTGAGCGTCATGGGTCGCCGCCCGCCATCCAGTTAGACGTTCTGCGGCAAACACCGCCTCTGGAGGAAAACCCTGCTGGTGGCTGGAGGCATTGATCGAGCGTGGCGTTTTGAGGGTCTGATCTTCGAACACCGGACATACGAGATCGATCACGCCCTTGCCACCCGTACCGGCGACGATGGCGAATTCCACCGAACCGACATCCGTGGGCGCACCGCCGCCGGCGGGGCCCCAGGCGAAGGCTAGATCATGTTCGTGAAAGCGGACGTCTATCCACGAATCCGACAGCTCGACATTTTCGCGCAAGCGCCGCCAGACATTCGTGTTGCCAGGGTCGGCGATCTTGAACTCGAAATTATTCGACGTCCCCTCCCCTCGCAGCGAGAAGCCAATTTCAAAGGTTCCGGGCAGCGTGAACCGGATCACACGCCGGATCACCACGAAGCCGCCACCACCATGGAAATCATAATTCAGGCGCAAACCTGAACTCCCGTCCGCCGCTATGATTCGCGTGATCACGCCTTCCGACTGACCGGAAGCGAACACCTGCCAATGGGCAGGATCGTCAAACAGCGAGTCGAACGGATGGTCGGTCATGGGTTGGATTTAAAACGGAAGATTACCGGCTTGCTAAACAAATTTTGTGGGCTGGCCGGTGGTCGAGAGAACGGTGCGCCAGAACTCGTCACCCAGATCGACGCGCTGGCCGCAAGCGGCGAGACGAACCGCACGTCATTGTCAATGGTTCTCCTTACTGCGTTTTTTATGACCTCTTGACGTCTCAAAATCCAAGCCGATCTGTTCATCAAATGCAGCCATGCACGGCTATTGTGCGCATACCCATTAAACATCATGAAACGTTCATTTTTTCCCCGCGCCCTAGCGGTCACTTCGCTGTTGCTTCTCGGTAGCGTGACCAGTCAGGCGGAAACCACCGCCGAGCTCATCGCGAAGGGCGATGCAGCCGACAACTCCTTCAATCCATCCAAAGCTTTGGAAAGCTATCTTCCTGCTGAAAAACTCAATCCCAATGATGTCGGGCTCCTGCTCAGGATCGCACGGCAATATCGACACTTGATGTGTGACGTGTGGAATGTGAGCGACAAGCTCAAGTATGGAAATATTTCCCTAGCGTATGCGAAACGCGCCGCCGCATTGGCCCCCAACAATTCCGAAGCGCAGCTCTCGCCCGCCATCACCTACGGGAAAATGCTTCCTTATGAGGGAAAAGCTGAGCAGGTGGCAGCTTCCCCTCTGATCAAAGCGGCGGCGGATCTCGCCCTCAAGTTAGATCCACGCAACGATACCGCCTGGCATGTGTTAGGCCGTTGGCACCAGTCACTGGCGAATATTTCGAGTGTTAGGCGAACAATCGGCGAAATCATGTATGGCAAGCTTCCCGTAGGGACCAACGCAGAGTCGGTCGATTGTTTTAATAAGGCCATTGCACTGAATCCGGGCCGCCTGAGGCATCACATCGAATTGGGCATAACCTACGCGCAAATGGGAAACAATGCGGACGCCCGCAAATGCCTTGAGAAGGGGCTGAAAATGCCGAACAAGGAGAAAGATGATTTCGAACTCAAGGAAGTCGGGAAAGAATCCCTCGCCAAACTGCCCTAGTTTTTGTCCGGCTCCCATATTGGCAGGTCGGCAAGCGAACCCTCAATAAAGGTGTGGTGCCAGAGCTGCGTGGCGACGACGGCGGCGAGGCCCATTTCCATCGAGAGTCGGGAGACAGAGCTGCCGCGAAGTTGGCGAAACGCCTTGCGCCAATGTTGCACGGCGGCGATATCAAAATAGCCGGTGCGTTTCAAGGATTCCTCGCTGAGCAGCTCACCGACGAATTTCGGCTCCGGGTCCATGTGGAAGCTGTCTAACGGCGCACGGAAGATAACCTTGCTGCGGCGGGCGATATCCTTGGGCAGCCAGCGTTCCGCAACGAGACGCAACAGATGCTTGTCGCGAAAACCTTGCAATTTCCAACTGGGATGCAGTTTCGCGGCGAATTCAAAAACCTCCTCATCGAGAAACGGATAGCGCACCTCTACGGACGAGTGCATCGCCACGCGGTCGCCCTTGGCCTGTAGCAAATGACCGGCCAAGGTGACCCGTGCGCCGACCCACAAGCTTCGATTCAGCGGATGCCAATGCTTGGCGCGTTCGACGTTCATGCCGAGGTCCGCCCAGGGGGTGGCGTTTTTCAAAATTTCGCGCATCGGCTCGGAATAGAGGCGCAATTTCGAGAGGGCGAGCACGCCGTAGGAATCGATCCATGCGTTCGGACCGCCGACGGTGGCTTCGAGTCCCTGACGATACTCGCGCGGATACTGGGGAACACCGGTGGCTTTCAAATACGCTCGGCGGGCGACATCGCTGAGCCGCAAGCCGGGGATGGAATCGAGGCCGCCAAGGATTTTCGCGATTTTATACCACGGGTATCCGGCGAGCCATTCGTCGGCACCTTCGCCAGTGAGGACGACCTTTTGGCCGTTGCTGTGGACCTTCTGGGCGAGCTGGAGCAGGGCGGCGCATGAGGTATCGACGACCGGGCACTCGGCGGACTGGATGAGCTGCGGATACATTTCCAGCGCGTCGCTGGGTTTGAAATTCTGCACGATGGGCGGCGCCGTGCCGATGTGTTTTGCGGATTGCTCGGCTCCGCTGAGTTCGTCGAGTTTGGGATCGGTCACTCTAACGGTGTAGGTATTGATTGCCGGCCCCTTGATGCGGCAGGCCATGGCAACGATCATGCTGGAGTCGAGTCCTCCTGATAGATAGGCTCCCACCGGGACATCGGCACGCAGGCGGCGTTCCACTGAGGCGAGCAGGATTTCCTCAAACTGGTCGGTGAGCTTGCGGGCGTCGGTCTCGGGATTTTCGTCGCCCTGGTCCGGGAAATCCATTTCCCAGTAAGCCTGCTCGCGGATGACGGGTTCGGCGGTGCCTTCGTTGCAGGGGCTGATTTGCAAATAATGGCCTGCGCCGAGGAGTTGGATGCCCTCGAAGCACGTGACTGGCCCCGGCATCGCAGCGAAGGTAAAAATGGAGTCGATACCGCGTAGGTCGGCCTTCGGCTTGAACATGCCGGACGCAAGCAGCCCTTTAATTTCGGAAGCAAATAGTAGCCAATCGCCCTGCCGCGTCCAATATAGCGGGCTGATCCCGAAGCGGTCGCGGCCCAGCGTGATCCGATGGCGGCGCTCGTCATACATGGCGATGGCGAACTGCCCGCGCAGCCGCAGAAACATGCCTTCCTCGCTCTCTTCCCAGAGGTGGGGAATGATTTCCGTATCGCAATGGGTGTGCAAGCGGTGGCCGCGGGCCGTGAGCTCGGCGCGCTTTTCCACGTAGTCGAAAAGCTCGCCATTATAAACAACATGGATGTTGCCGTCCTCGTTGCACATCGGCTGCTGGCCATCTGCGACCCCGACAATACTCAGCCGCCGCGAAGCAAATGTCAGCCCCGGTCGCCGCAGGAATCCCTCTTCATCCGGGCCTCGGTGGATCAGCGCCCGAGACATCCGCTCGACCACGCCATCCGGCACATCTCGTCTTCCCGCCAAGTCAATTACTCCCGCTATGCCGCACATTTGTGCCGCAACTACTAAGTCACGTGACGTGAGAGGCAATCGGTATTTCAATTTATTCCTCGGTCGCGAACTTCGGAAATCATGGGAATTCGCCACCGGAGCAAGTTCCTGTAGTTCACTCCAACCGCTGGAGGACGTGGCTGGTATCGAGCTAAAATGCCTTGCGCGGTTCCGAGAAAGTTTTTGACTTCACCAGATTCCCCACCGAAAACGTCGCAGACAGTGAGACGCGGTCAATAATCCCACCCAAAAAGGTGCCTGACGAAGCAAACCCGGTTCAACTGGCCCAACCTAGCCGCTTACGCCATCCAACTGAATCTGACTCATGTCCCGTCTCCAGCCTCTGACTCCTTCACCCTCAGTGCATTTAAATAGAGCCCAGAGAGAAATCGGCAAGGAGGACATTGCCATTATCGGGATCGGCTGTCGCTTTCCAAGCGGGGTGAATGATGCCGAATCTTTCTGGAAACTGCTGGCCGAGGGACGCGATGCCGTGTCCGAAGTGCCTACCGACCGTTGGAACGTAGAACGCTACTACGACGCCGAACCCGGATTGGCTGGCAAGTCGATCGCCAAGCGCGGTGGTTTCCTCGATCAGATCGACCAATTCGACCCGCAGTTTTTCGGGATTTCCCCACGCGAGGCTCCTTACATCGACCCGCAACAACGACTACTGCTAGAGACCGCGTGGGAAGCGATCGAGGACGCGGGGCAGGTGCTGGACTTGGAAAAGGGCACCGACATCGGCGTCTTCATGGGAGTTTCCCACAACGACTATCAGAATATCCAAGGCGGCGGCACGGATCGCAAGGGCATCAGCGCGCACTCGCCGACTGGCAGCGCGCACAGCATCGCGGCCAACCGGATTTCCTACTGCTTTAATCTATCAGGCCCGAGTCTGTCGATGGACACCGCCTGTTCGTCCGCGCTGACCGCCGTTCATCTGGCGTGCGAATCGCTGCGGGCCGGTCGTTGCAAAATGGCGATGGCGGGCGGGGTGACGGTGATCATCACGCCGGACGGCTTCATCGGATTTTCCCAAGCGGGAATGCTCTCGCCGGACGGCAAGTGCAAGGCATTCGCGGCCGAGGCCAACGGCTTTGTCCGCGGCGAAGGTGCGGGCATCGTCTTGCTTAAACCGCTTTCCCAAGCCATTGCGGATGGCGATCCGATTCAAGGGGTGATCCTCGGTTCCGCGCTGAACCAGGACGGTCATACGAACGGAATTTCCCTGCCTAGCACCGAGGCGCAGACGCAACTTGTGCGTGATGCCTGCGCTGATGCGGGGATCGCACCGGCGGATGTGGACTTCGTGGAAGCGCACGGCACCGGCACTGCGGTGGGCGATCCCATTGAGGCCATCGCGCTCGCGAACGCCCTTTGCGGAGAGCGCGAAACGGCGCTGCCAATCGGCTCGGTGAAAACCAACCTCGGCCACTTGGAAACCGCAGCCGGCGTCGTCGGTCTGATCAAGGGGATGCTGGTCCTCAAACATGGCGAGATTCCGCCGAGTTTGCATTTTGAAAACCCAAGCCCGCACATCGACATGCCGGGATTGAAACTGCGCGTGCCCACAAAGCTGGAGAAATTTTCTGGCTCGACCGGTCGCCGCATCGCCGGGGTGAACTCGTTCGGCTTCGGCGGTGCGAACGCGCACGTTATTCTAGCAGAGCCGCCTGTTAGCACGCTCAAGACAGAGGAAAATTTCCTGCTGGACCGCTCGTGGCCGCTGGTGATTTCCGCGCGTTCCGAGGAGGCGCTTAAAGCCACCGCCGGGCGCTTGGGTGATTGGATCGAGTCGCACGAGTTGGGTAATGGAACCTCTCCGGTTCTGCCGAAATTGACTTACACACTTGGTGCCCGCCGGAACCACCACGCGCACCGGCTGACGGTCGTCGCGAGTTCGTCCACCGAACTCACTGAAGAGCTGCGCGAGTTTGCCGCCGGATCGACGGTGGGCAAGGGCCGCGCGTCGTTCACGCCGCGGCCGGAATTTGCACCGCGCATCGGTTTCGTCATGAGCGGCCAGGGTCCGCAGTGGTGGGGCATGGGCCGCGAGCTGATGGCCAACGAGCCAGTGTTCCGCGAGGTGATAGAAGCCTGTGAAGCGGCGATGCGTCCGTATGCGAGTTTCTCGCTGCTGAAGGAACTTAGTCGCGATGAGGCGGATTCGAGAATTCAACTAACTGAAATTGCCCAACCAGCGATTTTCGCGATGCAGCTCGCGTTAGTGGCGCTGTGGAAATCGCTCGGCGTGGAGCCGGCCGCCGTCGTGGGCCACAGCGTCGGCGAGGTCGCGGCAGCGTGCGTCGCCGGGATTCTAACATTGGAAGAAGCCGCGCGCGTGATCGTGCTGCGCGCCCGGTTCATGCATGAATGCGCCCGTGGCGAGGGGACCATGCTGGCCGTTAGTCTATCCGAAGATGAGGCGTTGGCATTGATCGCCCGCCACGACCCGACGGTGAGCATCGCAGCGTTCAACGGCCCGCGCTCGCTGACTCTGGCCGGGGTAAAATCCTCGCTCGAAGCGATCCACGCCGAGCTGGAGCCGCAGAATGTTTTCGCCCGCTTCGTGCGCGTGGATCATCCGTATCATCACGCGATGATGCAGCCCGCTGCGGATCGCCTGAACAAGGATCTATCCGATATTTCGCCGAACGAGGAGGCGGTGCCGTTTTTCAGCACGGTCACCGGTGAGCGTTGCGCGGGCAAAAACTGCGTCGCCGCGCATTGGGGCAAGGGAATCCGCCAGTCGGTCCAGTTCGTGAAGGCCGTCGATGCGGTTGCGGATTTCGGAGTCGATGTCTGGTTGGAAATCAGCTCGCACCCGGCGCTATCGATGTCGATCACGGAATGTCTAACTGCCCGTGGTCTCAAAGGCCAGGTGACCGCATCCACCCGCCGCGACAGAGAACACGAATCCTATCTGGAAGCCGCTCTGGAACTGCATCGGGGTGGGGTGGTTCTTGATTTTTCCGCGATGACTCCGTCGCGAGAAGTTCTTTCGCTGCCCGCCTATCCATTTGATCGGGCCCGCTGGTGGCACGAGTGCAGTGAACTGCGCGATGCCCGTCTCGCACCGGGTGGAAAAGGCCTGCTAGACTCCCGCCAACCGCGTGCCACGCCTACATGGACGACCCGTCTCGACGGTCGTCACATGGCTTTCCTCAAGGATCACAAGGTAGATAGCCACATCATTTTCCCGGCCGCCGGCTTTGTGGAAATGGCGTTGGAAGCCGGATTGCAATTGTTTGAAGGACGACCGTTCGCGATCGAGGATTTTGAAATCCGCCGTCCGCTGATTCTGCCAGATCCCGCGTCGGCGCTGATGATCGAACTCACCTACGAACCTGCCGAGCGCACGTTCACGATTCAGAGCAAGTTCGATCAAGCCGCTTCATGGTCGGTGCATGTCATCGGCTCGATGCGCAGCGAGCGGACGGAATCCACGTTCGGAAATTCGTTGTTAGAAGCCCCTGATGCCGATCTGGAATCGGAAGGCGTCGGCGCGTTTTATGGTCACATGAGCGACCTCGGTCTCCGCTACGGCGACGAGTTCAAGCCGATCCGTGAACTGGCCGCTGGAGGCGGGAAATCGGCGGGTCGCGTTTCACTATCAGAAGCGATTGCATCCCGCGCGTCGGAATACGCACTTCATCCAGTGCTACTAGACGGTGCGCTACAGGTGTTTTCCGCCGGAGCCAAGACGGTCGAGGATCGCAAGGCAAAGATGAAACTGCCGGTGCGTTTTGCGAGAATCTTATTCCTGCGCACTCCGGGTGCCTCCACCCAAGTCCGTGCGAAGGTTCTGCATTTTAACGAAGAATTGATCGAAGGCCGCATCGGTCTCTACGACGAATCCGGCCGCCCGTGCGTGCTAGTGGATGGTTTCCGCGCCGTCAGCATGTCGGCCGTTCGCCGCGCCGGTGCTTCCGGTGGCAGCCGTGATTTGGTTTACCATGTCGATTGGGAACGCACCGCGCCGACCATAGCGCCATCCGCACAAGCGCCGATTCCGCTGGCTCAACTTCGGGACGTCGCAAGCAAGGCGCTGGAAGAAGTCATCGACCTGCGCGGTCGCTCCGAACTCGAATCGATGATAGCTTCCGAAGATGATTTGGCCGCCGCGCTCATCGCCAGTGGACTTCGCGAAATGGGCGTGAGTGGCGAGTTTTCCGCAAGCTCCCTAGGCGTTGCGGCGCCCATGCTAACGGTTTTCGGTCGCTTGATGAACAAGCTCACCGAGCGTGGATTGCTCACCGTGAGAGGCGACAAATACGCTCCGACGGCAGCCCTCAAGACAGCGGCGGATGCAAGCCAGGAGGCACTGCGTGATTTCCTAACCGAGCATCCCGGACATTTACCGGAAGCACTGCTGTGTGCTTCCAGTTGTGGGGAATTCGGGGCGATTATCCGTGGCGAAAAAGACGCCGTCCAAGTCCTCTTCGGCGGGGCCAACGCGGATCTGCTAGATCATTTCTACGGCGACGGACTTGTTTCCAGCCACTGGATGGCCAGCATCGGCTGCGCGGTGCAGGAAGCGGCGCGCAGCCTGCCCGAGGGCCGTGGATTACGGATTCTCGAAGTGGGTGCAGGCACCGCTGGCCTGGCCGCACAAGTCCTGCCCCTGCTGGATCGCGGAATTCACAACTATACCTTCACCGACGTTTCCGCCGGATTTTTCTCCGCTGCTAACCAAAAACTCGCGGCTTTCCCCGAGGTGGAATACAAAGTCCTCGACCTCGAAAAGCCTGCGGCCGATCAGGACTTCGAGCCCGGCAGTTATGATTTCATCGTCGGCACCAACGTCATTCACGCCGTCGCGGATGTCCGTGTGACCTTGAAAATGCTGCACGAACTACTCGTCCCTGGTGGTACGTTGATGTTCATGGACGTTGCGACTCCGCAACTTTGGACCGAGTCAGTATTTGGCCTAACACAAGGTTGGTGGCATCTAACCGACCGCGATCTGCGGCCGGATCAACCGCTGATGCAGCGGGACCAATGGGAGTCTGCGATGAAGCAAGCCGGCTTCACCGAAACCATTTCGATGGCGGGTCTCCGAGGGCCGGAAGGCGAGGGGCAAGTCGCCCTTCTGGGACGGAAAGCTAGCCAAGTTGTTGCGGAGGTCTCCGCATTGGAAGTGCCGGTCGAAGCCTCATGGGTCATCTTCGCCGACGAATCCGGACTCGGAAATGAAATCGCCGCGCAAGTCACCGCAGCCGGTTCGCGCTGCCGCATCGTACGCCGGGGAGACAAATTCTCAGACACGGGTGCTGACCATTTCACGGTCCGCGATCAAGAGCCTGAAGATTGGAAACAACTTTTCGCCGCGCTCTTGAAGGACACTCCGCCGGAACGTTTTGTCTGGCTGTGGTCACTCGATGAAAACACTAACGATGCACTGATGGGCATCGACTCGCTGCTTCACCTAACTCACGCGCTTGAAGCTAACATGGCTGTCGTGAAACTGCGGATCGACCTCGTCACCCGCGGCGCCCAACCGGTGGGCATCGGCATGGGAGCAACCGCCGTCGCCCAGGCACCTTCTATCGGAATTTTCCGGGTCATCCTCGGCGAGCATCCGAATTTCGCCTGTCGTGGCATCGACCTCCCGACCGCCGCATCTTCTAACGATCAGGGCCTGCTCTGGAGCGAACTGCTCCACCCGGACACCGAGCGTGAAGTCGCCCTGCGCGGCGAGGCCCGCTACGTCCAACGCATCACCCGTGGGTTTGAAAATCATGAACAACGCCTCGATTCCTCGGTGCCGCTGCGCCTCGAATCCCGCGAGCGCGGACTGCTCGACAGCCTGCGTTTCACGCCGTTTGAACTTCCATCGTGCGCACCCGGGGAAGTGCTGATCCACGTGAAAGCCGCGGGTATGAACTTCCGTGACGTGCTCAAAGCACTCGCGCTTTACCCCGCAGAAACCGCCGACGCGCGGATCTTCGGCGACGAAGTGGCGGGTGAAGTGATCGCGGTCGGCGTAGGTGTCACTCATCTAGCAGTTGGAGACAAGGCGTTCGGTCTCGCAGTTTTCGGGCTGGCGACCCACACGCTGGCCCGCGCCGCCGATGTTCGGAAAATGCCGGACAATCTTTCCTACGAAGAAGCCGCGACGCTGCCGGTCGTCTTCATGACGGCATGGTATGCCTTGCGCAACGTCGCCCGGATGAAAGCCGGTGAAAGCATTCTCGTTCACGCGGGTGCCGGGGGTGTCGGCATGGCGGCGATCCAAATCGCCCATCATCTGGGTGCCGATGTCATCGCCTCTGCCGGAAGTCCGACTAAGCGCGCCTTGCTCAAAACGCTCGGCGTCAAACACGTCATCGACTCGCGCCGCGGCGATTTCGCGGAGTCCGTCATGGAGCTAACAAACGGTCGTGGCGTGGACGTCGTCCTCAACGCGCTCGCCGCCGAAGCGATTCCGATGGGACTTTCCTGCCTCGCCGAGTCCGGGCGTTTCCTCGAAATCGGCAAGCGCGACATTTACATGAACTCCCGCATCCCGCTGTGGGGACTGCGCCGGAATTCCTCGTTCCACGTCATCGCCATGGACGCGATCTTCGCGGGCGACGAGGATCAAACCCGCAATCTGCTGGCGCAAATCGCCGGTCTGGTCGATCAAGGTGCGCTCACTCCCCTGCCATTCCGTTCGTTCCCCGCAAGCCGGATCGACGCCGCATTCCGGCTCATGGCCGGCGGCAAGCACACTGGCAAAGTGGTCGTCGGATTCGCCGAATCCTTCATCCTGCGCAAAGGCGAACCGCCGTTGCCCGCCTTCTCTATCAAATCGGACGGTGCCTATCTCATCACCGGCGGACTCGGCGGATTTGGCCGGGTGCTCGCGGAGTGGCTCGTCGAGTGCGGCGCACGCCATCTCGTCCTCAGCAGCCGCAGCGGTGCTTCCACGCCGGAAGCCGTGGAGTTCGTGGCGAAACTCGAAGCCCAGGGAATCAAGGTCACCGTCGCCAAGGCGGACATCGGTTCGCCCGACGACGTGAAGCGCCTCGTTGCCGAAATCCCCGCGCTCAAGGGTGTTTTCCACCTCGCGATGGTCATCGACGATGCGCCGCTCTCCGCTCTAACTGCCGAGCGGCTGCGTGCGGTAATGGCCCCGAAAGCCCACGGCGCGTGGCTGCTGCATGAAAACACGAAGGGCTTGGACCTCGACTGCTTCGTGATGTTCTCGTCAGTTTCGAGCATCTTCGGCAATCCGGCGCAAGGCAACTACGCGGCGGCAAATGCTTTCCTCGATTCACTTGCCCACCATCGTCGTGCGCTGGGACTTCCCGCGCTGGCGATCAACTGGGGAGTGTTAGGCGGCGAAGGTTATGTTGCAAGAAACGAGCGTGTTGCCGAGTTCCTTGCCCGTCAAGGCACCGGTGCCCTAACACCTACTGAGGTCACTTCGCTGATGGAGTCCTTCCTGACCGGTCACTCCACTCAGATGTCCGCGATCCGTGTGGACTGGGCGAAATGGCGGCAATCGTTCCGCGGCATGCAGGACAACCCGCTGGTCGAGCGCATTTTCGCCGCAGGCGTCGAAACGCAGGAAGCCGGCGGTGGTGGCAACGACTGGCGTGCCAAGATCCAAGCCGCATCGGCAGAAGATCGCAATGGTGTCATCGGCGAGGCCGTGCGCGATGTCGTCGGCTCAGTACTGCGGGTCAAGCCGGACAGCCTCCGCGAAGACCAACCTCTAACCGACCTCGGCCTCGACTCACTGATGGGCGTGGAAATCGAGACGATGTTGGAGAGTTCCATCGGCGTCGCACTGCCACCGACCAGCTTGATGCGGGCGCGGACGATCGGCCAGATCGCCAACTTGATCGCGGAGCAAATGGGCACCGATTCCGATGCTCCGGCGAAGGTGCTGGTCGCCGAGGCGGCCACCAGCAGCGAGGAAATCGACCTCGACTCGATTTCCGATGAGGATCTCGATATTTTGTTAAGTGGCGTGTCGGAGTCTGATGACGCCGCCGACAAAACCCTCGTCCACTGATGTCGGATCCGCGAGCACAATTCAAGCGCTGGCTGGAAAGCGGGGAAGCTCGCCTGCAACCCGTCAGCCTGCCGCAGAGGGAATTGTGGGAAAATTCGCCTGTCCCGGTTGCCGATGCCGCCAACCACATTTGCGGTGTGATCGAGATCAAGGGACCGATCACCCATGAGCAGTGCGAGGCGGCGCTCCAGCGGGTGATCGACCGCCACGAGGCGCTGCGGACTTCATTTCTGCCGGGAAAAGAGCGCCCGCTGCAGATGATCCGTACCACCGTCGCGGCGGTGTTAGGGTATCGCGAGTTGTTAGCGGGCGATGACTTGGAAGCGGTGATGCAGGAAACCTATCGGCAACCGTTCGATCTGCTCCAGGGCCCTGTCCACCGCGTGAAAATGATCCGTCGCGGTGCGAATGATCATATCTTGGCGTTTTCCTTACACCACGCCATCGCCGACGGTTGGTCGCTCGGAATTTTCGTGCAGGACCTATGCACGGCGTATGTCATGGGTCTAACCGGTCTGCGCAAGACCGTCGCCGTCGGCATGATGGGTTTGAAAAATTCGCTGCCGCCGGTCGCACAAACTTACAGTGAATGGGCTGCCACCGAACGGGCATTCTGGCAATCTGAGGAACTCGAACGCCGCGCGGAATTCTGGAAAACCCACCTCGCCGGATCGGCGCGGATCTGGGACGTAGAGGGGCTATCGGGTCCATTGGAACGCTGGGTTTCAGCCATTCCGGCAGATCTGGTGCGGAGTGTAAAAGCTCTAGCTGTTAGTCACGGCACCACGCTTTTCAGCACGCTGTTGGCGGCGTTTCAGCTCACACTTTCGAAATCG
Organism: Akkermansiaceae bacterium; assembly: GCA_025354565.1. GTDB lineage: Bacteria > Verrucomicrobiota > Verrucomicrobiia > Verrucomicrobiales > Akkermansiaceae > Luteolibacter. The sequence continues at coordinate 28,947 of JANXMQ010000103.1, forward strand.
ACAGGCAAGAGCGATATCCTCGTGGGCACGCCAGTCGCGAATCGCAATAAGGATTCCATTCGCGAAACGATGGGCTACTTCGCCGGAGTCGTTCCGATTCGCGGGCATGTCGATCCTACGCGGAATTTCTCAGACCACTTGCGAAACGTCTCGGAAACGACGCTGGATTGCTTCGCCAATGCCATGCCCTTCGCCGAACTTGCCGCCGCAATTGGCGAGAAGCGCGTAACGGGGCAGCATTCCATATTCGACGTCCGCTTCGCGCTTCAGAACCATCCGGTGCCGGATGTCGTGCTGCCGCGTATTTCCAGCAAACTGCGGATGCGTTCGACTGGCACCGCCCGTTTCGATCTCGGTTGTGAGATCACTGCGGACGGTGATAGCCTTGAGGTCGTCTGGTTATTTCGCAGCAGGCTTTTACCCCTTGCGGAGATCAAAAACCTCGACCATCTCTATCGGGTCACACTCGCCGCTGCCTGCCGCTCGTCTTCACCCACCTTCATGACCGACTCTCGATGAAAACGCTGCCACCAGACATCGGCGACGAGCCACATTGGGTGAGCCGCCAAGCATTCCAGATCGTGATTTTCATGACTCTTTTCGCCCAGATTGCGATGTTCGTGATCTTGAAGAGCGGAATTTCGCTGTGGTGGGCCGTGCCGGTTGTGCTGGTCATCAGCCATCTGATGCATGGCGCTGCGGTTGGATTTCATGAAGCATCGCACGGCCTGCTGCGACGCAACCGACGCTTCAACGAGTTCGACGGCGTGCTCATCGGCGTGCTGAGTTTCATGAGCTTCAGCCTCTATCGGGCGTCGCATCAATCGCATCATGCGCACTTCACCACGGAAAGAGATGAGGAACTCTGGCCCTTCGTTTTCATCTCATCGCCACGTTGGTTCCGTATCCTCATCGCCTTCGTGGAACTCACATGTGGACTATTCTTCGTGCCTTTCCTGTTCCTTCGAACTTTCCTCCGCAAAGGCTCGCCGATCCGTAGCAAGAAGGTCCGCAAACGCATCTGGCAGGAACTCATATTGATGGTTGTAGCTTGGATCGTGATCCTCTCGACGGTTGCTTACTTCGATCTGTGGAAATATTTCCTGTTGATGTTTTTCATCCCCTCTTTCATCGCGGGAAATCTCCAAAGTTGGCGGAAATACATCGAGCACGTCGGTCTAACTGGCAGCACGATCAACAGCGGCACCCGCAGTATTGTCGCTAATACTTGGACTGGAAAACTGGTGGCCTTCACCTTGTTGCACGAGCCGTTTCACGGCCTGCATCACTTGCACGTCGGTCTTCCGCACGCCGAGCTTCCCAGGCTCGCACCGGAACTTGAGCCCCAGCATCCAGACGAGATTCATCCATTCCCGAGCTATCATCATGCCATGCTGCATCTGATCCGCAACCTTGCGGATCCGCAGGTGGGTGCCCAATGGCGCACATCCGACCCTACCTCATGAAACAAATTCTATCCGACTTCGGGTCCGCCGCCGTATTCGAGGTGACCGGTCTTAAAAAAAACTACGACGATGGCAACGTGCAAGCCTTGCGCGGCGTGGACTTAAAGATCGACCAAGGAGAATTCGTGGCGATCACCGGTCCGAGTGGTTGTGGGAAATCGACACTGCTGCAGATGCTCGGTGCGCTCGATTCGCCGAATGACGGTACCTTGAATTACCGTGGAAAATCACTTCCCGGTTTGGCTGATCTTGCCGCTTATCGGGCGAAAGAAATCGGTATTATTTTTCAGGCGTTCCATCTGCTGCCGACATTCACTGCGGTTGAAAACGTGCAACTGCCGATGTTTGAAAGCGACCGACCCGCTTCGGAGCGAAAGGATCAGGCGATCAGTTTGCTGAAAGCCGTGGGCTTGGAACATCGCATCAATCATTTCCCCACTAAACTATCAGGTGGTGAACGTCAGCGTGTCGCCATCGCCCGCAGTCTAGCCAATGGCCCATCCGTTTTACTCGCCGACGAACCTACGGGAAACCTCGACAGCGAAAACGCGCACATCATCCTCGACCTCATCATCCGCCTTCATCGCGAACAAAACATGACTCTCGTGCTGGTAACGCACGATCTAACCATCGCCGCCCGCGCGTCACGAACTATCCAGATGATGGACGGACGAATCCTATCCGACAACAACGCCACCTCATGACATTTTTCACCGTTATCGTGCGTGGGTTGATGAGGCGTCCGGTCCGCACCGGCCTGACACTTGTCGGAATCTCCATCGGCATTGCCGCCGTCGTGGCCCTAGTCGGTATTTCACGAGGCTTCGAGCAAAGTTGGTCGAAGGGCATGAAGGCACGTGGCACGGACATTGTTGTTAGCAATATGGGCAACGCGCTCGCTCCGAAGCCTTTCAACTCCTCCCTCCGAGACAGTATCGTTAGTCTCCCGAAAATTGCGGCCACCTGCGGGCTGTTTGTCGATCTAACGAGCATCGAGAGTTCATCGATGACCATCGTCTCCGCTCGCGAGTGGGGCGGATTTGCTTGGCAAAGTCTCAATCTCGTTTCCGGTCGCCTGCCCAAGGATGCGATGGAGCCAGTAGTCGTGCTCGGCCAGAATGCCGCGGAAGTGCTCAAGAAAAAGCTTGGCGATCCAATCCAAATTGAAGCCAAGGAATTGACCGTTGTCGGAATCGTCGATGGCGGCGCACTCGTAGAAAACGGCTCGGTGATCCTGTCTCTGCCGCTCTATCAGAAAATATCTAGCAACGAGGGCAAGATTAACATTATCGACATCCGTGCCACTCCAGGCTTGAATGAGGAAGATATAAAAAAGCTATGCGCTGAGATCAATGTCCTCATCCCAGAAGCCCGCGCGATGCCGGCCGGCGACAATGTGGGCAACAGCCAAGCCTACAAATTCATCAGCGCCATGAGCTGGGGAACCTCGCTGCTGGCGGTGATCGTCGGCGTGTTAGGCGTGATGAACACGATGCTCATGACCGTTTTCGAACGGAAGCAGGAAATCTGCATCCTGCTCGCCATCGGCTGGCGGCGTGCCCGCATCATCCGCATGGTGCTTTTGGAATCCGCGCTGCTAGGCCTGCTTGGCGGCATCGGCGGGGTGATGATCGGCAGCATCGGCGTGAAGGTCTTGGAGCGGATGCCTGCGATCCACGGTTTACTGGAACCGGATCTCAGTCCGCGCCTGATGGCGATTTCAGTGGCAATCTCAGTAATCGTGGGCGTCATTAGCGGACTCTATCCTGCCTGGCGCAGCTCGAGGCTCAAACCGAGTCTCGCGATGCAAGGCTAACCCGCTCAACCACTCCATGAAATCCTTCCTATCCCTTATTACGCTAGCCGTTCTCGGTCTTCCCGCATCCGCGCAGGAGCCGGATGCCAAGGCCCTCGCCGCCCAGCTCGCTGGTCTCCAGCAGGACGGCTCGTCTTTCGCCCGGGTCAAGATGGATGGGAAAACGGCTGAGGGAGCGAAGTTCACATTACAGCTTCAGATCAAGCAACGCCGCACCGCGAAATCGACCGAGCTGCTTTACCAAGTCCTCTGGCCAAAAGAACGCGCCGGCGAGGCCGTGCTTCTCAAGCAATCCGGTGGAGAGATGTCAGGCACCGTCTTCATTCCGCCGGACAAATTCCAGACTCTTACCGCCGGGCAGATGAAGGAAGCGCTCTTCGGCAGCTCGCTTTCCTATGCGGATGTGCTCGAAAACTTTTTCACTTGGAACAGCCAGAATATCGTTGGCACGGAGGTGCTGAACAAGGTGAGTTGCCAAGTTCTCGAATCGCGATCCGGTTCCGCCGCTGTCCGCAGTTGGATCGATATGAAGCGCCTCGTTCCGATGCGGGTGGAAAAATACCTTCCGGCTGGAACTGCGGTCCGCAGGATCGAGACAAGGTTCGTCACTAACGACGATACCAACCGCAATATCCCCGCGAAGCTTGCCATACAGGATCTCCAGAAAGGCACATCGACCGACCTCGAAGGCTCCAAGCTCAAGCATGGAGTCACCTATGACAACCGCGACTTTACGGCGGAAGGTTTGAAAAACATCAATCCGCCGGGTTAACCCACCAAGGAGCTTTCCATCTGACCTGGATTCCCTCCAATTCGGAGTCGGGTAGCTGGTAAAAATGATTGCGTCCACGGGTTGTGGCATAGAGTATGTCGCCCGATTCGATATAGACTCAGGTGTTTTACTAACCGCGAATTCAATCAATGACTGAAATGAACAACCATTTTGCACAGACTCATTCGGCTGCTGAAATTGCAAAATTCGCGCGTCCGTTAGCCGTCCGACGCGTTCCTCCCTTTGCCCGGATTTTCCTGGCGACTGTTCTGTTTTTCGCGATGTCGTTCGCGGCGAAGGCCGGCTGGTTTGATAAAAAAGAAGCCGATTTTACAAATTACGAAGTTCCACTCTACCAGCAGATCACCAATCACATCAAGGTCAAGATCTTGGCCCGTCTTGGCGAGGGCAAGAACACGCGTGACCGTTACTTCATTATTCCTTTTGCCTATCAAAATAAGGCTAACGACCCCGCCTACTCCCATTCGTTCATGACGGTGATCCGTGTCCTCGCCGACAACCAGCAACACCAGTTGACAGCGGGGGTCAAGAAACGGACCTACAAGGATCGGGCATTTCAGGCGTTCACGATCAGTTGGTTGCCATACGATTTCGCGACCAATCCAAATCTTTGCGTTTTCAAGGGATTTGGCAGTCGCATTATCCCGAGTTGGAACCAATGTCCGCTGTCATCAGGACGGAGCTTCACCTTGGAGGAGACGATCAAGCTGGCGGTAAACGTGAAAAACGCGGTATGCATGTGGGGACCTTACGAGATTTCCAAGGACGGATTTGATATGGCCGTGAAGCGCCTGCGTCTGCTCGAAGCGGGGGCCATAAAATATCGGGCCGACGACCGCCTTACCCGGGAAAATCACACCGCCATCAATTGTTTCCATGCCATGGCGGGCCTTACCGAGCTTTTCCCCAAAGGTGGAATCTTCGGCACCGGATTTAATATGTGGGGAATCAATGGCACTTCGAGAGTTCTGCTAGAATATAACGAAACCGCGCACATCAAGGGCGTCCTGCTGGAACCTGTCGATGATAAGCAGGACCGCTTCGGATTTGTTTACGCGCCGACACGGGAGAGCGGATACTACAATCCGTTTAAAACCGCGTCCGCCTATAAACGATAATTGGTACACTCCCAAGGCCCCACCATTAATACCAAGATTGCTACCAAACTGGGGCGGTGGAAAACCACTCCACCGGCAATAACTTCGGTTAGAGCTTCTTGCCGGAGCTGGATAGCGACACTTCAGGCTTTTTCAAGAATGCTAGGGTCGTTGATAGATCACAACGGTCGTGCGTGGAGACACTTTCGTAATGCTGCCGGGTTCGACCGGCTTGCCCGTGACTAGGTTAGATATTTTCCCCGCGCCCACCGGCACCTTAAGCTCGAAGGTCTTGTCCGCGCTCATGTTCATGGCAATCGTGTAGGAGCCGTATTTCAATTGATAGAAGTCCCCTTTGCCTGCAAAAATACTTTCGTCACCCGGCTTGAAACTGACACCTTTCGGAATCATCGCAATCGGCAGCTTTTCCCCGGTATGCGCCGATACGATTTCCGCCGGGTAGCGGTGGCCGCCATTTCCGAAGCCAAAATTCGTCCAGTTCGGCCTCACGTAATCCATGCCGGATGGCGTGTATTGAATATCACTCGCCACCGTGGCGATGCGATCAAACTGCGGTGTTAGGTGATGAATCCGACTGAGGAAATTCACGCCATACCGTGCCCGCCAGTAGAGCGAGACGTAGAGGATCTCGTCGCCATTCTTGATCGCCACCACGCCATCCTCCTCGTCGCTGAAGATGAAGTCAGGCTGGTCCCACGACATCGGCAGACGATGATTCGCCGGAGGCTGCGCCTTGATGGTTTCATAACGCGCCGGCACACCCAAGAGTCCGAACGTCGTGCGGAATCCTTTGTCTTCAGCTCCCTTTTGGATCGTCTCGAAAAACTGATTGTCCGCTAACATTTGCTGGCCGTAGCCGACCAAATACGGATCCAACGTGTCCGCCGCAACCTGCAATGGCGTACCATCCCAGGACGGGCGCTGATCGTAGGTCACATTGCCGGGGTAATGAGTATCCCGCCAACCGACGATGGTTTCCACGACCATCGCGCGGTGGCCTTGCTCATCGAGCATCGGATAGCGGAATGGAGCACGAGCTCTCGCGATCTTCACTAACTGCTCCTTGATCCGGGCGTCTCCCGGTTCGCCCAATGCCGGGCGGGTGGCGGCATAAATCAGCGCGACCCAGTCGAGCACCTCCCCGTAGAGGCCGACGAAGCCGAGCTCCTTGGTGAGCCCCTTCGCCGTGAGCTGATAGTAGGCGTTTCCAAGGGGCGTCGTGGGCGTGCCGTTTTTCTCGCTGCCCTGCCATGCTTCAAGCCCGACCGATTCGTAGAGATAACGCAACGCCTGTTTTTCCGGCAGCGCCTTGGAGGGTGTCAGCACGGCGATCCCGCGATTGGCCAGATAGATGCCGTAGAGGTCGTTAATCATCGACTGGTTGGTGTACAGCCGCCGGTTCTCGCGGTGATCATCCCGACAGGCGACGAGCATGTCGGTGAAAGCCTCGCGGCGGGTGATTTGCTGGCCTTTTCCGTTGTCGATTTTTTCGTCCAGCGAAGGATCGAGTTCTTTTTTCAATAGCGTGATCACCCGCCCAGAAGGCCCGAGCCCGAACCAATCTGGATTGTAAGTCGATGGCTCTTGGTGAGCGAGTTTTGGGTTCGCTACATAGTTCTGATAGAGCGAATCCAGGCTGACGAGTACCTTCGCCACCGTTTCCGGCTTGCCTGCGGCATGGCTCCATCCGGTGTGATAGGCTTCTGCCAGGAAAAGGGCCTGCATTTGGTTCGTCGGCTTTTTCGGTGCCTTCAACAGCCCGTCGATGAAGCCGTTCACCCAGGATTTCACCGCATCGATCACCTCAGGGCCTGGCCCTGTGCGGACGGGAGCGTTCGCCGGATAGACACCCTGCTTCTCGTCCAGCGGCGGCGTAAAACAGGGATCGGTATGGGTATAGACCCGGTAGATCCCACGAGTCGGCGCAGTCATCGGCTTCTGGTATTGCTTGAAGTCCTTGCCGTATCCCCAGATCGGTCCACTCGCATGGATCTCACAGCTCACGCGGGTTTTCCCCTTGGTTAGATTCACCGGCAGCAACCCCGTCCGATAGATGAACCGGCCCGGATAGGAAAACGATCCGACGCCGAAATCCAGCACCTCGATGTCGCCCAGATGGCGGTAACCGACCTGCTTCCCCTCGACATGCAGCGTCATCTGGTTGGCGTTCACCTCCTCACCCCACAAGCGGATCGTCAGGTAATTCTGCTTTTCCGGATCCACCGTAATCTGGAATTTCAGCACGCCGCCTTTCCAAGAATCCCCCTCGGGAAGCAGGACTCGCGCGGATTCGTCGAGTCCGCCTTTGATGACTTTTGATTGCGCCGCATCCACTGCGTGAGCTGATTCAGACGGATCGTTTCCGAAAACCACCTGATCTAGCACATCAGCCCTGACACAGGCAGATGCGAGGAGGACGATTAAAGCTACGGAGAGGATCGGTTGTCGGCTCATGAGTTGGCGCGTGGTGGAATGAAGTGTGTCCAATCCGGTATCAGTGAAACAATCCATAAACGCAAGGCAGGAGTGGGGACACGCATATTCGCCACGATCCCCGCAAAGCCGATGAGTGCCGAGTGAAAAACCATATACGCCGCGTGGGCATTTCCCGCCCCCGGAGCACCCGGCGGGGGGGCATTCAGAGCGAGGAAAAAGGTCACTGGGGCCAGTGAACCAAGAATCTCCGCCGCCAGCGCGAATGCCGTGAGCTAGGCTAGCAACGATTGGCGGAAGCCCAGTCCCGTTCCGAGCAAGAGTCCTAACAGGCCATTCAGGAGGCCGTTGCAGGCAAGGGTGAGCGCGACCAGTAGCGGCATCTTGATCGCAACGTAAACTCCCATTAGGGGGTCCCTCCAGAATCCGACGGTGAATCCGTAAAGCGCGAAGCCGGTCACCGCCATCAAAGCCGCACGGGCCACCCGCCGAGGCGAGGGAACATCTAGCCAATCCGCCGGGGGATGGATCAGTTGGCGCAAGTGCATGGGCTAGATCCAAACCGGCATTTGTGAATCCATGATGTGGATCCCGTGATTATCCGGTGAATCTGCGTGATCGTCGATGAGGGCGGGAAAGTCGCTATTTTTTCATCACATCATTGGCTTCCACGCCCTTGCTGTTGGAGCGGCGTTTCATCTCCCATTTTTGGATCTGTTGCTTTTGGAGGGCTTTATTGGATTCATCGATGTTTTTGAGATACTCGCCCTTTTCAAGCACTTTGGGGCTGGGCAGAGCAGCCTTTGGATCAGAGGTTCCAACAGAATTCGGAAGCTGTGGTGCCGAAGAGGATTGTAAGACCATGTTCCCGCGGTGGAATGCATAGCGGTTTTCACCCTGCTTCACGATCACCGTCGAGGTGCCATCGATGTCCCCGACTTCAAAGACTCCGCGCGGATCGGTCGTGCCGCTTTGCACTTCCTGGTTCTCGCTGCCGAGCGCTTTAACCTCGGCATCCGCCAGTGCTTTGCCTGTCGCGGCATCCGTAACGGTGGCCCGCACCCGGCCATTCGGATTCTCCTTCACTTCTAACTTGAGCGGGGAAATCAACACCAGTCCGCTGGTGAAGAGGTTGTCGCCACGTACGATGGCCAGATAGGCACCTTCCTCTTTGACTGGCAACTTCAGCTCTTTTGCTTTCACGGCATAATCCTTGCCGTCACCCAAAGTAAAAGATTCTCCGGCCTGGGGTGCGATTCCGGCAAGATCCACCCGCGTGATATTGCTGAGGCTTTTCTCGCGCAGATAGAGTTTTAGCAAATCTACTTTGTATAACAGAACCGCACCTTCCTGGATGTTGCGGTAATCAAGCGTCAGCTTCACCTCCTCACCCGGTTTGTATATCGTCACCTCCGGCAGGCTGACACGCTTTTCTTCAAACAACGCGATCGCCTGCGCGGCATCCTCATAGACGGACTTCACCTTTTCATACCAGGCGATGGCATCCACAGGCCTGCCTTGCGCATGATAGACTTGGGCGGTGACGTAGCGGGCATAGTCGCGGTCCTTGCCATCCCCATTGGCGACCGGGGCAGCGGCGGTTAGGGATTTTTCAAATTCGCCCTGCCAGAAATATCCCAGTGCCGCCATGTATTTGAAGCTGTCTGCAAAGGGACTGGTGGTGTAGTGTTCCGCGCCCGATGTCGCAGCACTCACCATGCCTGGGTAATTTTTCAGCGAAAAATAAACATTCACCCGGCTGAACGCAGCATCGTCCACCTGAGGATCCGTCGGATAGAGCGTGATGAACTGCTCTAGCAAATCTCGACTGTGATTTAGCAAGGCATTTTTCTCTAACTTCTTTCCCCCACGGCGCACCGGCAGGGATTCCGCATCCGGGGCCTTGGCACTGAGATCCTGAGCCAGCCCGATGAGCGAGCCAATGACGTCCTGGCTGTCCGGGTATTCACGCCACAGCCGCTCCTGAAGTTCAACCCCTCCCGAGTAGTCGCCTGCATCTTCGAGCACGACGCCAAGTCCCGAATCTTCCAGGAACGCCCCATCGAGTGCGGCGCGAAACACCGTCGCCGCCCGCTCGAATTCATTCAACCGCCGATAGGCTTCTCCCACGCGCAACAGCTTCTCAAAAGGAATCACCAGTCGCGGGTGACGTTCGGTGAGTAGCTCGAAGGCACCTATCATCGCCTTGGCATCCGAGTTGTCACGGTCTGCTAGAATCCACAAGCGCATCTGGGCGGTATCGCGCTCCTCGTCTTGGGTCATTTTACCTCCCGCAAGCGCGTCGAGATGCACCAAGCATTCGGACGCTTGGTTGCGCTCGAAATGCAGCCGGGCGGCCTCCATGTGTTCATTCCGATTCATGACATAAACATCTGGCGAGGGCTGGCCGGGTGGAAGAATAGTTAGGGTGTTTGCAGTGCCCCGTCGGCATCTAGCGGGATCGTATGGATCTGCCACTACTGCGCCTTGGGCCGTCCATGTTCCGGGATTCAGCGCGATCATTTCGTAACTCACATTGCCAATCGTGCCGGGGCCATACCGCAGGCGCAGATGGTTCCCGGTTCGCTCAATCCCTTGGGCGTTGCTCTTCAAGCTTCCTTCGACAAAGAGACAACCGTCAGGAATGTCCTCGTCAATTTGCAGGAAATTCCCATGGGACTCCCACTTGGCATCGGGGTGATTCGCGATTTTCACGACGACGCATACCAACTGCCCGTAGGCCGCATTCGTTACTGGTGAAGTGCTCGCTGCATTGAATCGGTTTTCACCCAACATATAGGTGTCATGCAGATAAGTCCGGCTGGCGATTTTTGGATACTCCCAGGTTTTAGGGTCATCCGGCAGAGTGGATTTAACTATCGATGCGATCACAACCGCCGGGGATACCCCTTTGACTCGAATGGTTAGCTTGCCGTCGCTCGGGATAGTTAGAATGTCACCCGGGCTGGCGGTGATGACCTTGCCGTCGGCCAGAATTTCCAAGGAGTCGCCGTCAGCCGCGCGGGGAAGGGATTTCGCATACTCCATGAGGGCCTGCATCACTTGTCCACGACAGCGGGTGGAACCACCCGGGGCGCTTGCTTGTGAGGTGAGCAGCCAATTGACGATGCGGCGGACTTCTGGTGCGGCGGGCTTGAGTTTTGTGGCGCACCACAGCGCGGCGGCCGTTGCTTCTTCCGGTGCGTTGAGACCGGCCACTTCCTTGCTGCCCGGCCAAAACAAGGTCTCTTCGCCCGCGACGGTTTTACCGGCAGTGCCGGTTTTCAATACCAGGGTGAGCAACTCGCCAGCCTCTTCCTCGCGCCCGGCGTGGATCATGGCAGCACACAGTCTAACTAAGGCAATCGGCGTGAGTGTTTCACGGACCCGATAGAGGGGATTGAGTAGTGAAAAATCAGCGCTACCCGCGACCGCCATCGACTGCAGAACCACCGACTTACGTTCGAAATCAGACGCACCGATCCCACCGTAACGACCGGCGACGAACGCGGCCGCGCGTTTCAACATCATGTCGCTGATCACCGCTCCTTGGGATTTCGCTTCCAATAAGGAACGCCAGGTGAATGCCGTTGTTAGGAGTCCCGGCGATATATCGATATTCTCCCATGTCCATCCGCCGCCTTCGCGCTCGGTAGCGGCGATTTCGGCGATGAGTGTTGCGAGGTGGGTTTGAAGGGCGGCCTTGGTCGCGGGGTCGCGAGTGCCAGCGAGTGCGGCGATAACCTGAAGCAGCGAACTGGCGGCATTCTGCGGTTCGCTGGCGTCGATGGTTTCACCCTTGGCACCGAGTGATGCTGCCGGAAACGCGGCGACATCCAACGCACGGACCAAGCGGAATCCGATGACACCCTCCGCTTTCGGCAGGATCAAGGTATGTTCCCCTTGGGCGAATAATCCGCCGGTTGGGAGGATGACTGGCACGTTGATGTCGCGTGTCGTTAGATTACCGCTCCATTCCACGCCATTTGCCACGACACTCACTGCCGTTGAACCCTGCTTGTCGGGGGCTTTGAGCTCCTTGATCAAGCGGGTCGCACTTTCGCCGGGGGCCAGCACACCGAAATCCACCCGGCCGGTGATATCTCCTATCGCATATGACACCGTTAGATTAGCGGTTGTCGCGGCGCTGCGATTGGTAATGGAAACGGGAATGGCGAATGTCTGCCCCGGCCTCACACACTCGGGCAGCGACGCATGGACGATCCATGGCTCCGGTGCGGGGATGACCAGCGTGTCGCCTGCGATAAAGGATGTTCCGTCCACCGCCCATGCAACGATAGCAGTGGTGTCCGCCGGTTGATTGATATTTCCAATTTTTTTCGCGCCCGAGGCATCGGTCTCGAAAGAATCAGAATGAGTCTTTGTGACACCCGGGCGGTCGGATTTCATGAAGGATTGATGCCCCATCGCTTCCAAGGGTAAGGGTGCTTTTGAATCATCGTCATCATTCCATCGAATGTCGGTAATTCCCTTGCTAGCGATTCTCACGTCCACTCCTAGGGCATCCTGCTTGGCGGCTTTGAGGCCGGGGTTGATGACAAACACGCCGCGTTTCGAGGCGTTGTTCACCAGCAGAAACGTGTTGGATTTATTGAATGATATATTGTTAGATAATAGCAAACTATTGCCCGAATTGAGACTCAATTCCTGTTGCTGGATTCCGTTGAGCTGCATCTGGTCGTTGTCGGATGTAGCAAATGTCCCGTTAGTCAATTTGCGGGATGTGCCCGGATGGAAAAAGGTGACACTGCTCTCCAGGCTTAGTCCGGTGGAGCGGGTGGGGATCACCACTCGGCCTTCAGGCATGTAGGGCTCGCCGTTTTTCAGAGTACATGTCCGGGTGAAAACGGTCGCTGCCACCGGATTTCCTGCTAGATCGGTGGTCTTGACGCTGTAATCCCTGGCTCCGGTGGATGAGAGTTTGACCATCAAGCCGCTGCGGATTTCAAATGGCCGCGATGCCAAATGCACTTGGCGGACATCCATGGCGGCAACCGTGACGCGGAAATTCGGCCCATAGGCGGCGGTCGTGGGAATCTCAAACTGATTGGCTCCGGTCTTCAGTGAAACCAATTGATGGCTGAAAAATTCCTGCGCGTGTACGGTGATGAGGGCGAAGGGATGGTCGATGCCAGATTGGACCCGGATTTTAAACGGTTGCCCGGCGATTAGATGAGTGGCGTCTGACAACAAGTGGAGCTTTGAATCATCCTCGCCACCACTGGCCTGGAGTGTGGATTCCGCTGTCACTTCATGGCCTTGCTTGTCTATTCCTAACAATTTAATCAAGTAGAGTCCGCTTTTCGGTAATGTGATGTTTTGGGAAACCTTGCCGGTGACGTCGGTTTTCAAGTCTCGTTCAAAGATCGTTGTATCCGTCGCCTGACTGATGAATCCACTGAGCCATGGCACTCCTTCGAGGACGCGTCCGGCTTTAGCTGGCTCACGCCGGACGATGGTGAGTTTGAGGGCGGTGGCGAAGTTTTTCCCGCGATAATCGAGCGTCTTGACTCTGAAATCAAACGGTTCTCCGGCAAGTGCTCCTTCGGGTAAATCCTCAAACGCCATCGAATAGTCGTTTGCGGAAATACGAATAACCTGTGTGTAGTTCGTATCCAAAGCCGGAACCCTCAACAGGATCGGATAGACTCCAGGCTTCAATAACGTCGTGGGCAATTCGTAAGCCACGCGACCCGACGGATCGAATGTGATCTCCGTCTTTGTTCCATCGGGCAGCGTTAGCATGGCCGTGCCCCCCACCACCGGAAGACCGTTAGAATAACTCACGATAAACGCGCCCTTGATCACCTCGCCTTGTAAAAACGCCTGTCCCTCCGGGAGGGTGGAAGTGATGTATCCTCGGGGAGAGCCTTCATCCGCATTCACATTAAAATTCGCCTGAAGACTTTCCTTGCTGTTGAAAACGCGGACCTTGTAATCGCCGCTGGATGCCGAGGGAGGCAAGATGAACTCACCACTGCAGAGTCCCTGCGGGGACCATGTGACAGGCCCTTCATAGAGCAGTCGTCCATCAGGAAGTTGTGCCCGCCATTTCCAACCATCACCCGCCTCGGGGACTTTAAACGTGCCATCCTTAACGTCCCGGCGGATGGCGTGCCAGCCGACTTGATCACCGGGTGCATAATCTCCGCGTTCAAACAAAATGCGGGACATTTTCACTGGCGGCGTGCTGAGCCCCAATCCAGCAAGTGATAGAAAACTGCCGGCCATGCCGCGCGGGGTACTGACTAGGACCCGCATGGAACCAGCCTTTTCGATGCCTTCTGGTTTGGCGCGGAATATGCCGTCGGCTCCGGATTTGCCGGTGGCGACAATCTTCTCACCATCGCTGACCAGAATGTTCGCATCGACCACATGAACTTTGTCAGGGCCATTCATGACAAAGGCCAACAATTCGCGGCGGGCGGATTCCACTAACACATCAATATCACTGCGCACGACCAGGGTGGTCGCCTGCCAGTCCTCGCCCTCGACGCGGATGATGCACGCGCCTGCTTTGTTGTCAGCGAATTCGACGGGGATTTCCTGTTGAATGGATCGGAAGTGCGCGTAATCCGCCACTTTCACCTCCCAAGTCTTTTCGGGTGAGATCAAGTCGATATCTAGCAGGTCGATCGCATCCATCCGATGACGACTGCGGAAGAACGCCTCCACATCCAGCGAATACCGGCTGACTTTGAGTTTTTCGATATTTCTAACGCTGACTTTAACGGTGGGCGTTTCGTTCAAACGGAAAACGCGTTCCGAGGCGACGGCCAGAGACTTACTGTTCATCAGTTCAACCCGGCGCTGCGCGGGATTCGCCCAGTTTCCCCAAGTGACACGCTTGAAAGTGGCGAGTCCGTCTTCTAGTCTGCCGAACTCATCACTGATGATGAGGGCGGTATTGTAGAGCGCGAGTGAGGATTCCTCGGTGCCGGGATACTTGGTGATGAGTCGTGCCCATTCATCGATGGCTTTTTGGAATTCCAAGGAAATTAGATCCGCGGCGGCTTTCCGCTCCTTGAGCATTTGCGCAGCGGCGTAGCGGGTCTGGCCGTAGATGAATAGAATCTGTCTCGCTCTCGCATCGAGTGGATAACGACCGAGAAACGCATCGAACACTTCACGCGCCTTCGCTTCATCGCCGGTTGCGACGGCCGAAAGCCCGGTTTGGAATTCTGCATCGACAATCCCACTTTGTGCCTGTTGCCATTCGGCTCCGTTAGGCCAAGTGGTGATATATTTCCGCCATTGGTCGATGGCCTCCGCATAGCGTTGGTGGTTGAAATGGATCTGCCCGATGCGGAAAGCGCCCGACTGTTGGCGGCGTGCCAATTTTTCTGCTAGTGTCATCCCGGTGGCAGGGTCCGGCTTGCGGTTGCTATCGCTGTTAGAATCGAATTTGAAATTTCCGGTATCCACAAATTCGCGCCACGCCAGGATAGTCTCAGCATCCTTGCTTTGGTGATCGAGCGTCTGCGCGATCTTTTCCGATGCGAGGGATGCCGTCGCGTGGGAGGGATGGTCGTGGAGAAAATTGCGGAGTTGTGACAAATAATCCGCCGCATCGTAGCCGGGATTGGGAAGGCGGGAGCGGGAGGGACTGGGGGAGCCATTTTGAGCGTTACCCGATGCCGCAGCGAATGGATCGTGTTCCACCTGAGATTCCTGTCCTACTTGATTAGGCAAGAAATCGCCGGTTGACTGATTGCCCTGACGGGGTAGCGCGTCGTCACCCTGCGTTGGCGGCCTGTGGTTTGAATCTGGCGGCGCGTAGGTCTGCACAAGCAGCCACGCCGCATCGCCGGCAAGTGCCTTGTCCGGTGATGTGGGGGGGAGTGCCGCGATCATCGCCGACAAGTTTTTCGCCACCGCTCTTGCATCTCCCCTGTGATTCTGGGCGATTAGATTCTCTGCCAAATGCTGGCGGGCTTCCACACGTGGCTTGCCGATGAATTTCACCTTCGGATTCGTTTTACCATTTCCGAAGTCAATCGGCCAATCTGGATCAAACGACGTCAACCAAGTTTGGAATGCCAACTCGGCTTCCTGAAGGCGGCCAGCTTCATGATAGAGCATGGCCTTGCGATATAGAACCTCTGCTTGCAGCTCCGTCGTGATCGGCATGTCCAAGACCTTATCATAGAGCAATGCAGACTTCTTCCAATCCGGTTTCGTGGATCTGACATCGCTACCCAAGACGGGATGTTCCGCCTCTGCCGCGAAGTCGAGCAGGGTTTTCACTAGAATGTCCCTCCTTGCCGGAGAAAAGGCGCGGGCTGCTTCTGCGGCATAAACTGCCTCGGCCTCCCGGTGTTTCTTCGCTTTTGTTAGTGCGGCCCCTTTGAGAAACTTTGCCTTCATTCCCCACGGCGAATCCGCCGACACGGCCCCGGCTGCGGCAATCGCTTCATCCTGCCGATTGGCAAGGTGAAAGCTCAACGCCTTGAGATAGGTCGTATAGTCGGCGGGTCCGGCATCCGCTGGCAGTGCTGCAAATGCAACCGCCGCGTCGGGGAATTTTCCTGACTGCAATAACGCCGCAGCATCGTCGAGCGGGCTGCCTGAAAGCGGAGTGACGAAAACGGAACTGGCAAGGGCCAACAGGGATGAGATGGCGGCGATTTTCATGGGGGAAGGGGGAGGATGTAGCTAACAAAATCCAATCTATCTGGCGGATCAGAATTGCCAAGTCGCATTATGGCTTAAAAGCGCCATCGCCGCCCCATTGAAATTCCGTCCTGAAATTCCGCCCTTGCCAAAGTTACTTTATGCCACAAAGTTAATTCCGCCTATGAAAAATACCATGAAACGTCCACTCACCAAGCTTGCCGGGTTTTTGCTCCTCTGCATCCTTGCCAGCCCGGCTTACGCCGGATTGGAGCCCGGAGAACAGATCAACCTCACCATCCGCGGCGTCGAACCTGCGGAGCAACAGAAAATTTCCGGGATCTATCGTATTGGAGAAACCGGCAGTGTGCGTCTGCCACTGCTGACGGAGCTGTTGGCTGCCCGTGGCCTGACTCCCGAGCAATTCGCCCGTGCTGCGGAAGCCGCTTATCGAAAGGCGGGAATCTACTCACGCCCGGCCATCGAAGTGGAAACCGTGCAAGGAAAGGATCAGCAGGGGCCCGCGCTAATTAGTGTCGGCGGGCAAGTCCGGCGCTCGGGCGACACGCCGTTCCGAAAGGGCATGACCGTCGTCCAGGCGATCGACAACGCCGGCGGACGCAATGATTTCGGAAGCCGCAATATGTTCCTCATCCGCGATGGAAAACAGTATTGTCTGGATTTCACCAACCTCGCCCACAAGAACATCGTCCTCCATCCGGGCGATTCCTTGCAGGTCGATGAAAAGGGAATTCTGGATAGATGGAAAGGCAACGAGGAGACGGTGAAGAAACTGATGGAGTAAAATCCAGAATCCTTGTCATGTTAAGACAGCCTCTTATAGAATCGAGCCCGGCGCGTAGGCGGCGGCTTGCGGACTGGCGGCTTCGAGTTTTCTAACTGCCGTAGAGAAGGCCGCGATTTGAGCCTTGGCCGCGCCGGATTCGCGGTCGCCCTTGGCGAGGATCGAATCGAGATCCTCGCGCGAAAGACCTAACCGCTCGTCACCGGCGAGTCGCTCGATGAGGTTGTTGCGGTCGATTTTACCCTGCCTGAGATCGTTCACGGTGGCGACGGCGTGCTCCTTGATCGCCTTGTGCGCGGTCTCCCGCCCGACGCCGGATTTCACGGCTTCCATCATGATGGTGGTGGTCATGAGAAAGGGCAGATAGTGGGCAGTCTCGGCGGCAATCACGGCCTGATAGGCATCCATCTGGTCGAGGACCGTTAGGAAGGTTTCGAACATTCCGTCGATGGTATAGAAAGAATCCGGCAACATGATGCGGCGGACGACAGAGCAGGAAACATCGCCCTCGTTCCATTGGTCGCCCGCGAGGCCGGCGGCCATGGCGAGGTAGCCTTTGAGGATGACATGGAAGCCATTCACGCGTTCGCAGGATCGGGAGTTCATCTTGTGCGGCATGGCGCTAGAGCCGGTCTGGCCGGGGGCGAAGCCTTCGCTGGCAGTCTCATTGCCCGCCATCAACCGCAGGGTCTTGCAAAAGGAAGAAGGGCCGGAACACAAATCGGTTAGAGCGGCGACCACGCGGAAATCAAGCGAGCGCGGATAGACTTGGCCGACGTTCGTCCAGACGGCGGGCAGGCCGAGGTGAGTGACCACGCGTTGTTCGAGAGCGGTGACTTTTTCCGCATCCCCGTCGAAGAGGGAAAGCTGGTCCATCTGAGTGCCGACCGCGCCCTTGAGGCCACGGACGGCGTAGGCGGCGATGACCGCATCGAGCGCTTGCAAGCCGCTGAGCAGTTCCTCGCCGAACATGGCGATGCGTTTGCCAAGCGTGGTCGGCTGGGCCGCGACGTTGTGGGTGCGGGCCGTTAGAACGAGGTCGCCCCATTGTTCCGAGCGCTCGCGAAAACGACGGAGGGTGGCCACGGTCTTGTCGCGGATAATGAGCAGCGAGCGGTAAACCTGGAGTTGCTCGACGTTTTCCGTGAGGTCGCGCGAGGTCATGCCCTTGTGAACCTGCTCATGGCCGGCGAGGTCGTTGAACTCCTCGATGCGGGCTTTCACATCGTGGCGGGTGATTTTTTCCCGGGCCATAATGGCTGCGGGATTGACGTTGTCCTTCACAGACTCGTAAGCGGCGATGGCTTCAGCCGGGACATCCAGCCCAAGCTCGCGCTGGGCTTTCATCACGGCGATCCAAAATTCGCGTTCCAAGACGATGCGCCCCTCGGCGGACCAGATGGCTTGAAGTGCGGGCGAGGCGTAGCGTTCTGCGAGGACATTGGGAATCACGCGCACAGCTTGGCGGGCCGAAAATGAAGTTTCAAGAGACAGTTTGTGCAAGTCCGCTGATCCCTTGCTTGCCCGCCAACAAATGCGGCTTGGCAAAGACGGTCTTCTCGGATTGGGTAACGACCTGCTATGGTTTTCCGCATGCCAATTCCCCCACCCGCTTGCTGTGTCGCCGTCGGTCTCAGCGTGCTGGCCACCTCGTGCGGACTCTTCCAGCCCGCCCCGCCGCCCAAGGCCAAGCCAGTCCTTTATGAATGGCGCGATGACAAAGGTCCCGGTGAGGTTGCCGTGGAAATTGACCTTGCCAAACAAATCGCTACTTACCGTCGCGGCGGGAGGCTCATCGGTTGGTCTTTTGTTTCCACCGGTAGAGAAGGCCACGCTACCGCGACCGGCGACTATACCATCCTCGACAAGCTGCCTCTCCGGATTTCCGGACGTTACGGCTGGATCGCGGACGAGGCGGGCAATGTCACCAATGGCGACGCCACACCGCAGAGTCCTGTTCCGCCCGGCAATCATTACTCGGGTGCTCCGATGCACCACTGGATGCAGGTCACCACTTACGGGGTGGGCATGCACGCCGGCGAAATCCCCCGCCCCGGCGAGGCCGCTTCACACGGCTGTATCCGCCTGCCACGGGATTTCGCGCCCTTGTTATATGATGTCACGAAGGTCGGATCACCCGTTAGAATCAAACGGGGAAGTGGTCGGAACAATCCTCTCGACTGACATTTCTAAAACAAATCAGTTGATCCATTGTAAAACGCATCTCGTTGAGATGAAGCAACCCTCGACCTTACAATAATGGTTGAGAAGGCCCGCCACTCAGGCGAACATCCCGCGCCATGCGAGATGTTGAAGCCATGGCTGGAAGGCGAGTTCCGGACAATGGCTGTGGGAAAATGCGGCGAGCTCTCTGCAACTCCGGTTCCCGTCCATCCTTTCCAGAATCTCGAAGTGCCGTTCTGGAAACAGGCATGGCTTGTGCCACGCGTCCACCAGCGGTAACTTTTTCCGCGCACAATGCAGTCGGAAGGCATTTAACTTCGGGAAATCGCCCGGCTGGGAGGCATATTCATACGGCTCGATGCGTGGCAAAATCCAGCCGGTGGTGATACCCTCATAAACCTTCCCGGCCATGTCCCGCGGATCCCATTCCGGCAAAATGGCCAGCACTTCCTCCAACGGCACACAGGCCGGTGCGAACGACGCTATCGCCCGCCAAATTTCCAAAGCCCCACTCTCGGGCGGCTCCTTCCCCATTCTAACTGAAAACCCTAACATCATGCCCAGCGGAATCGGATCTTCCAGCGGCGCATCATCGCGGCACAGGATGCCCGAACGAAACGTCCGCTCCGCTGCCGCATCCGCAGCCATTTGAAATGCTAGTGGATCCTTGACAATCTCTGCTAGAGTTTCGACCATTTCGTCACTAAGAGTGGATGGGATGTTTTCCGCTGGGTCTGATTCACCCAGCCAGCGCAACCCCGCCTTCAACGCCGCTTGGGCGAAACGATCGAGCGGCCACGGATCATTGACAGGCCCAAAATCATCGAAGGCTAGGATCGCTGGTCCCTTGGCTAACATGTCATCGATAATCGCGATTTCCGGCGAGTCCGACTCGGTCACGAAGCGCAAAATTTCGAGCGCCGAAATGATGTCCCCGCCCCTCGCTTGCTGGATCGCGCGGACCTTCTGAATCACCGGCAAGCGCGCCGCCCAGCCGCATTCCAGATTAAAACTCACAGTCGCAATACCCGCTGGACTGAGGTTTTTCCGGCAGAAAACCAGCAGCGCCGCCTTCACCTCATCCGGCACCCATGAGAAAAATCCATGCGCAATGATGAAGTCAAACGGTCCATCATCCGCGATGAAATTCCGCAGATCCGCAGTGTGAAATTGCACGTTAGAAGCCCCCGCCGCAGCTGCACTTCTGTGCGCTTCCCGGATCGATGTTTCCGCCAGATCAATGCCAATGCATTCGCTCTCCGGCCAGCGCAGGGCCAGCGGGATCAGATTGTGCCCGGAACAACAGCCGATTTCTAAAATCCTTGCCCGCGCTGGATGCGGCGTTTGCAAGCCACCGAGCTGTGCCGCCACCGCACTCACCGCCGGATCCGCTAGAGGATGACTCATTGGCGGATAGGCGTGGCTTTCGTAGAGCTCGTGGATCGGGTCATGCATAATCTATCAAATCCGCCGCACCGCCACCCGGTCCCAATACATTCGGTCCCGCCAATCTTTGAAAACCTCGTCGTATGGATCGAGTTGGCGGCGGGTCATCACGGCCTCTCCAGCCACTAACACCTCATTCATGCCCGCCTCTGTCGTGAGACTTCTCACTACTGGGAATGCCTCGCTCAAAATTTTCCGGGTCAGGGATTGCATCGTCCGATGCCCAGCGCCAGTCACCAGATTCACCGCTAACAATCCACCTGGAGCCATGGCGCGCCGAAGATGGACTAACAGCTCGGGATTCCATGCTTGCGGGCGGAATACATCGGTTTTCCCCGCGAGGTAAATATCATCGAACACCACGTCGAATTTCCGCCGATTCCGCGCCAGCCATGGGTAGGCGTCTGTGGTGATGATCTCGATGTCGAGCGCATCTAATGCCATGTGCTCACGCGCCAGCGCCACGATCTCCGTGTCGATATCGATGGCTGTCAATTTGCAGTCCGGCAGCAAATGCCGAAGCACCCGATACGCCGTCCCGCCCGCCAGCCCGAGCATCAGCACCGAGCGCGGTGGCCCCGCCTCGCGCAGCAACGCCGCCGCCGCGATCAGATCCCACGCCAATCCGGTTAGATAGCGCTGACGGTGATGCCAAGCATGCAGCGCCCCCGCCACGCGGAACTCCGTCGCCAGATTCGACTTCCAGATTTCCAGCGATTGATAGCGGGTATGAACAACTCCCGTGCGGCGCATTGCAAACACACTGCACCGGAACTGCACCGATGGAAGCGTGAAATTCGGCGTCAAGCGAGCTTGCTCCGCCAGAAATCCAATCGCTCCTTGATGCGCTTTTCCATACCCTGCTCGCCCGGCTGATAGTAAGTCCGGCCCTCAGGTAAATAGGCTTGGGGAATGTATGCCCCCTCGTAGTCATGGGCGTAGAGATATTTCATCGCATCCTCGGACTCGCCAGAAGCGGCGGCGATTTTCTTGCGGGTATTCGTGCGGAGATGCACCGGCACAGCGAGCGTGCGGCCGTTTTCCACGTCCTCCATGGCCCTGCCCAGCGCGGCATACGCAGTGTTCGATTTCGGCGCGGTGGCCAGATAGACGGTCGCGTGAGCCAGCGCAATCCGGCCCTCGGGCATTCCGACGAATTCAAACGCCGCATGAGCATCCAGCGCCACCCGCAACGCCAGCGAATCGGCCAAACCAATGTCTTCCGAGGCAGAAATCACCAGACGCCGGGTGATAAAGCGCGGGTCCTCGCCAGCGTGCAGCATTTTCGCCAACCAATACAGCGCGGCATCCGGATCCGACCCGCGGATGGATTTGATGAATGCGGAAATCGTGTCGTGATGCGCGTCGCCATCAGTATCATAAACCACCGCCTTGCGTTGGATCGACTCTTCCGCGACGGCCAAGGTCAGCCGCACCGCACCCCCGTCACCGCTCGGAGTGGTTAGGGCCGCCAGTTCGAGCGCACTCAAGGCTTTCCTAACATCCCCATCGGATTTCTCGGCAAGATGCCAGAGCGCCTCTGACGCGGCGTCTATCTGATAGTTTCCCAACCCGCGCTCGGCATCCGCAATCGCCCGCTTCAGCACCGTGATGACATCCTCCACCGGTACCGGCTCCAACTGGAAAATCTGCGACCGCGAGACCAGCGGCGAGTTCACATGGAAATAAGGATTGTGCGTCGTCGCGCCGATGAACCGCACGACTCCCCGCTCGATGTGCGGCAGCAATACGTCTTGCTGGGCCTTGTTGAAGCGGTGGATCTCGTCGATGAACAGGATGGTCGTCTCGCCCCGCAGGTCACGCCAGGTCCGGGCCTGGTCGATCTTTGCCCGGATTTCCGCGACGTTGGATTCCACGCCGTTGAGCGATTCGAAACGGGAGCCAGTCGTTCTGGCGATCACGCTGGCAAGGGTGGTTTTCCCCGTCCCCGGTGGTCCATAAAAGATCAGCGAGGTGAAACGATCCGACTCGATCGCCCGCCGCAGCAGTTTTCCCGGCGCAAGAATGTGTTGTTGGCCGGCCACCTCGTCGAGCGAGCGGGGTCGCATCCTCGCCGCTAACGGCTCGGTGGGATCTGGCTTATGGGACGAGGCCGCAGGAGTGGTGAAAAGATCGGACAAGGTGGCTGGGTGGCAGCATCACCGTAAGCCGACTGCCATTCCAGCGCATTTTCCTCACGTTACATTCCCGATTTTCAACTTGTCCCAAATTTCAACCCAGATTTCCCCTCTTATGGCCGATTCTGGGACCACTTGGCCGATATCGAGACGCTAAAAAGCTTCCGATCTCCTGATTTTCAGGTAATTTGATTGCGTTCTGAGGCGCTTCGGCCCCCAAGAATACTCAGCCAAGAAACCGAGCCAAAAAGTTTCGCCATTGACATCCGGGGGGAAGTCAACCGAACAGGCAAGGTCGAGTGGCTCTGAAAAAAGCGCGCGTTGTGAGATCCGGGGGGATATTACGGCGCGCGCTTTTTCTTACCCGCATGCCGCTCGAATAAGATCCTGATAGTGTCGATAGATCCGTCAGAGCAGAACGTATCCGGCGGTCATGAAATGGTTTGTGATTCTCGCCACCCTCTGCGGTGGGGACCTCCTCGCAGGCGATGAAGTCACGGCCACCCGCGAGGGCCGTCAACTTGTGCTTCGCGCGGGGAAAAACGAAATCCTTCGCTATCAGGAGGAACCCGGCGATCTGCCGCGACCGGATATTCCGCAAGCCTATCTCCGCGGCGGGTATATCCAGTCGATCCATACGCCGTCGGGTCGGCTGATCACTGATGATTTCCCGGCGAATCATTTGCATCATCACGGCGTCTGGAGTCCGTGGACGAAAACTGAATTTGAAGGCCGCCACCCGGATTTCTGGAACATGGGCGACAAGACAGGAACCGTCGAGTTTGTCGCCCTCGATGCAGTTTGGCAAAACGCTGGCATGGCTGGATTCAAGGTCCGGCACCGCTTCGTCGATCTCACGGCGACCCCCGCCAAGGTCGCATTGCTGGAGACTTGGGATGTCAGTGTTTCCGCTGTCGATAAGCGCTATATCATCGACTTCACCTCAACCCAGAATTGCGCCGGTGACTCTCCGCTCAAGCTGCCGCAATACCGATACGGTGGCTTCGGATTCCGCGGCAGTCAGGCTTGGAATGGCCCGGGAAATTGCAAATTCCTTTCGGCCTCCGGCATCACGGATCGGGCAAAGCTCAACACTTCACGCGAAAAATGGTGCTGGATCGGCGGCACCGTCGAAGGCCAAACCTGCGGCCTAACAATTTTAGATCATCCTGGAAACTTCCGTTTTCCCCAGCCGATCCGCGCCCATCCCGACCAGCCGTTTTTCTGTTTCGCTCCACAACAGCTTGGCGACATGGAAATCGTCCCCGGTGCAAACTACATCGCCCGCTACCGTCTGGTCATTGCGGATGGCGCGCCGGACGCCACGGCGGCGGAAACCTGGTGGCAGGAATACGCGAAGCCCTAATCCTATCAGAATTTCCGCAACACCGTATCCGCGCACAGCCGTTCCTCGGTATTCGGATGATCCAGCGTGTGGTGCAGTCCGCGCGACTCCTTGCGGCGGGTGGCGCATTCCACGATGAGGCCCGCCACAGCGACGAGATTCCGCAGTTCGAGAATGTCCGCATTCACCCGGTGGCCCCAGTAAAACTCGCGGACTTCCTTTTTCAAATTCCGCAGCCGGGCGGTCGCGCGGCGCAGGCGGTTGTCGGTGCGGACAATGGAAACATAGTCCCACATGAGTCGTCGGATCTCGTCCCAGTTGTGATAGATCACTACCAGTTCGTCCGGCTCGGCGGTGTCGCCATGTTCCCAAGCGGGGATCACCGGCGGGGGTGGAACGAATTTACCGGGAGGATAGAGCCGCATCATTTCCTCCAACGCACGGCGGGCGATAACATTGCCTTCCAACAGCGAGTTGGAGGCCAACCGGTTCGCGCCATGCAGGCCGGTACAGCCCACCTCTCCCACCGCGAACAGCCCGCGGATGGTCGTCTTGCCGTTCACATCAGTAAGGACGCCGCCGCATTGGTAATGCGCGGCTGGCACCACCGGGATCGGCTGGGTCTCACAGTCGAGGCCGAATTTAAGCAATGTCTGATAGATATAGGGAAAGCGCTCCCGCATGAAGCCCGGCGGCTTGTGGGTGACATCCAGATAGACGCAGTTCGCACCAGTCCGCTTGATCTCGCGGTCGATGGCGCGAGCAACGATGTCACGCGGGGCCAGCGAGCCGCGTGGGTCGATTTTTTTCGTGAAATCCTCGCCTTTTCCATTAATCAAAATCCCACCCTCACCGCGCACCGCCTCGCTAACAAGGAACGATCGCGCTTCCGGACCAGTTGCACCCGGATTGTAGAAACAGGTCGGGTGAAATTGGATGAATTCCATGTTGGCAATGGACGCCCCGGCCCGCCAACCCAAGGCCACGCCATCGCCCGTCGCGGAGTCGGGATTGGTCGTGTAGAGATAAACTTTTCCGCATCCGCCTGCTGCGAGTATCACCCGGTCGGAGCAGAAAACCTTTACCTCGTTCGTCTTCGTATCGAGCACATAGGCTCCGAGCACGCGGTCATCCACCACCGCACCGAGCTTGGCGGTCGTGATGAGATCGATGACGAAATGATCCTCCAGCAATGTTAGGTTAGGCGTTTTACGCGCAGTCTCAATAAGCGCCCTAGCCACCTCCCGCCCGGTCGTGTCGCGCGCATGGAGAATCCGCCGGTGCGAGTGACCACCTTCTTTCCCGAGCAGGAAATGATCCCCTTCCCGGTCGAATGAAACCCCATAATCCACCAGATCCTCGATCGCCGCCGCGCCCTCGTGGATGATCGTCCGCACCGCTGCCTCTTTGCACAGTCCGGCTCCAGCGTCCAAAGTGTCGGCCACATGCATTTCCTCCGAGTCACCGGGATCACGCAGGGCTTCCGGCAACACCGAGGCGATGCCACCCTGTGCCCATGCCGTATTCGATTCATAGGCCGAACCCTTCGTCACCACGATCACCGAGCCATACCGCGCCGCCCGCAGGGCGAAAGAGAGGCCACCAATACCGGCACCGATCACTAGGAAATCCGCTGTCATCTGGCGTGAGCATGAACCGGTATCTCCCACGGAAAAGGCAAATTTGTCACAGCCACGACTTGACCCATCCGCCCCGGCAGGCCACGCATCGCACATGAGCATTTTCATCACCGGCACGGATACCGGAGTCGGGAAAACTTATGTCACCCGGCTGATTCTCGAAGCTCTGCGCAACGCGGGTCACGATGCCGTCGGCTACAAGCCCATCGCCTGCGGTGATCGTGAGGATGCCGTTATTCTCGCTGCCGCTTCGGGAGAAATCAGCATGGACGAGGTGAATCCGGTTTTCCTCAACACCGCAGTCGCCCCCTACGTCGCCGGGATGTTGGAAAATCGTACGGTCGATCCCGCCGTAATGTTAGCCGGATTTCACCACCTCGCCGCTCGCCACAAGATCGTCCTGGTCGAGGGCGCGGGTGGCTGGGAAGTCCCACTGGCAGCGAACTACCGGGTCTCCGATCTGGCGGCGGACTTGAAACTGCCGGTTGTCATCGTCGTTGCAAATCGCCTCGGCGCGCTCAACCACATTTTACTCACCGTGAATGCGATCCGCTCCAAGGGCCTGGTCTGCGCGGGGGTCGTCCTCAATCAACTGGCGGACGAAATGGACACCGCCATGATTACCAACAAAAGCGTGATCGAAGACCTCACCGGAGTCCCACTGCTCGATCACCTGATCCACGGGCAGGATTTTCTTGAGGCGGAAACTTACCTTTTCTGATCTGCCTCTCACTATTTTTAAAAACACTGGAAAGCATTCCCGGACCTCTCTAGCGTCACGCCATGGCAACACTGACCGTAGGGACGAAAAGGGCTCACCTCCCACTTCGTTTAGAATTTAATCCTTAAGATTTAGTGCTTCATCTTACCCCCACTCCGCTCACCCTCTGGCTTGGCATCTGCGCCTTGCTCCTCATCGGTGCCTTGTCCTTCATTTCGTGGAAGCGCAGCCCGCATCCGAAGCGCACCTCGTTGTTAGAGTGCCTGCGTTTTCTCGCCACTCTCGTCGTCGTCGTCCTGCTTTGGCAACCGGAGTGGCTGACCACTGTCCATCCTGACAGCAAGCCGCAGATCGCGATTCTATGGGATGATTCCAAGTCGATGACCACCGTCGATGCCACCCTGCCACCCATTCTATCCGCCAAATCCGAGGTCGTTTCCCGCGCCGACTGGGTGAAAAAAGCCCTCGCTTCTGAGCTCTGGAAACCCCTCGAAGCCAAGGGTGCCAACGACGTCACCGCCCTCCCCTTCGCCACCCCGCCCGATGCTTCATCCGCAACCTCTTCAACCCTCGCCGGCACCGACCTCGAAGCCCCGCTAACGGATCTCCTCGCCAAGCAAACGAACCTTCGCGCCGTCGTCCTCCTCAGCGATGGCGACTACAATCTCGGCCAACCGCCCGTCGTCGCCGCCCAAAAAATGCGCCTGCGCGGCGTGCCACTGTTTCCGATCCCCGTCGGCAGCAAGGTCCGCCTGCCCGATCTCGATCTCCTATCCGTCACCGCGCCCACCTATGGCATCGTCGGGGAAAACGTGCAGATCCCCTTCACCATCCGTTCCTCACTCGACCGCCAAGTCCGCACCATCGTCCGCCTCCGCGACGAGGCCGGGCATGAGCACACCAAGGACATCGTCATCCCGCCGAACGCCGAGACCTACGACTCCATCCTCTGGCGCTTGGACAAGGAAGGCTCCTCGACCCTCGAACTCTCCATCCCAGTGGCCGATGGCGAGCTCGTCGCATCGAACAACTCCCGCAAATTTACCATCGCCGGTCGCCCGGAAAAAATCCACGTCCTCCTCATCGAGAGTCTGCCGCGTTGGGAATACCGCTTCCTGCGCAACGCCCTCTCGCGCGATCCCGGCGTCGAGCTTTCCTGCCTGCTCTTCCACCCCGCGCTCGGCCCCGGCGAGGGCAAGGACTATCTCAAAGAGTTCCCCGCCAAAATCGAAGACCTTGCGAAATACGATGTCATTTTCATCGGCGATGTCGGCATCGGCAACAACCAACTCACCAAGGAACAATGCACCCTCATCCGCGGCCTCGTGGAAAACCAAGCATCCGGACTCATCTTCATGCCCGGCTCCCAGGGCAACGAATTTTCCCTGCTGGATACCGATCTATCCGATCTAATGCCGGTCATTCTCGACGACACGAACAAACTCGGTCTGGCCGAGTCCATCCCCTCCCCGCTCACCCTCACCACCGAGGGCCGCGCCTCGCTGCTCACCATGTTAGGAAACAACGAGGAGGAAAACCCCGAGATCTGGCGTCGCCTTCCCGGCTTCTATTGGCACGCCCCCGTCATCAAAGCCAAGGGTGGAGCCGAGGTCCTCGCCGTCCATGGCAACCGGCGCGGAAAGTTCGGCCCCATCCCGCTGTTAGTCACCAAGCCCGCAGGCAGCGGCAAGGTGCTATTCATGGGCATCGACTCGGCTTGGCGCTGGCGGCGCGGCGTCGAGGATCTCTATCACTATCGGTTCTGGGGCCAGGTCGCCCGCTGGATGTCCTATCAACGCAACATGGCCGCCGGCCAACGCGTGAGGCTCTTCTTCAACCCCGAGCGCCCCCAACCCGGCTCCACCGTCACCCTCAATGCCAATGCCTTCGATCCCAATGGCGCACCACTCAAGGAAGGCACCGTAGCCGTCGATCTCACCGCGCCCGACGGCCGCACCCAGCGCCTCGAACTCCAAAAAAATGATACCGCTTGGGGCGCCTTCAGCGGGCGTTTCAAGGCCGACCTTCCCGGCGCTTGGAAACTCCGCGCCACCGCCACCGGAGCCGAGGACAAGCCACTCGAAACCACCATCCTCGTCCAAGGCGCGGAAATCGAAAAAACCGGCCAACCCGCCCGCCCCGAGGTGCTTGAGGAAATGGCCAAAGTCTCGCGTGGCCGTGTCATCCAACCCGCCCAACTCGCCGACCTCATCAAGGAAATCACCGCCCTGCCCGAGCCCCGCCCGCTGGAAAACCGCATCCCGCTCTGGTCCCACTGGGCCACCGTCACCGCGCTTGTCATCTTGTTAGGAATCTTCTGGATCGGCCGCAAACTCAACGGCGCGTTCTAACTGGAGCGCGGAACTTCATTCCGCCTGTTCAACCCGCGCTATCCCCACCAATCACAGAAATCGCTGTCAATGTCTGTTATTTGGGACTGCCCCGCAGCACGCTTCGGTCGCCTCGTTGAAACGATCTGGAAAACCAGCTCCACCAATCTTGTTCACACAAAGGATGGACGAAACAGAATGGGTGGTGTAATGTGGCAGAACAACGTGAAAGCTCACTCACTATCGGTTGCCACTCAGGACAATTACTACTGGTATGACGACCTCCAGCAGGTCAAGCGGCATGATCGCGGCGACCTCACCCCCTCGTCCGGCCCGCCCTACACCGGCATTGATCCCACCACCCGCCAGCAGCAAGAAGACTTCACCTTCGATGAAACCGGCAACTGGA
>JANXMQ010000104.1 GCA_025354565.1 Akkermansiaceae bacterium
CCGAGCATCATGGAGGGCGGATATTGTGCGCTGCCGGTGCCGCGGTGATTGATTTTCGCTGAGCTGAGATCGAGCAGCTTTACGGCATCCATCACGAAATGAACGATGTGATCGGCTGGCACCCAGTCCCGCAGATCAGGCGGCAACAGCATCGGGGTGTCATGATCCACAGAGACGAAACGAACTGCCATGCGCGGAGTGTGATCGAAGCTCTGCGGAATTTAAAGTTTCTTCTAAGTCCGACAGGCTGCTAGCAGGATGGTGTCATTGGCGGTCTGTCCTTCGCCCCGGATCACAACGCCTGAAGCCGCCACCTTGAGCGTTCCGGCCACACGGTAAAGTCCGCGCTTGAGTAAAAGCGTGCCGCGAAGCCCATGTTCATTTGGCTTTACGGACGAAAGTGCATCGATCGCCGCCTGAATGCGAGCGGTGTCATCCGCTTGGCCAGCTTGAGGTGACAACTCCCTTGCCACCGGGACTACGGGGATTGCGACGCCTCCACCCATGTAACCGCACCGGGAAAAATCTGGAATCTGGTTCCCTTGTTTATCATGGGTGTACGCAAGCCTGCCGTCAGACCCACTGGATACGGATGGCGAGGCATTGGCGACGCGCGACGCGTCCAGCGTGGCTAAGAACAGAGTTGTAAGGATGATGCTGGTGCGCTTCATCTTCAGTTTTTTGTTATTTTCATATCATTGGTAGCTTCATGCATGGCGGTTCTTGCCTCAA
This sequence comes from Akkermansiaceae bacterium, assembly GCA_025354565.1. GTDB lineage: Bacteria > Verrucomicrobiota > Verrucomicrobiia > Verrucomicrobiales > Akkermansiaceae > Luteolibacter. Next base: position 733 of record JANXMQ010000104.1, read on the forward strand.
ATACAGTTACACAGGACGAGGATCAACGCGCACTTCACGGACTAGCCGAGCCGAAAGCCACTCGCGTCAAACCCAGGAAGCGGTTACATGAACACTTTCTGCTTTATCGTTGCGGGGGAGCTGGATCAGCGGATTTCCACCTCGTTGCCGACACGCGTGAGGAGGTTGATTTCCTCCATGTCGGGGGTGCGGATTCGAAAGCCTTCATTGATCGGGTGGGCTGGGTTGATTCACGGCAAAAAATCCAGACATTTTGCCGTTATGGCAACCGCTAACACCGGACAGCCGCCCGCGTCGCCTCTTGTCAGACGGGGACGAAGTTTTCCCATATTTGTGGTCGTCGTCGTTGCAAACTTGGTGGAATCCGGTTTTAAGCGAAGGGCTAATGCGCGCAGATCCTCCTGGGTTCTGGTGATGATAACTCCAGCATCAATTAACGCCGCGTCGTAAAGGGCGCGATAGGCACTAAGATCGCGATCAAGGTTGCCGTCCTTTGCATTCCACTCGACATCTAACGCAATACGACCTTTAAGGTTATCTACTTTATAGCCCTCATTTTGAACTATTGATTCCGTGATCCTTGATTCTTTTTCCCCGACCTTTCGGTATGGACTGATTTTGACCAGCAGCTTAATCAAAGTATCAACTCGGCCTTCTCTCCATTTCTTCTCTCGGAATGACTCGTCCAAACGAGCGGCTAAATCAGACTTGTTACCTCCATCATCAATGACATCGTCATGGGTAAGTCGAAAGTTTTGCAAAACATCGAGGAAGTCTTGCCATTCTAGGGGGCTGGTCGAAGAGATGATAGCAGCTGCGTTACGAACCTCACAAAAGTCAAACTTTGTTCTCGTGTCGGCATCAATGCAGTCGAAATAACTGTATGTTTCGTCCATAAACTAATGGCCGATCATGCTACGGCACGAGAATGATTCTTATAGGTTTTCCAATCGGGAGAATACGTATCGTCAGCCTGATTTCCCCATACCGTCCAATTTTTCCGGGTCCCTCTTGAAAAAAGCTCCAGATAAGGTCCTGGCGAGCAGGATTCTATCAGTTTGTATTGTTCGTCGGGCTTTCGGCTGTGCTCGCGCTTCTGGGTTTGAATCATGTTCACCTGACTTCTAGCAGGTGCAAGCGTTCTAAATTTTTTCCCCCTGATGCCGAAGAGGATGACCTCGGTGACGTTACGAAAATAGAAGCCTACTCCCCTACCGTCTGAACCACCGTCCTTCCTGATTTTATGCCAGATCAAATTGCTTTTATATTGGAACCCCCATGCCTTCATGACCTCTAGGCCGTCAGGCAATAGAGCGTTCGGCACCCAAAGATAAAGATGAGCACTCGTCGCAGCAACTTGCGGAATGGGCAGCGCCTTGATGTCATCAAGCATCATCGTCGGGTAGCGGCTCAGCCGATGATGTTCTGGCGCTACTTTCCCCGTACGATTCTGGAACTGCCAAGGGGGATCTGCGAGAATCGTGGAGAATTGCTTCCCTCGACACATACGAACTAGGTTTTCAGCAATTTCAAGGCTTTGGGTAGGAGTGAGTCCTTTGCTCATGGCGTGGTGGCAATTTAGGCGATCCGTAACGTCTTTGGAAGGGAATAATTCAGATTGATTGCAGAGTTTCATATGCTTTGTAGGCTTAGAAAAGCTTATGAACACTGTTCAAAAAATCAATGAGTATTTACGAGCCGCAAATATTTCACCCAGCGCGTTTTATTAGGCTGACGCGCGGGTGGAGTGAAAACCAGCGTTGCGGGGGAGCTGGATCAGCGGATTTCCACCTCGTTGCCGACACGCGTGAGGAGGTTGATTTCCTCCATGTCGGGGGTGCGGAGGACGATGCCGTGCGCGGGGGCGTCTGCCGCGTTGTCGGCCCCGCGGAGTTGGAGCGGGAGCTTGGCGATTTGGATGACTTTTGCCGCACCGCGATAATCTTTGGACTGGGGCTGGACTTGGCGGCCACCGAGTTCGGCAGACTTCGCGCCGATCTTGAATTTGCCGGGCGCCAGCTTGCCTTGGACGCCGAGGTGGAGGATCGGGTATTCGCTGATGAAACGGTCGCCGTCCCAGAGCGAGAGGGTCTTGCGTTGTGGCTCGATGAGGAGGCGGAAATCTAACGGCATGACGATGATTTCCTCGCCGGGTTGGATGCCTTTGAGTTCCATCATGCCGTTCAGATAGATGATGCAGTCAAGGGAGGTGTGATACTCGGCGGCGATGCTGAAGAAGGAATTGCCCTTTTTGACGATGTGGTTTTTTTTGCCCTCCATGTGGGTGGTGGAGAGGATTTCATCGAGGTTCATCTCGCCCAGGATGCGGCGGGCGACGGGGGCGGAAGATGAGGAGGGGAAGACGTTGACGATGTTGAGCAGCTTCTCGCGGGCTTCGGGGAGTTTTCCGAGAGCGAGCAGTTCGTGGGCTTTTTGGAAGGCTTTCTCGCCGGGGTCGATGTCGGGGAGCTCGGCGGAATCGAGCATTTTCGCGAAGTCGGCGTCGGGCTGTTTGTTGACGACCTCGGCGGGATTGGGGATGATTTTTTCAAACACGCCACCGAGCGGCCTAACGACGATGTGATAGGCCAACATGCCGGTAAAGGTCATGACTGCCAGAACGCAGAGGGCGACGAGAAGTTTTAAAACCGTCCAAAGGCTCATGGGAGAAAACGGCTGGATTTCAAATGAGGCCGCGGCGTTTGAAATCGAAGGCATTGATTTCATGGGAACGGAGGATCATTTCGAAGGTGAACTTGAGGATGGAGATTTCCCAAGCGTCATCCACGCCCTCGATGATGGCGCGGGCGGGATTGCCGGTGCGGCGGATGTCCTCAAGAACCCGCTCGCGGACGGCGTCCATCGTGTCGTGGATGATTTCCTCGTGGACTTGGCCGCGGCGGAATTTGAAGCCGTATTGGAGGAAGGCGAGATCCTTGCCCTCGCCTTTTAATTTTTCCACCAACTGGTCGAAGCGTGCTCTAGCAGACGAGTCGAAACCATCCAACTCCACCTCTGAGTAGGCGGACGGGCGGAGGATGCGCGGGCGCATGGCCTCGACTTCCCCGGTACGGATGCGGACCTCGCCGGTGCGATCCATGAGCTCGCTGAGGAGTTGAAATTCAAAGCGGGTCTCACCAAAGGTGTCGATCCGACGGTCGGGCTCGCGCAGGACTTTGGTCGTCTCTAACGCGTAGTGAATGTCGTCCGGCGAGTGCATGGCGCGGGATTGTCGCCCTGAAGCGGACACTTTGCAATGAAAAGGGCGGTCACCTTGTTAGGTGCCGCCCTTTTGCAAAGCGTTCGCCTAACGGAAAATCAGGCCTGCTGGCTGGTGATGTAGGCGACCACGTCACCGACCGCTTGGAGCTTCTCGGCTTCTTCGTCCGGTACTTCGATGTCGAATTCTTCTTCAAACGCCATGACGAGCTCGACGGTGTCGAGCGAGTCGGCACCGAGATCTTCGACGAATTTGGCTTCAGTGGTGACTTGATCAGCGTTGACGCCAAGTTGGTCCACGATGATGTCCTTTACACGGGCTTCGATACTTTTATCTGACATGAGTTGCTGTAGTTGAGGTTGGCGTTGGGCTTGGTTATCGCTTGCAGACCCGTCTTGGCAACCTCGAAAACGCAACGAGAGCGGAAAAGCGCGGGTGGTGGAAAAATCTAGGCTGCGGGAGTGGCCGGATCATCGCTGGATTCGCCTTCCGGGACGGTGGTGTATTCGATGATTTCCCCGGAGAAACGCTCGCGCAGGTGGTGTATCAGGCGCTCGGCGGGTTCGTCATTTTCCTTTTTGAAACCGCCGTAGGTCAGGCCGTCGATGCGGACGGTGCCTTTCCCTGATGGCCCGTCAAATTCGATGAAGGCAAGGCCCTTGGTCTCCCACTTGCGGAGGTCGAGGGATTTCAGATCGGCGAAGGGAATCCGTTGGCCCAACTGCGTGGTGAGGGCCTCGCCATCCACCGAGATCGAGCGTCTGACCGTGCGGATGAGGAAAAATGCGGCGACCAAGGAGAGCAAGGCGGAGCCGCCGAAAACGATCCACTGTTCCTTGATTTTCTGGGCGTCGTAGGGCTCTTCTGGAGTGGTGGCATCCAGCCCGCGGTCCTTGGTGTATTCGCGCCAGAGCAGGTTCCACTGGGTCTCCATCTTCGCATAGTCCTGCAGGATCGCGGGCCATGGCATGGGCAATTCCAACGCTGAGGGTAATACCGCACGATCATCGGGAAAATCGACGGTTTGCTTGGCCGCATACATTTTCCACTCCGCCGGTGTGAGCGGTCCCTTGGCCTTCGCTTCCAGAAATTTGTTACTGGCCTGCTCGAAGGTCTTGTGAAGGTAGAAGATCTCGTTTTTTTTCCGGTAGCCCGTCGAACCGTCACGGTAAAACAACACCGCGAACACGCCGAACAGCAGCAGCATCACGACCGCACGGAAAAGAAACCAAGGCGTTGGCTTGCAGGTGATTGTCGCGGGCGCTGTCATCGGGATGAACAACAAACAATCGCGTTAGGACGGGCTTGGCAAGCGGCAAGCCGGACGGTCTGACGGAATTCCGTGATTCCGGCTTGTCCTTGGCACGCCAGATGGTTACGGAACTGCCGCCATGCCAATCGCCACGCCCGCGCAATACCGCGCCATGTTAGATGCCGCCCAAAAAGGTGGCTACGCCTATCCCGCCATCAACGTCACCTCGCTGCCCACCATCAACGGGGCGCTCAAAGCCTTTTCCGAAGCAAAGTCGGACGGCATCATCCAGGTTTCCACCGGTGGCGGCGAGTTCGCCTCCGGCACAGCCGTCAAGGACGCCGCCTTCGGAGCCATCGTCCTCGCCGAAGCCTGCCACCTCCTCGCGGAGAAATACGATGTCCTCATCGCCCTCCACACCGACCATTGCCACCCCGCCAAAGTCGAGGGCTTCCTCAAGCCACTCCTCGAAGCCTCCCGCAAGCGCATCGCCGCGGGCAAAGGCCCCCTCTTCCAATCCCACATGTTCGACGGCTCCGTCGTCCCGCTCGCGGAAAACCTGGAAATTTCCAAAGCCCTCCTCAAAGAGTGCGCCGAACTCGGCATCATCCTCGAAGTCGAAGCCGGCTGCGTCGGTGGTGAAGAAGATGGCCACGACACCTCCGGCCTCCCCATCGAAAAACTCTACACCACGCCCTCGGACATGGTGGAAGTCTATGAAGCCCTCCAGCCGTTAGGCCGCTTCCTCTTCGCCGCCACCTTCGGCAACGTCCACGGCTCCTACAAGCCCGGCGCCGTCAAACTCAAGCCCACCATCCTCCGCGACGGCCAAAAGGCTGTCATGGACAAACACGGCGCAGCAGCGGAAATGGACCTCGTCTTCCACGGCGGCTCCGGCACCTCAGAAAGCGACCTCCGCGAGACCCTCGACTACGGCGTCGTCAAAATGAACATCGACACCGACACCCAATACGCCTTCACCCGCCCCATCGTCACCCACATGTGCCAGAACATCGAGGGCGTCCTCAAGATCGACGGCGAAGTCGGCGACAAAAAACATTACGACCCACGCTCCTATCTGAAAAAGGCCGAGCAAAGCCTCTGCGTCCGCATGAAGGAAGCCTGCGAAGACCTCAAGTCCACCGGCAAGACCATCTTCGGCACGGTCTGAGAAACTTAGCCAAGGACATCAGTCCATCCTCTACCCAAAGCGGAGCCGCAAGGCTCCGCTTTTTTCGTGGCGCTGGCGGCCACCTCGCATGGCTTGCGCCCGAACACCATCCCATGACTAATGGCTCCCCCCACTGGCATGTGTTTTATTTTAGTGATCAGGCTTTTGATTGATATCGAAGTTTTCCTCCCCTTTATCATTTTCACCTTAAATTTCGTAGTGAAAGAACCGCCCGGAAATTTCAGTGAAGCATCCTCAATAGACATCCCTCCTATTATATATTCACCCTCAAATCCATCGACAGAAGCAGACACTTCTAATATATCTTCACTAAGAATAATATCTTCTGGCAATTTCATAGAGAAATATGGATCTCGCATTTCCTTCTCCACTTCGAGGGATTTCTCTACTAGAGAAAAAGCAGCATAAAGCCCTCCCGCGCCGGAGCGTGGGAGGGCCGCATTCTATGATTAATGACCTTTCCCTCTGCCATCCGCCGCTTCCACAAACAGTGTTCATAAGAACATTTTTTCGATTGACCACTCTGCTGATTTGGGGCTATCCATTTCGTCAGTGCAACGGCCGCTCACTGCTCTATTCATCGACTGCGATTCCTTTTTCGCATCGGTCGAGCAGCATCTGGACCCAGCCCTGCGCGGGCGGCCGGTCGGGATCGCTCCCGTCATGGCAGAAAGCTCCTGCTGCATCGCTGCTTCCTATGAAGCCAAGCGATTCGGCGTGAAAACCGGCACCGGCATCCGGGAGGCGCGGATTCTTTGCCCTGGCATCGCCATCGTGGAGGCTAAACCCGCCGAATACGTGAAGGTCCACCACCGGATCATCGAGGCCGTGGAAAACTGCATCCATGTCGAGGCCGTCCTCTCGATTGATGAAATGTGGGCCTGGCTGCCCCTGAATTGGCGCGAGCCTCATTTCGTCCACGAGTTGGGCCGCAAAATCAAGGAATCCGTCACTCGTGAAATTGGCGACTCCGTCAAAGTCTCCGTCGGCGCTGGCCCGAACCGCTATCTTGCGAAGATGGCCTCCAAGATGAAAAAGCCAGACGGACTCTTCATCATTCAAGACCACGAATTACCCGATGTCCTTCACCCACTCGAATTACGCGACCTAACGGGTATCGCCAAAAACATGGAAGCTCGGCTACACGCCTCCGGCATCCATAGCGTTAGAGAACTCTGCGCCGCGCAGAAACAAGTCCTGCACGGCGTCTGGGGCGGAGTGCTTGGAAACCGTCTCTGGCATTTACTGCAAGGCGATGTCATGCCGGACTTGGTATCTGCTAGGAAATCGATCGGCCATTCCCATGTGCTGCCGCCAGACTGCCGCGCCCCGGACAAGGCATGGCCCATCGCCTGCAAGCTGCTTCACAAAGCCTGCGAACGACTCCGCTCCCACGGCTTACTCGCCGGGTCACTGACTCTGCAAATGGCCTTTCTGAGAGACGTGGCTTGGGCTCCTGAAGTGAGATTCTCGGAAACAGATTCCACCTTCACTCTCATCAGGATGTTGCAACGCCTCTGGTCAGACCGGCCGGACCCACGCGCCCATCTCATCCAAGTAAGCATCGTGCTAACACGCCTCGTCGAGCACGGGAACTACACCCCGGATTTGTTTCAAGGAATAGTCGCAAATGCGATGGGTGAAGAGGACAAGCGCCAGAAGTTAGACGATACCATCGACCAACTGCGTGCGCGTTACGGTCGGCATGTGGTGTATTTCGGAACGATCCAAAACGCACGTCAAGCCGCCCCCATGAGGATTTCATTCACCCACATCCCCGACTTAAAACTGGAGCAAGATTGATTTCGGAATGCCGGATTGGCCGACTATCAGGAGCAGTGATGAGAGTTTTCCACACCGATCATGCCTCTGAATGCCTCAATTTCAGCTTATTGCTAGAACCGCACGCTCATGCCGACGAAGGGGTGATAGCGCTCGGTGTCTGGGGAAACGCCGAAGTTGCAGCCGCAGTCCACTTGCAGATTTGGGGTGAGGGTCCAGGCAAAGCCGATGTCGATGAGGCCGTTCCAGGTGTTAGCAACGCCGGGGGTGTCGGAGTTGATGTATTCCAGATAGACGGAGGTGGACTCGGTCAGGTTTTTGCCGATGCCCGCACCGCCGAGCCAGTTGAATTTGAGATCGTCGGCAGGGTCCCGCACGGCATTGGCCGCAAAGGTGACGCTGACGTTCCAGCCGCCACCAAGATCGGCGTAAAATGGCAGGCTGATGCCGCCTTCCGCCAAGTCATTGCCTTGACCGCCGGTGGAGGTGGGAAGTAGAACACTGGAGATGATGCCGAAGGAGGTGGAGCCCTCGCCATTGCCCCAGAAGTTGTATTTCATCCGCAACTGAAGGTCGCCCCAGCCGTGGGAATCGGTATGCACACCGGTGGCCTCGTCCTTGGCAACGGTATGACTGTATGAGCCGTAATTGGCTTGGAACTCGATTTTATCCGTGACTCCATAGCGGATGGTGATGGGCGCGATGTTCCAAGTGCGAGTGGTAACGTGATCCTGGTGTGCCCATCCGTAGTTGGCGAAGTCGTATTCCAGCTCCGCATGGCCGGCGTCGATCGTGTCAGGATTGTCCGTAGAACTCGGGCGATCGGGGTTGAGATCGCGGAGTTTTTTCTCATCGGCGGCAGGGGCGGTGGTGGAGATTTCTCCAGCTTGGAGGAGCGGGGCGGCGAAGAAGAGCAAGGCAGCACGAAGTTTCATAGGATGGCTATGGACTTATGCGAGCCGGATGTGGGTGGCGAGCGCAAAAAGTAACGCCTGACAAGCCCGGTTTTACCTCGGCGGTCATTGTGGGACAGCTTCCGATCACCTTTTCAAGAATCAAGGGAGAGAAACCGGAAATGCGCAGACGGAGATGTTTCCGCTAAATGAGAGGCGAGTTGGTGGACTTCCATCACTTTCCCAGTAGCGCTTTTATTCTAGCGAGCGGTTTCGCCGCGCTGATGGGCAAGCTCGGAATCGTGACGATGGAAGTCCCGCCGTCGTAGGATTGGGCGATCGACATTTGCAGCGTGCTCAAAGCTGGCAAGCTCGTCCATATGGCGGTAATCGTGGCATTAGCAGCTTTAGCGATACCACCGCGCCTGCATTTCCAGACGGTGGGAGACAGTGCCTCGCAGATCCAGCCGGGTCCACCCACACTCGATGGCGCAGTCACGAATCTCAGCGTGAGACTTACGTTGTGAGCCATCGCAGCACCTGAATTCCGGGTGGTAATCCAGATGCTACCTGACTTCATCTCGTGAAGTGGGGCGGCGGCCTCCACCGTCGTACTAACGGTGGTCGCTGCCGGATAGAAACGTTTCATGTGATAACCCTTCGCGTTCATTAAGGCATCCAATTCATTGAGATAACTGGGAATGGAGGCGATGTAATTTCGGAATACAGGTCCGATTTCGTTCGGGTCATTCAATGTTAAATCATCGTAGCCGCTATTGGTTCCCACGATGGCGGGCTGGCCGTTCACCATGACGAAATTCGGACCCCCGGAATCACCTGGACGCAGGGTGCAATCGTTGGCATTGCCATTTACGGCAGTCCGGTCGTATTCGTAATAGATGAAGCGCGTGGTATCGAACCCCGGATCATTAGTTAGATAGGTAAATCCCTTGATCACGTTGATCCCCGTATCCACAAAACTGCCGCAGACCACCAGCGGCTTGCCAGTGAAGCTGGCTTCGTTAGGTAAATTGAGCGCTGGAAACGGCGTGATACCCAGAGATGGATTCACCGAAGAAGATAGGGTCACCAAGGTCAGGTCGGTTTGTCGGCCTATTTTATCAATGATCGGCTTCTGGCTTTCGATCCCGTAGAGGTGCTGCTTGCCATCCTTGCCGAGGAACGCAATTTTCCAAGAAAGGGTGAGTGGATAGTGAGTGGCACAGACCATGTGGCGTGGCGAAACCAAAGCCATTTGCCGCGTCCAGTCTTTAGGATCCGCCGGCCATCCGATGCCGAGAAACAAGCCAGCATTAATGAAGCAATTCGGATTAACCGCCGGCGTCTGATGGTAAATCGGTTCACCCGGGAAATTGATCAAGCGTCTGTTGACGTTTATATCATAGTCACGAACTTCCAGTGCGATTACTTGCGAGGCCGCGCCAAGTGCCAACGCCGCTGCCATCCATGATCGGGGGGAGATCAGAGTCATGCGAATACATATAATCTGTCGTGGGTAGTTTGACCAGAAAAAAAGCCATGGGACTGACGGATCCCATGGCTTATGTGAAAACAGGCGGAATGATTTCCGCGCTCTATCAATGTTCGCGGCAGAATTGTTCGAAGCGGGTGAGGCCTTCGTTGAGGATGTCCAGCGTGGTGCAGTAGCTGAGGCGGATGCCCTCGTCATAACCGAACGCCACACCGGGGACGGCGGCGACCTTGTAGCGGGAGAGCAATTTATCGCAGAGGTTCATCGACTTCAGACCGGTGTTGCCGGTATAGACGAAGAAGTAGAACGCGCCCTGTGGTTCGACCACGCGGATGTTGTTGATCGCTTTGAGCCGGGCAAACATGAACTGGCGCTTCACGTCGTACTCGCCACGCAGATCATCGATGAATGACTGGTCTCCTTCCAAGGCGGCGAGGGCCCCGTATTGGGAAAAGGTGTTAGCGTTAGAAATCGTGTGGTTCTGGATTTTCTCAATCGCATCCGCCAATGGCTTCGGGGCGGCGGTGTAGCCGAGGCGCCAGCCGGTCATCGAATACGCCTTCGAGAAGCCGTTGACGGTGATGGTGAGATCGTAAAGCTCCTTGCTGAGGGAGGCGATCGAAACATGCTTCGACTCGCCATAAACCAGCTTTTCGTAAATTTCATCCGAGAGAATCACAATGTCCTCGGTGAGCGCAATTTCGCCGAGAGCGAGGAGTTCCGCCGCCGTGTAAACCGCACCGGTCGGGTTGCCCGGGGTGTTGATGATGACCATCTTGGTGGCCGGAGTCATGGCTTCCTCGAATTGCTCGGGAGTCATTTTCCAACCGGTGGATTCCTTGGTCTCGACGATGACCGGGACGCCGCCCGCAAGCCGGACCATTTCCGGGTAGGAAACCCAGAACGGCGAAGGGATGATCACCTCGTCGCCTTCCTCGATGACGGCGAGAATGGCATTGAAGCAGGCCATTTTCGCGCCGCCGGTCACGCAGATCTGGCTGGCCGCATAGGTCAGGTTGTTGTCGGCGGAAAATTTGTTAGCCAAAGCGGCGCGGAGCTCGGGGATGCCACCGGCCGGGGTGTATTTCGTTTTTCCGGACTGGAGGGCGGCGATGGCGGCGTCCTTGATGAACTGCGGGGTGTCCACTTCCGGCTCACCACCGGCGAGCGCGTAAACTTCTTCGCCCTTGGCGATCATTGCTTTCGCCTGTGCGGTGACGGCCAGCGTGAGTGACGGGGAAACTTTGGCAATACGGGATGAGATGCTTTCCATGGGAGCGTGCGGGTATGAATTGGGCCGCCAACCGGGGCGGAGCAACATATTTTTGCACAACCCCAAGCATGGGCGGGGCGCGTTTGTGGGGCTTGCCCAGTGGCGTGGCAAGCGAAATGGTGTGGCAATTCTAACCCGAAATCCCCGCATGTCGGCTGGCCGCCGGTATCCACCATCCGGGGAAAAGGTAATTTCCTGCGAGCCTTGGTCCAATCCGCTCCCCACGAAAAAGACCCGACCGAAGTCCTCGACTCCGCCTGGTATTGCTGTAAAAACCCGTCTCATGCCGCTCGTCCGCCATTGCCGATTCACCGCCATCGACTTCGAGTCGGCAGGTGCGGCCCGCGGCAGGACCGATCGCCCGGTGCAGGTCGGACTCGCCTCATGGTCGGCGGAAAACGGCCACTTTGATTCCTTCGTTTCCTATCTCCACACCGATCAGCCGATCCAGTGGGCCGCGCGGAAAATCCATGGCATCGGCCCGCAGCATCTGGCGGATGCGCCCTCCCTGCTCTCGCTGTGGCCGGAGGTGAAAAAGCGGCTCGCCGGGGCGGTCGTCGTCGCCCATGGCAAGGGCACGGAAAAACGATTTCTCCGCGCTTTTCCCGGTCATGGTTTCGGGCCGTGGGTTGATACGCTGCTGTTAGCCCGTGCGGCGTGGCCCGACTTGCCGGACCACTCGCTGGGCTCCCTCTGCGGCAGCCACGGCCTGACGGCGGAAATCCAAGCTCTAGTCCCCGGTAAGTTCTGGCATGATGCGTTGTTCGATGCCGTGGCCTCGCTGGCGCTGCTGGCTTTTCTAATCAACAATCATCCGCTGACAGACCAACCGGTGGCGACACTTTATCAACCCGATACCTCGCGCTGGCATCAATCAAAACGACTATGACACTTCGCCAATTTATCCTCGGCCCTTCCGGCAAATCGACACAGGTCATTTGCGCGCTCATGCTCTGCGGGGCCATCGTGCAGCTTGGCAGATCCCAAACACCCCAACCCGCGGAATCGCCAGCCCCCACGAAAACGGACCCCGACGCCGCCCTCGTCCACTCCCTGCTAGACGAACATCTCACCGGACGCACCTTTGCCTTTGCCACCATTGTCGAAGCCTGTTCGGGCAAAAAAGTCCTCCCCCTCACTGACAGCCCGGCCCACCTGCGCGTCACCACCGCCATCCACCGCGCCCTCAAGCTCACGCTCGCCGAGCTGAATCTGCCCACCTCCCCACTCCGCCAACTCCGCCGGATCAACGAGGCCTCGCGCTACTTTGAGGACGGCATCCACGCCCACCTCAATGAAATCCCCGGCATCCAGTGCGAGGTCCCGCCCACCCGCGATGGCGATCACCAGCGCTCCGGCTATCCGGATCTCCGAATCACCGATGTGGAGTCGAAATTGATCTTCTATCTGGACCCCAAGCTCGTCGAGCAAGGCTCCGCCGACAGCACCTTCCGCACCTTTTATTTCGAGCCCAAAACCGAAACCCTCAAGATCAACGACGACGCCGTCCACATGGTCGTCGGCATCGAGCACGACGGCAAGGAACGCGAGTGGACCTTCACCGGCTGGCGTCTGGTCGATCTCTCCACCCTCCGCGTCCGCCTCAAGGCCGAGTTCCAAGCGTCCAATGCCGACGTCTATCAAAAATCCACGCTTTCCCCGCCCGCTGCCGTTCGTTAGGCTCCCCCCGGCATGACTCTCCCACCCAGACGCACCAGCGGCTCCGTCGCCATGGACGACTACCTCGAACAGATTCTCCATCTGATCAAGGCCAAGGGTTATGCCCGCGCCGTGGACATCTCCAAAAACCTCGGCATTTCCCAAGCCAGCGTCACCAACATGCTCCAACGGCTCCATGCGGAAGGCCTTGTGAATCATGAGAAATACCGTGGCACCGTGCTCACCGAGGAGGGCCACCGCATCGCCCTCGCCATCATCGAGCGGCACGAGACGCTGACCCGCTTTCTCCGCCTCTTCGGCATCGACGAGGACACCATCTATCGCGACGTCGAGGGCATGGAACATCACGTTTCCCGCCCCACCCTCAAAGTGATCCGCGCCGTCGTGGACGCCCTGGAAGCGGACCCCGCCCTGCTGGAAAGGCTGAAAGTCGCGGCCATCACCGGTCGCCCCGAAACCTCGGGAGCAGGCAGCCAGCCACACAGCAGCGGCCTGTAACTCCGCCCGTTTCGGATT
>JANXMQ010000106.1 GCA_025354565.1 Akkermansiaceae bacterium
CTTAGCGAGTTAACGCGCTGAGAATCGGCTGTACGAATTTTGATCAACCTGAGTTGGCGTTGAATTGAGAATAGCCCCTCTTAAAACCCACCTTATTGAGACTGGTCGAGTTTTTAGCTCTAAGTCCGACAGGCTGCTAGGGAATCGAACACAGGACGCATTTAATGCCTCGTTCGGGAAGAATGAATCCGGGATGAAGTTGAGGAGAAAAAGCAACGCGGCCGGACCTCCTCGAAAGCGGGAAAATCCGGCACAATGAAGAGAGTTGAAATGGCTCGCAACTTCATCAACTCGGCAGTCACGAGAGCCACGCAAAGAACCCAGCGATTCATCCGCTGGGTGCGCGTGCGGATTTACCAGCGGGTCCCCTGGAGCGAATCCATGGCCCGCTTACGCCAACTCTGGACCCTGCAAACCTGAGAGTTTTCCACACCGATCCATGCGTGCCGACCGAAGCAGTGGCTGATGTCGGGTAAACCTTGACGGCGGGCGGCGGGTCCGTTTTTTAGCCACTGTGAATTTCATCCCTCATGTCTTTGCGCTCGCGTTGGCCGCGAGCGCGCTATTTCCTGTCGCGTCGGCGAAGACGCATTTCGAGCAATCGGTCTATCTTTATAACACTGCCTACGATCCAGATCTGAACGGCCGCGGAGGGGCGGGCACCGGCAAGTGGGAAAAGTATCGCCAATGGCTGGGCGTCGCCAGCCTCGGTGCCGAAGCGGATCCTGGCTACAGCGATTGGTATGACTGCTGCCAGCATGTCGGATGGAATTCCCCTTGGGCGGCCATGCAACAGCGAAAGGGTACCGCTTTGCCGACGGTGATTCTCGGCATCGGTCAGATGCCATGGGACCCGGAAAAGAACGCCACCTGGGAACAGAAGCTGGCTTGGGAAAACAAGCAGTGGCAGCTCGAAGCAGATAAAGATCCGGTCCTGATGGATCACTTCGCAAACTATGCAAAGGAAGTCACCAGCCTGGGATTCAAGAAGGTCGTCATCCGGCTGGGCTATGAATTCGATGGCGGCTGGAATCCTTTTGGCAATCTGAATGTCATGAAAAATATGCCAGGCAATTATATCAGTACCTGGCGGAACATTGTGAACGTCATGCGCGCGAATGATCCAAATCATCTGCTCACATTCTGTTGGAATCCTACGGACGCAATTGTCCAGGTCGATTCGCGGACCTTTTACCCCGGCGATGAGTGGGTGGATTACATCGCGATCGATACCTACGATTTCGCCTACAACAATCTTTATCCGGTCGGCACGACGGAGCCGACGCAGGAACAACGAGACAGGGTCTGGTTCACGGCGGAACTGCCGCGCATCAATAAGTTCGCCGATTTCGCGCGGATGCACAAGAAGCCGATGATCATCGGCGAGTGGGGGCTGTGGCAGTTGAATGACAAGAGCCATCCGAGCGGTGGCGATAATACTTCCTATATTCAGCGGATGTTCGATTGGATGTCCGATCCGTCGAACAACGTGGCGATCGAGTGTTATTTCGAATCGCCAGCGGATGGTAACAGCAGCTTGTCCGGGGTTTTTGGCAAAACGACTTTTCCAAACTCGGCGGCGCTCTATCAGAAGCTTTTTAGCGACTGCTCGAAGTGAATTCCATGATCGAGTTGATCTGTTTGAGCGTGTCGCCCATGGATAGAACTTGTTGAAGCCTTTCGGATTTATCGAAGAATCCGGTTTCGGCTTGTTTGATATAACTCTTTCGCTTGGCCATCACTAGGTTTGTGAGCAATTAACGCGCCACAATTTATTGAAACCAAGTTGATTGTGAGTTTCTGGGAGCGCCCTTCAGAAGTGCCAGATCATCGGAATGAGCGTGCAGGCGGTGACCCAACAGATGAGGTTGAGCGGGATGCCGATGCGGAGGAAATCCGCGAAGCGATAGCCGCCCGGGCCATAGACCATCATGTGGGTCTGGTAGCTCATGGGCATGGAGAAGGCGCAGGAGCAGGCGAGGGTGACGGCGATGATGTAGGGCCGTGGACTGACATGGATCTGGGCAGCGAGAGTACAGACGATGGGGATCATCATGACGGCGGTGGCCCCGTGGGAGAGGACTTCCGTAAGCATGACGGTGAGGAGGAAAATCAGCCAGAGTAAGGCCCATGGGATGTTTTGTGCGGACACGAAATGTTCCGCGAGATTGACGAGGCCGTGAGCGAGCCAGAGGGCGGTGCCGGTGTTTTGGATGGCCATGCCGAGGCCGAGCAGGCCGTAGATCATGAGGAGCACTTGCCAGTCGATGCTGGTGTAGGCTTCGCGCGGGGTCATCACTTTGGACCACAACAAAATCAGCGCCCCGACCATCGCGCAGTAGTGGATGGGGACCGCAGGGACGTTCGGATAGAAGCCGTGAAAAAAGTCGGTCAGCGTGGCAGTGAGCACCACTCCAAGCAGTGTGGACCAGGCGAGGATGACATGGAATGGGCGGTGGTGTTTTTCCTCCTCCGGGGACAAGACCTCTGGCTTATCCGTCATGATGAAATCGCGGGTCGCCGCCAGCGCTTCCAGATTGTTGCGCGCGGTGATGACGAGCAGGGTATCGCCACTTCCTAAGGGCAGCCCGGCGATGCGGTCGGTGATGTTCACGCCTTGACGATGAACGGCGAGGACGACGCAATTGTAATGCTGGCGGAAATCCGCGTTCGCGAGGGTGCGGCCATTGAGGGAGGATTCATCCGGGATGACGAGTTCGGAGACGATGCCATCCACCGTGGACAGGACCTCCGCGCCGATCTCGGCAAACAGGGCATCCGGTTTCGGCGCGCCACCCCGGCGGCGATGGATGGCGACGAGGACGCGGTCGTTTTTTTCCACCGTGATCGCGGACATGTGTAGCATCACGCGGGCACCGTCGCGGCGGATTTCCAAGATGTGGATGCCGGAATCGCGGTCGCCGAAAATCGTCTCGGTGATGGGCTTGCCGATGATGGAGGATGCGCCGCTGATGAGGATGTGGTAGAGCGGCGTGGTGCGTTGCTCGATTTCCAGACTGCCGGTGATGGAGGAGCGGGGGGCGAGCAGTTTCGGCCCGAAAATGGTCAGATAGGCGACGCCGATGATCGCCATGGGGATGCCGATGGGCGAGAGCTCGAACATCGTCATCGGGGTGATCTTGAGATCCCGCAAGGCGCCATTGACGAGCAGGTTCGTGGAGGTGCCGATGAGCGTGCAGATGCCGCCGAGGATGGACATGTAGGAAAGCGGAATGAGCAGGCGGGACGATGGGATATTCTTGGAGCGGGCGAAGCCGAGAGTGACCGGCAGCAGGATCGCGACGATGGCAGTATTATTCATCCACGCGCTGAAAAACCCGGCGACGAGGCTGAACGCGAGAATGGCCCCCCGGAGATTTCCCGACAGCCGCTCCTTCATCACCCGGCCGATGTGATCGACCGCGCCAGAGGTTTCCAAAGCCCCGCCGATGACGAACAGGGCGGCGATGGTGAGCGGGGCTTCGTTTTTGAAGACCGAGGTCATTTTATCCATCGGCACCAGACCGAGTGCGACCACCAGACAAAGGACCGAGAGGGCGATGATGTCAGGCGAGGCCCATTCGCGCAAAAAGGCGATGAGCATGATCAGAATGACCAAGAGGGTGAGGACGATCTGAGTTTCAGGCATATTGGGGTGCCTCGGGCGAGGCGGGGTTCTCATGAAGGGCCGGGGGGCTTTTGGCAAGAGCGGGATTTGCATGGGAACTTGCGCGGCTCGGTCCGGGAATCCAGTCTCGGCCATGGCCCGGCCCCGCATTTCCATCAATCTCGCCATCTCAGCGGACGGAAAAATTTCCTCATCGCCGCCTCGCCCATCCGGCTGGACCTCCCGCGAGGACCACGCGCGGCTGTTGGAATTGCGGGAAAATGCCGACGCCATCCTCGTCGGACGCGGCACACTGGAGGCGGACCGGATGACGCTGAGCGTGCCGGGGAAAACGGAGCAACCACTGCGATGCATCGTCTCGCGAAATGGGGAACTCGACCCCGAGCTGCCGATTTTTCATCGCGCGGGCGGGGCGATTCATCTGCTAGTCACCGGGGAATTCACGGGGACCGGGCAGGCTGGGGTCACGCTGCATCAGCACACGCTCGCGGAATTTCTCCACGTCTTGGCGTCCGAGTTTCACGTCCGGCAGCTCCATTGCGAGGGCGGTGGTCAGTTGATCCGGGAACTGGCGGTGCTGGACGTGATCGATGGGTTTCACCTGACGCTCGCCGGCCACACGCTCTTCGGTGGTCTCGGGGCGGCGACTGCCACCGGGGTAACGGCGGATTTTTTACCGAAATCGTTGGGGTTTAAACTGACTCACTACGACCCCAGGCCCGCGACCGGGGAATGCTTCCTGAGCTACGAGCGGGAAAATTAATGCTCCGGCTTTTCGGCGGGGGCTTCGTGGCCGGCGACCTCGCCCGGTTCGGCGGCAGCGTGGTGTTCGTGAAGTTTCCTCGTTTCTTCAAATTCATGGCGCTCGCAGGAAACCCCGAGCAAGGAAACGGCCACTAGCAGGATGGAGAATGATTTCATCGCGCCGCTTCAATAGCCACTCGCCAGCGAAAGGCAACCCCCAAGGCACTGGAAATTCACCGTGCCTGTCCCGGCAGGAAATCCCGAGTCGCGGATTGGAATCTGACTCAGGTTTTCTACTTCCACCACTGGCGAAAGCAGGGTATCTCACGGGCAACTCCCAACCCCAAACATCATGGACATCCTCGGATTCATCAAAGGCGAATTGCTCGAAATCATCGAATTCAACGACGACTCGCGGGACACGCTCGCATGGCGCTTTCCCGATGAGGACAAGACGATCAAGAACGGCGCGCAACTCATCGTCCGCGAAAGCCAGCTCGCGCAGTTCGTCTATCTGGGCCAGTTCGGCGATTGTTTCGGTCCCGGCAAGCACTCGCTGGTGACGGATAACATCCCGATCCTTAACAAGCTGAAAGGCTGGAAATACGGGTTCGAATCGCCGTTCAAGGCGGACATCTACTACGTCACGACGCGGCTCTTCACGGGCAATAAATGGGGCACCGCGAACCCGATCATGATGCGCGACAAGGACTTCGGCGTGGTGCGCCTGCGGTCCTTCGGCTCGTTCGATTTCAAGATCGTCGATGCGCCGGTTTTCCTCAAGGAAGTCGCTGGGACGGATCAGCATTTCCGGCTGGATGAATTCGCCGACACCATGCGCTCGCGGATCGTCAGTGTCTTCAGTGACGCGCTGGCCTCCTGCGGCGTCCCAGCGCTGGACGTGGCGACGCGCTACACGGAACTCGGCGACGCCCTGTTGCCGATGATCAATCCGCAAGTGACGACGAAGTATGGCATCGAGATCACCAGTTTCATCGTCGAAAACGTCTCCGTGCCGCCCGAGGTGGAAGCGGCCATCGACAAGCGTTCGAGCATGGGCGCGATCGGCAATCTCAACGATTACGTGAAATTTCAAATGGCCGAATCGATGACCAAGGGTGGCGTCGATGGTGGCGGTTCTCCCGCTGCGGCAGCGGGCCAAATGGCGATGGGCTTCGGCATGGCGCAGGAAATGATGAAGTCCATGCAGGCCCAACCGCCGCCACTGCCGGGAGGAGCCGCCGTCGCAGCACCAGCAGCCGGCGTCCCCGAACTCCTCAGCCCGGCCGAGGCCGCGCAAATCCTCGGTGTGACCGAATCGGATGTCATCGCCTCGGTCGATGCGGGGGATTTGAAAGGCAAGAAAATCGGCAGCGCCTATCGGATCTCACGGGCCGCCCTCGACGCGTTTCTAGCCGAATAATTCTCAATATGGCCGAAGTCAGCGCACTGCGGAAACACCCCTGCCCGAAATGCGGCGGGGATGCGGAATGGAATGCCACCAAACAGGCGCTTGCCTGCCCGTTCTGCGGGACGGTGCTACCGCCGGAGGAAGGCGAAAATCCATCGGGCGCGGCCATCGTTGAACACGATCTGGAAGCGGCGTTGGCTGTCGCACCAACGGCGGACCCCGCTGCCGAGGCTGCGACAAAATCCGTGAAATGCGAGAGCTGCCAGGCGATCAGTGTTTTCGATTCCACCCGCGTCGCCCAGCGCTGCGATTTCTGCGGCTCACCGTCCATCGTGTCGGTGACTGACCTCGGCGATACGATCACCCCGGAAAGCCTGCTGCCAGTCGTGATTCCGGAAACCCAAGTGCGCGACCAACTCCGCGAGTGGTACGGCAGCCGCTGGTTTGCACCCACGAAGTTGAAACGCGCCGCACTCACCGACACGCTGCACGGGATTTATTTACCCTACTGGACCTTCGATGCGCACGTCGATGCCCAATGGACCGCAGAGTCCGGATACCATTATTACGAGACGGAAACCTACCGCGACTCGGACGGAGAAACCGCCACCCGCGAAGTCCAGCACACCCGTTGGGAAGACAGCGCCGGACAAATTGAGCATTACTTCGATGACGACGCAGTGCCGGGAACCGTCGGCGTACACACCACCCTGCTGCGGAAAGTGGAGCCCTTTCCCACCACCGAGGATCTCAAGCCCTACGATCCCACCTACGTCCGCGGCTGGACAGTCGAGCGCTATCAAGTCGATCTCTCGCAAGCCGCGCAGACCAGCAAAGCGCAGATGGACGGCACGATCTATCAACTCTGCTCGCGCGAAGTCCCCGGCGACACCAGCCGGAATCTGCAAGTCCAGTCAGACTATCGCGAGCGCACCTTTAAGCACATCCTCGTCCCCGTCTGGCTCGTCACCTACACCTACGGACCGAAAACCTTCCAAGTCGTGATCAACGGCTATACTGGCAAAATGGCCGGCGAGTTCCCATTGAGCTGGGTGAAAATCATGTTCGCGGTGTTTGGGGTGATTATCGTGATTCTCATCATCGTCATGGTGAATCAGCGCTGACTTGAATTCCGAAGGCAAGAGCCTCACCGGCCACGCGCAAGTTTCATGCGGTGAGTTGGGTGTTAGTCCCGCCGTTTATCAAGGGCATTTAGCATCCCAATGAACTCGGCGCGGTTTTCATGACGGTCGTCCTTCAGGCCCGGGGTGGCGAGTTCGCGGATTTGCTGCCAGTTGATGGCTTTCGCTTCGTCCATGCCGCGCAGTTTCATGCCGAAGAGCGCGACGGCGGAGGCGAAGGAGAAATCTCCATCACTTTCCTGCCAGCGGATGGCGGGGCCTTTGACGACCGATTCTTGCAACGAGCTGATGTCGCCCTCAGGGCTTTTGTGGCGGAGTTTTAGCGTGAGCCATTCGTCGCTAGGTGCTTTCGCTTCAACGGCAGGCTTTGGGGTTTCCACCGCTTGCTGATACTTGAGCGGATCAATGCCGCCGCCATTGGGCTGAGGCGCATCCGCCGGGGAGATTTCATAAAACGCGGTGACAGTATGGCCCGCGCCGATGTCACCGGCATCCACTTTGTCGTTATTGAAATCCTCGTTACGAAGCTGGCGGTTCGCATAGCCGATCAGCCGATAGGAGCCAACCTTTTGCGGATTGAACTCGATCTGGATTTTCACGTCCTTGGCGATGGTGATGAGGGTGCCGGACAGCCGTTGGAGCAGGATTTTACGGCCCTCGCGGATGCTATCGAGGTAGAAGTAATTGCCGTTGCAGTCTTTGCTGATAGAAGTCATCAACGAGTCATTGAGGTTATCGGTGCCGACGCCGAGGAGGGTGAGATAGATGTTTTTCGCAGCGCGTTCTTTCACTAACGCGACGAGCTGTTTCTGATCCGTGATGCCGACGTTGAAATCGCCATCGGTGGCAAGGATGACGCGATTGACGCCGCCTTTGATGAAATTTTCCTCAGCGATCTGATAGGCGCGTTTGATACCCGCGCCGCCATTGGTGGAACCACCAGATTCAAGTTTGCCGAGGGCTGCAAGCGCTTTGACCCGACCGGATTCAGTCATCTTCGTCGGCGGCAGGACCACACCTTCGCGACCGGCATAGACGACGAAGGCCACGCTGTCCCGCTCGTCGAGTTGATGGAGCAGAAGTTTCAAGGACTCCTTGATGAGCGGCAGCCGTTCGGCGGGCTGCATGGAACCGGAAACGTCGATGAGGAAAACCAAGTTAGAAACCGGACGTTGCTCGGCAGGAATCTCCCGGCCTTTGATGCCGACTTTCATCAGCAAGTGCTGCTCGTTCCACGGGCAAGTGGCCAGGGTTGTGTGTACGGCAAACGCTTTATCATCGGTCGGTTTTGCGTAGTTGTAATCAAAGGCGTTGATGCACTCCTCGATGCGGACGGCGTCGGGCGGGATGGCTTGTCCATCGCGGATGAAGCGGCGGATGTTGCTGTAAGACGCATTATCCACGTCGATGGAAAAAGTGGAAAGCGGATAATCGTTAGAACGCTTCCATGTGGGATCGACGAGTGCGCCGTAGCGGGCGGTGTTCGACTTTTCCTGTTCGTGAAATTCGTTCCGGGCATCCCTCACTAATGCTTCCTCAACCGCTGGAGCACTCCGCGTCACGGTGCTGGAATCACCCGTCATGGCGATGCCGTTTACCGCCGCAATTGGTGCTCCATCGGTCGGAAGGGGGGCGACTCTAGGTCTGATCACCCTCCCGACTGGATTGGCATCGAGGAGTTTTGTTTCATCGTTCTTCGCGAGTTCGGATGCGGCAGGGATGGCTGGGGCTTTACTTGCGATTTCGGGGTTGGTGCTCGCCGACGGATCTCGTTTTTTGGCGTTGGGAGAAACAGGCAACGTCATCACTGGTGCCTCAGCCACCGATTTTGCGGGATTGATATTGGATGCCAAGTCTTGTCCGGCTGGCTCCAGATTCTGTCCGCCTGTTAACTCATTCTGCCTGAGCTTGAGTTGCCGCAGTTGTTCTTGGTCAGCAACTAAACACTTCTTCACTTCCACATAGCCTTGGACGTCTTCTCGATTGCTTGCATCCTGGTCTTCATCCACTCCAGATTGACCATAAAATGAATCTTGGCCTTTGTAGATGATGCCCTTGGTTCGGACAATAGTAGCGAGGGCCTTACGGCGCTCTTCAACTTTGTCTTCTTGATCACGGATGCTTCGACCAGAAGCCGATGGATCATTATTGGGTGCTCCCGTTGCCTGCTTCATCTGCGCCAGAACTTCCTGATCCTTATCAAAATCTCTCTTCGCATCCACATAGTCCTGCGCGTCGAGACAGCGTTTGATGGCGTTCTCGCGAGTATCGTCCCTCATGACGGTTACGCTATTCAGTCGATCCGTTGCCATGTCTAGACGCGCTTGCAAGGTGGCTCGCAGAGTAACAACACCTTCATCGAGTTGATGCTTGATTGTATTAATACGAGTAAGCTCAGCCATCACCGTTGGGTGCTTATCTCCCATACCACTGAGTTTGATGCTATCCACTTTCCGTTTAGCTTCGAGGTATTGAGTATAAAGAATTTTGATGATGTTATCAGGCAGATCAAGACCTGCCGCGTAAACCATCAATTCATCGCCGTCATATTTAGTGAGACTGTTGATCTGGCTCGCTAACTCCATCTTTTCCTGTTCGAGCTGAATATAAGTCCGAAGTGCGCTTCTACCACCCTTGTCATCATTGCCACTGCCCTTGGTCACGGCGATAGTGGCGAGGACTTTACGGCGTTCCTCCACTTTATCCGCCTGATCGCGGATCGCTTTATCGAGAGAGGCGAGTTCCATTTGCCGGGCTTTGGCCTTATCAGCTACGGTAGCAGTTGGCACCACTTGATTTGCAGTCTTTCGGGATTTCTGGATGGCACCCACACCGACTGCCAGCAAACCACCAAGCACCACGGTTGCGGCGATGGTGCTCAACCGCCTTGGCCAAGGCGAGCTGACGGGCAGGGTGATCGGGGCGGGGCGGGAATCGAGCGCGGCTTCGATGGCTGCCAGCGCCAGCTCTTGATCGCTGGGGTTCTGCGCGTGGAGAATAGCGTCGAGCAGTTGATCCTCAAGTTGTTCTTGGGTAGGTTGCATAGGTTCAGTGAGTTGATTTTTGGAGGCAAAGGCGGAGGGCGGCACGGGCGCGTTCGAGTCGTTTTCGCAGGGTGGCACTGTTGATGCCGAGACGGATGGCCGCCTCGTCGGTGCTGAGTTTTTCGTCATAACAGGCGCTGATGCTTGCGGCGAATGACGGCGGCAGTTGTTCGCGGCAGTTTGCGAGGCGGTCGAAAATTTCCGGGCGGTCCGCCTGCCATGCGGTGATGGTTTCCTCGACGGCGGCAAGCGACTCCTCGTCCATGGCGACTTCTCGCCCGGCGCGGCGGCATGCTTCGCGCCACTTGTTGCGGACGATGCCGCGCAGCCAGCAGGCCACATCGCGAGTGACGTCGAATTTCCCGATGTTCTGCCAAGCGATGACAAAACTGTCTTGCACAATGTCGCCCGCCTTGACGGCATCGCCGGTGATCATTCGGGCGTAGGCGGTGAGTGTGCCGTGGTTTTCGCGGACCAGAACGGAGAAAGATTCG
Source organism: Akkermansiaceae bacterium (assembly GCA_025354565.1). Taxonomy (GTDB): domain Bacteria; phylum Verrucomicrobiota; class Verrucomicrobiia; order Verrucomicrobiales; family Akkermansiaceae; genus Luteolibacter. Next base: position 10,464 of record JANXMQ010000106.1, read on the forward strand.
CGGGTCATGAGGCGGGGTTTGGGTGGCAATTCGATGAGCGGTTGCATGGCTTACAACCTTGATTGGCGCGAAGGATGCAGGTTGTGACAAATTTTTCCAACATTCTGAAAATTTCCGCTCCCGGCAGGATACGGCTTTGACGTGGGGCGAAGTTGGTTCATGTTCCGCCTCCCGCCATGCACTTTTCCGGCACCTATACCGCTCTCATCACCCCGTTTCGCAACGGTCAAATCGACGTTCCCGCGTTTCAATCCCTCATCGAGCGCCAAATCGCCGCAGGGATCGACGGCATCGTCCCCGTCGGCACGACCGGAGAATCCCCCACCCTGGATACCGAGGAACACATCGAGGTGATCCGGCTCGCGGTGGAATTTGCTGCTGGCCGCTGCGAGGTCGTCGCCGGCACCGGGGCGAACGCAACCGCCGAGGCCATCGAACTCACCGAAGCCGCCGAAGCCTTGGGCGCGACCGGCTCGCTGCAAGTTTGCCCGTATTACAACAAGCCCTCGCAGGAAGGACTTTACCTCCATTTCAAGGCCATCGCCGAGTCCACGCATTTGCCAATCATGCTTTACAGCGTACCCGGACGCTCCTCCATCGAGATCGCCCCCGAGACGGCGGCGCGGCTCGCGGCGGATTGCCCGACGATCGTCGCGATCAAGGAAGCCGGTGGTTCGGTGGACCGCATCAACCAGTTGGTGCAGGCGCTGCCCGCCGACTTCGGCATCCTCTGCGGGGATGATCCGCTGACCTTGCCCTTCGTTTCCTGCGGTGCGACCGGGCTGGTTTCCGTCGCGTCCAATCTCATTCCCGAGGTCATGGTAGCGCTCGTGAGGGCTTGCCTGAGTGGCGATTTTCCCGCCGCCCTCGCCTTGCAAAAGAAATACTACCCGCTCATGCGCGGCCTGATGACGTTGGATGTGAACCCGGTCCCGGTGAAAACTGCCGTCGCCCTGCAAGGCCACTGCACCCCGGAACTGCGGCTCCCGCTTGCGCCCATGAGCAACGCCGCGACCACCCAGTTCACCGCCTTGCTTAACTCCTATAATCTTCTCTCCTAACAGCCATGCCCACACCCAAACTTTTCGCTCCCGGTCCCGTCGATGTTTCCAAGGAAACCTTCGTCGCCATGTCACAAAACATGATCGGCCACCGAGGCTCGGATTTCGAGGCGCTGTATGCTTCCACGCAGCCCGGATTGCAGGAAATTTTCGGCACCGCGCGGCCGGTTTTTCTATCCACATCCTCGGCCTGGGGCGTGATGGAAGGCTCGTTGCGGAACCTCGCCCGAAAGAAAGTGCTCTGCCTTTGCTGCGGCGCGTTTTCTGACAAATGGCTGGATGTCGCGAAAAAATGCGGCTTCGAGGCAGAGGCGGTGCAGGTCGCGTGGGGCGAGGCCATCGACCCCGAAGTCGTCCGCGCCAAGCTCGCGGAAGGCGGCTTCGACACAGTGACTTTCATTCACTCGGAAACTTCGACCGGCGTGCTCAATGACTTGGTAGGTATTTCAAAAGTCGTGAAATCTTTCCCGGATACGATGCTGATCGTAGATACCGTTTCCTCGCTTTCGACCGTGCCGATGGACATGGACGCGAATGGCATCGATGTGATGCTGGCGGGAGTCCAAAAGGCCTTGGCGCTACCGCCCGGTCTTTCGGTTTTCGCCGTTTCCGAAGCGGGAATGGACCGCGCCAAGGGCAATCCGAACCGTGGCTATTACTTTGATTTCATCGAGTTCGCGAAAAACGCGGCGGTGAATAACACGCCATCGACACCCGCGATTTCCATCATCTTCGGACTGCAATACATGCTCGGTGAAATCGCGAAAGAAGGCTTCGGCCCGCGCCAGGCCCGCCACGCGAAAACCAATGCAATGATCGCCGCATGGGGTGCGCGACACGACTTCGAGTTGTTCGCGCCGAAAGGCAGGCGCTCGTTCGCGCTGACTTGTTTCAAGACACCGGAGAACTTCGATCTATCAGGATTTATCAAGAATCTGAAGAACAAGCACAATTTCCTCATCAACGGCGGCTACGGCAAAATCAAAGGCACCACCTTCCGCATTTCCAATATGGGTAATGAGACGGAAGCGACGATGCAGGAATTGATCGATGCGATGGATGATGTGCTCGGTTGACGCGTGGCTTTCTAGCAATCGGAAGTTTCGCGCCGGGCGATGACAAGGGCGGCACGTAGCCGGTCCAACAATGCGCGGGTCTCCGGGCTGATGCGGGCGGTCCAGAGCAGCACGCTTTCATCATCCACCATCGTCGGCACGGTGGCCTTGGTAACGCGGTGGGTGTCGAGAAACTGCCTGGCCTCGGCAATGGTGGCGAGGTGGAAAAGTCCGGCATAGAACCACGGCTTGGGATCGTCTAACGGCTTGCGGAGGTCACACATGGCCTTGGCCAATTTGCAGGAGGCTTCAAGGCGGGCGTCGGCGTGGTCCGCCAAATAATCCACCCAAGCCTCTGCCCGGTCGTTGAGGTTATTATGGACGATCCATGAGCGGTTCACCCGTTTCACCCAATCGATGGGCGGCATGTTGGGGTGGTGTCGCATGAAAGCTCATTCCTCCTTCAACCAATCACCAGCGGTGAGGCGCTGGCTTTCATCCATCATGCCGAGCCATTCCCAGACCCAAGCAGTTAGAATCTCACTGTTTTTCAGGACGACGGTGGTCTCGATGCGGCGGTATTCGCTGCCCTTGGTCTCGCCGCTGGCGATACCTTCGAAGCTATCAAGTGCGGCGAGTTGGACTTGGCCGACGGCGTAAACCTCGCCATGGATTTCATCACCCGCATCGTCCAATACCAGGCCGGGATACCAGTCGATTTTATACATGCGCCCAGTGATGGTACCAGCGGAAATGAAGTCCGCCCCGACCATGCGGAAATGATTGGAACCGCCCCGGCGGAGCGTGCCATAGACGAAAACTCGGGCGCTAAGAGAGGTCATGAATCCAAGATATTTCAACCACAGTCAGACATCACATCATTGTGGAACATTCAATTCCAACACATCGAATTTACTTCTCCGGCCGGTAGCCGATTTCATTGTCGAGAAGCTGGCGCAGATCGTCGAGGCCGATGTCATTCTCGGCGGAAATGGGAACGATGTCGATCTTCGGGAAGCGGTCGCGGAAAATTTCGAGGTGCTCGGCGGCACCTTCGAGGTCCATTTTGTTGGCGATGATTTTCCACGGAAATCGAGCAAGCTCGGCGTCGTATTCCTTGATCTCGCGGCGAAGGATTTCCAGATCGGAAATCGGATCACGCCCCTCGCTCCCAGCCATGTCGATGACGAAGAGCAGGACCCGGCAACGCGTGATGTGGCGGAGGAATTCATGGCCGAGGCCGCGATTTTCATGGGCACCCTCGATGAGTCCGGGGATGTCAGCGATCGTGCAGCGGCGGTAGCCGGGGAACTCGACGACGCCGACGACGGGCTGAAGCGTGGTGAACGGATAGGACGCGACCTTGGGCTTGGCGTGGGAGAGTTTCCCTAACAGCGTGGATTTTCCGGCGTTGGGAAATCCGACCAATCCGGCATCCGCGATGCGGCGGAGTTCGAGATAGAAAACCGATTGGTCGCCGGGAGTACCGAGCGTGTGCTCGACCGGCGTGCGGTTGGTGGCGGTCTTGAAATTCCAATTTCCCTGTCCAGGCTCGCCGCCCTTGCAGAGGAGAAATTCCTGACCGATTTCGGTAAGATCGGCGATGGGTTCGAGATCGACGCCCTCGTCGCTGCGCTCGAATTCCACCGCTTCTTGGACGGTGACGGCGTTGCTGCGATAGACGACGGTGCCAGGCGGCACTTTGCCGATGACTTGCTTGCCACTTTTTCCGGTCTTTCGTCCGCCCGCCCCATTTTTTCCGTCCTCGGCAATGAGCTTGGGATCGTAGTGGTAGGCGCGGAGGTTGTCGGTCGAGGGATCGACCACGAGGACGATGTCGCCGCCCGCGCCGCCGTCACCGCCATCGGGTCCGCCGCGCGGGACAAATTTTTCGCGACGCCATGAGACGACGCCATTGCCGCCGTCCCCGGCCTTCGCGAAAATGCGGATGTGATCGATAAACATGGGCGCAGAGTCACCAGCTAGGCGGCGCGGGTCAACGGCAATGGTGAAACCGGCGGGAATTGATCAGGAGATCCGCCCGATTTTGCTTCCGGGATTGACGGGTTGTGCTTCACTCCGGGCATGAAATCGCAGCTTGCAGCACTCCTGACCGTGGCCGTCATGGCCTTTTCCCCTACCGCTTTCGCAGGCGGCAAGAAGGAGAATAAGCTCTCGGTCACCTTTCACTTGGAGGCGGACGCAACGGACGATCCGAAAATGATAGCCCCTCAGATGGCGAATGGGAAAAAGCGATTTTTCTATCGCCTGCCGGAAATTTCGACCAAGGACATCATCGCCTTTTCGCCGTTTCCCGCCGATGTCGGAGAGGGCTACGGCGTGGTTTTCAGGGTCAAGGGCAACGTTGCGAACCGACTTTCAGCGCTAACCAACGCGAATGTGGGCCGCTTCATGATTTCCCAAATCAACGGTCGGGTCTTGGACGGATTCATGATCGACAAGCAGGTCAACGATGGCTGTGTGGTGATCTGGAAGGGCGTCACGCTGGCGGAAGTAGGAATGTTAGACGCGGAGATGCCACGCTTCGGAGCCAAGGAAAAAAAGCACAAATAAGCCCCACATGATTACCCGTCTAATTGCTTTTATTTTTGCCTTGGCCGCTGTGTCAGGAGCCGAGCCACTGGATCTCCGCCTGCCGACGGACAACCATCACCTGTTGACCGGTGAGTTGGACCAGTTTTACATGTATGTGCAGCGCAATTTCGAGGGCCAGACCACCAAGGAATGGCAGGCTGGCTGCTATGGCATCGTCCGCTCGCCAATTCGTCTGAACGGTGAGATATTGATGACGAAATTCCATGAGGGCATCGACATCGCCCCCATGAAACGCGACCCGGCCGGCAATCCGCTGGACCTTGTATCCAGCATCGCCGCTGGAACCGTCGTCCACACCAGCCCCATCGCCGGACGCAGCAACTATGGGAAATACGTGGTGGTCGAACATCGTTGGGAAAATTCGTCCATCTACTCACTCTACGCCCACCTCGCGGAAATCACCTGCCAGCCGGGCGATGCCGTGAACGCCGGCTCGGTGCTCGGGAAAATGGGCTTCACCGGGGCCGGGATCGACCGCCCCCGCGCTCATTGCCACCTCGAACTCTGCATGATGTTGAGCGCACACTATGACGAGTGGCACCAGAAATCCGGCAGTTCCACGAACTACCACGGCAATTTCAATGGCTTGGATCTAACTGGTGTGGAAGTCTCCCGGTTCTTCGTTGAGCAACATGCGAACCCCGAGCTCCAGTTCAGCAAATTCGTCGCATCCACGCCCGTCTATTTTAAAGTAACTATACCCTACCACGGCACGCCCGATTTCGTGAAACGCTACCCATGGATCTCTACCGCCCCCCACGACGATGCCGTGTCATGGGAAATCAGCTTCAGCGCGACCGGCCTGCCCGTCGCTTTCAATCCCAGCACCCGCGAGGTTACCGCGCCGGTCATCACTTCCATCCTGCCCTCAGCCACCCCGCATCATTATTTGACCCGTGGCCTCGTCACTGGCGTTGGCAATCAAGCCTCTCTAACCAGCTCCGGCAAACAACTGGTCACCCTTCTAACTGACGATTTTCCCCACACTCCCTGATCCATGTCCATCACCGCGAAACTCGCCGACCTCGGCCTCACCCTGCCCACCGTCCCCACCCCCATCGCCGCCTACGTCAACTGCGTCCGTAGCGGAAACTTACTCTATCTATCAGGTGGCCTGCCCATCGATGGCGACCGGAAAATCATCGGCAAGGTGCCTTCCACTGTCTCGCTCGAGGAAGCCAAGGAAGGTGCGCGCATGATCATTCTCAACCGCCTCGCCGTGATCCAGGATGCAATCGGCTCACTTGATAAGGTGAGGCAGATCGTCACTCTAACCGGATTCGTCAACTCCGAGCCCGATTTCATCGGCCACCCGCAAGTCATCAACGGCGCGTCCGAGTTGCTCGTCGAAATCTTCGGCGAGCGGGGTAAACACTCCCGCACCGCTCTCGGTGTCGCCGCGCTACCACTCAACGCGGCAGTTGAGATCAATCTGATCGTAGAAGTCGAAGCCTGAACGAGGCTTCTGCCCGATAAATAATTGGGGCTGTCAGTTTCAGCCGCAGCAACCGCCGCCGCCATGCCCGCCGCAGCAGCCGCCACCATTGTCAGCGAGATCCTCAGCGGTAGGCACCCGGCCAGTCTCGATCGTCGCGCCAACGTATTTCCCGATTTCCTTCTGCAGCGTTTCCAACTCGCGCTGGGCGGATAGGAAATCCCGGGCGATTTCGTTTTCAAACAAGGCATCGCGGGCGCTCTCGAACTCGCGGATTTCCGCTGCCCCCAGCTCGACTCCAGCGTGCTGTTTGTGGTGCAGTTCCTCGCCGCGCTCGTGGACGCTCTGATATTGCAGGCGTGCGGAGTCGTCGGCTAGGAAGCGCTCAACATCGGCTTGGAGTTTGAGGAATGAAGGGTCGCTGGCGATTTGGGCGCACAGTTCCTTGGTCTTGGCAATCACGGCGGAATCTTCGGCAACAATGGTCATGGCCGCTGCATAACCCCATAAATCCGGACTGGCAATGGACATTTGCGGGAATTTTCCCACCCACCATTCCCGCTTGATACTTGGCAGGTAAACGGGAACCCTGCGTCTCCATGTCCGCCGCCGTCCAACACACTCTCGCTGGCCCAGCCACCCTCGAAGGCACGTCACTGCACACTGGCCAGAAGGTCACGCTCACGCTCAAACCCGCGCCGGAAGACCATGGCTTCAAGTTCCGCCGCATCGACTTACCGGACCAGCCATTCATCAATGCGGATGTGGACAAAGTGCAGACGGTCGAGCGCGCCACCACACTCGCGGAAGGTTCAGTCAAGGTCCACACGGTCGAACATGTCATCTCCGCGCTCACGGGGATGGGCGTGGATAATGCGCTAATCGAGATGGACGCGAATGAACCCCCGATCGGCGACGGCTCGTCCCGCCCGTTTGTGGAAATGATCAAAAAAGTCGGCACGTTTGCACAAAAATCACCTCGCCGGGTTTGGGAAATTCGCGAGCCGATCCATCAGGAAATGGGCGACGGCACGATCATCACCATCGTCCCCTGCAAGACCTTCAAGGTGTCCGTGACCAACGTCGGACCAGACGGACGCTTTACCCAGTATTTCTCTAGCGAGGTGACTCCGGAGACTTATGAGAAGGAAATCTGCGCCGCGCGGACCTTTGTGTATTATGAGGATGTTAAGCCGCTGTTAGATAAAGGACTCATCAAAGGCGGTTCACTGGAAAGCGCTGTGGTCATCCGGGGCAATGAAATCATGTCGAAGGAGGCGCTGCGTTTCACCAATGAATTCGCCCGGCATAAGGCGCTTGATCTGATCGGCGATTTGATGCTTTCCGGCATCCGCATCCTCGGCCACGTCATCGCGGTCAAGCCCGGCCACGGCCCTAACACCAAGATGGCCGCCACGCTGAAATCCCATTACGCACGGATGCGGATGATGGTGCCCGCCGCCGTCTCGATCCCGGATGGCGAGAGTGTGTTAGACATCAATGAAGTCTTGAAAATCCTGCCGCACCGCTACCCGTTCCTGATGGTGGACCGCATCGTCGATTGTCTCGGCGACAGCAAATGCACCGGGATGAAAAACATCACCATCAACGAACCCTACTTCGCCGGTCACTTCCCCGGCCACCCGATCATGCCGGGGGTTTTGCAACTTGAGGCAATGGCCCAGGTGTCCTCCGTGCTAATGCTTCGCAAGCCCGAGAACTCCGGAAAAATCGGCTACTTCATGAGTGCCGACAGCGTAAAATGGCGGCGTCCGGTTTTCCCCGGCGACACGCTTTTCATCGAGACGGAAATCCTCAAAATGCGCGGCTCCATCGGCCAAACCCGCTGCCGCTGCCTCGTCAATGGCGAGGTCGTCTCAGAAGCAGAACTCAAATTCGCACTGATGGAGCGGTGAGGAGTGATGTTGATGGTTATACTCACCGTGACCGGAATTGGGCTGCGATGTGAACCCCCGAAATGGATTCCCGCATAGAGCGGTTCGGGAGTCCTTGCCGTCATGGCGAGGCATTTACAAGACTGGGTGACTACCACTAACATGTCCGAAACAATGCGGAATATCCCACGTAAACCATCTGCCACTCCCAATCATCCATGAAACTCACCCTCACCTTCCTGACCTCCGCACTTCTCGCCATCACCTGCGCGGAAGCAAAGCCGCTCAAAGTCTTCATTCTCGCCGGCCAGTCGAATATGGAGGGCCACGCCCGCATCGAGACCTTCGACTACATCGGCGATGATCCCGCGACCGCGCCGCTGCTCAAGATGATGCGCGGCACCGACGGCAAGCCCTCTATCGCCGACCACACGTGGATCTCGTATCTAACCGGCCATTACGAGGGCAACGCCAACGGCGAAGGCACCGGCAAACTCACCGCCGGATACGGAGCAAGGGGCGACCAACCCACCAAAGACGGCGGCAAGATCGGCCCGGAGTTCACCTTCGGCCTGACGATGGATGCCGCGCTCAAGGAGCCAGTCCTCCTCATCAAGACCGCCTGGGGTGGCCGCAGCCTGAACACCGAATTCCGCCCGCCCAGCGCCGGACCCTACATTTTCAGCGACGTGCAGATCGAGCAGATGAAAAAGCAGGGCAAGGACATCGAGGCAGAGAAAGCCAAAAAGGCGCAGGAATGCGGCCGCTTCTATCACTTCATGGTCGATCACGTGAAAAGCGTGCTCGCCGATCCCAAGCGCGTCTGCCCGGCTTACAATCCCGCCGATGGTTATGAAATCTCCGGCTTCATCTGGCTCCAGGGCTTCAACGACCTCGTCGATGGCAACACCTATCCGAAAGGCCCGGATGGCAAAACCCAGGATTACTCAAAATACAGCGAGTGGCTCGCCGACCTTATTCGCGACGTGCGCAAGGACATAGGAGCTCCCAAGATGCCCTTCGTCATCGGCGTGCTCGGCGTGGACGGACTGAATGCCAAGAGCAACATCATCTCCTTCCGCCAAGCCATGGCAGCTCCCGCATCAATGCCGGAATTCAAAGGCAACGTCGCCGCCATCGAAACCGCACCGTTCTGGTCAGAAGAGCTCGCCGCCATCGACGCAAATCACGCCAAGATCAAACAAATGGGCTACCTGCTCAAAGTGAAGGACAAGAACAGCCCGAACAAAGACGGCTCAATGGACGAGGCCCAGCAAAAGGAATACCTCAAGAAATACGAAGCCGACCTCATCAGCGAGAAAGAAGCCACCATGTGGAAACGCGGCGCATCCAACGCTGGCTACCACTACCTCGGCTGCGCCAAAACCTTCGCCCTCATGGGCAAGGCGTTTGCAGAGGCGAACTTGGAGATGATGAAGGGAAGGTGAGGTCAATCACCGGTGAACCGCCACTTCTACCCACTGTATCTCAAATCTCCGATCCCAACCGCACCCACTATCCCTCAACTGCCCGCCGCATGAGTGCTGAAGTCGCCATCGATGTGAATTTTAATACCCCAGCCAAGGAACAGCGAATGGTTAGCAGAACCGGTTATGACGCCGCTCGTTTTGGCCGGGATGAGGATCATCTCAACCGTTGGCCATTTGCTCAAGAAATCTATCGAATTGCTTCAAGTGGACCAAGTGACTGGTCTGTAAGAATTGGCGTGTATGGCGAATGGGGCTCAGGAAAAACCTCAGTGATCAATTTTGTGAATTCGATGGCTCTCGATGAGGGTCACGTAGTTTTCACCTTTAATCCTTGGCAGTTCCAGTCGGCTGACGACCTTTGGAAAGCCTTCGTTGAAGGGTTGTTTGAAAGAATTACGGAGGCGACCAAAACTAAGGGTTCACAGGCTGGCAATCGGAAGACAAAAGCGGTTGTCGCCACCGTCGCAAAGGTCCTACCCAAGGCGATTGGAGCTTGGAATAGCAACGCTGGAGAGGCGGCAAAAAGCGGCATCGGACTGCTTCGGAAATATCTTGTTTTTAGCGCGGATGATCTCGCCAGCTTGAAAGAGGTTCTTGGAGAACGTCGACTCCTAGTAACCATCGATGACTTGGACCGGACCGATGCCAAACTGGTTCCTGAAATACTTTTCGCGTTGAAGGAAATCATGGATGTACCTGGAATGGCATTCATTTGTGCATTTGATCCTGTTGTTGTGGGTAAAGTGCTGGGTGATTCGCATTCGGGGTTTGGCGACGGACTTAAATTTCTGGAAAAGATAATCGACTACCCGCGCTGGCTTCCTGTGCCAACGAGTGATCAATTGGCCAGATTGGCGGCAGAGGATGCCGCCAAGTTCTGCCCGTATGTACCATCAACGGAAATCAGTGACGCAGTTGGACTTTTGCCAAAAAACCCGAGAGCAATCCGCCAGTTCATAAGAATTTTGGATTTATTGAGACACCAAATCCTACGCCACCACACGTATGAAATTCATTGGTCGATACTGCTTGCTGCAAATGTCCTGAAAGTCCGTTTCCCAAAAATCTCGCACGAAATTCTGGAGGATTCAGAATTCTGGGAGAGCGTTTACAATTCCAGTCTCTTTGGCGAAAAAAAGGAAGATGACCTCAAAATCTTGATCGCCACAAAAGTTGATAAAATTTTTCAAAACTGTTCCGCCATGCCTGCACCGGCAAACGACGAACTGGCAAATTGCGTTACCGCAATTGCAGGCAAGCTCAATGCATGGCATTGGGTGGATCCGGAAGCACTACGGTATCAGTTCCACCTTGCTGAATCACCCTGTGCGGTAACTTGGAAAGAGTTCGACTCATTTCTTGAACACTTGGATTCGATTTCACTTTCCGTGGAATCCACCCGCGTTTGGATCGAGACTCACTCTTTGAAAGGAGGCCAACCGAAGAAGCAGGTCTTCACTGAACTGCTATCGGCAGCGATCAGTCGAAGATTAGCCTGTCTGAGCAAAGCGGCGGATGCCATGCCAGGAAAAGAAATGAATGAGTGGCTGAAAAACGCCTCAAAAATACTCCGGTTAATTGATGTTTTGATCACCGAAATGCAGCGACTGGACCATCGCGACTATTTGCCGGAAGCAACACAGATTTCCGCAATGTTTGAGCAAGTGCGACAATACTTTCATTGGAGACGCACCCCCGCCTATCGGACTGCACGACGGGAAGAAGAAAAGATTCTCAAGAAGCTATTCATGGCCAACCCTGATGCAATCGATCCATGGATCGAAATCGTAGGTCTGAGGGACGGGTATGGTCGCCATGAAGAAAATGGCAATGAATGGAGGGCCTTGATCGCAAGTTTTCGCAAGACATTACAGGACAGATCCAGTCTCTGGTTGATTCAACAATTGCCAATACGCTCAGAATTTCTTCGAAATGTCATCCGAGAGGAAAAACATGGCCACCTCTACAGAGACCTCTTCCTAGACTTGGGTGGACCAGTATGGAACAAGTATCGGAGGCAACTCCTTTTCAATCTGCGACCCAAATCGGGCAACGCTACTCTTCAGAATAACGCGTATGACCTCCTGTCATGGTTGGAAGCTTTGATCACCGATAACAGGGCGAATTCCCAAAGTGCACGCGCTCTGCTAGGTCAGAATGATTTTGCGTTGGCTCTCTGGAAGGCGTGTGTGGCGGAACCATTGAATCCACGCGCTGTGGGAAGTTTGCGTGATGCTCACGCGCTTCTGGTCTCCCTTGGTGTCGGGTGTAAGACACCTGCATGGTGGGATTTAATCGTGAAGGGCCTTCCCAAGCCTGATTGAATACGGTCGATTACTCCGATTCACATCCTTCACCAATGCAGCTCCGCTTGAGGTTTCGGATGGCCGCAGATCAGCGAATGACGGGTTTGTCCTTGGCTCGCGGCTGCCTTCGCTCGGGGAAGATGGCCTGTTTCGCCTCGGCGGAGAGGCCGTCGTAAACGACTCCGATCAGGTCGCGGAGACGCGCCGCCATTCTGGATTTCGGATTCCAGCAATAGACGAGGTGTCGCATTTCAACAATTTCTTCAGATTTCCCAGATCTTTGGTTAGTGCGGAGCTCTTGCCAAAGGTGACTACCCGGCTGTTCACGGACCCAGGATGCCCCATCGCCAATCGGTCTACAATCCAAGGATTTCCAACCGTTGTTCTCTCCCTCAACAGAGCCGTGACAAGGACTTTTTCCTGCTGTCCCTTGCAGAGACTGGCAAGACGCTTGAGATCGCCTAGCATTCCAGGGGCGGACTGCGGAGAGGTCCGATAAAATTGTCGGAAATTCACCTCCCCACCGGACGCCAAGCTTGCCTAATCCGCCGCTTGGGATAAGATCCGGGCATGGCAGAGAACATCGCAAGCGACGCCCGGTTTGCCGACATGGCAAAGATCCGGCAGGCGCGCGCGATGTCGCCGGGGATGAAATTCCGGGCGGGCGGCGACTTGTTTGAGGAAGCCTGCCAATGGTCTCTTGCTGGACTTGCCGCACGATTTCCCAGCCTCACTGACCGCGAACTCCATGAGAAACTCCGCCAGCATTTGAAACTCGCCGCAGCCCGGGAATGAACGGCACCGAGGCGCTCTTGGAATTGATCGGCTGCCTCGAACGGGTGGCGGTTCCCTACATGGTGGTCGGTTCGTATTCCTCGAATTACTATGGAATCCCGCGTTCGACAAAGGACGCGGACCTCGTCGTTCACCTTCCCTCGTCCCGCTGGGCGGAGCTGGCCCGAGCGCTTCCATCCGAAATCGAACTGGAGAGCCAGACGAGTTTTGAAATGGTCACTTCCACCAAGAAGGAACTGCTGCGGGTGAAAGACAGCCTGTTTCAAATCGAGATGTTCTGGCTGAGCGAGGATGCGCACGACCAATCGCGCTTCTCGCGGCGGCAGCGGATTGAGGTTTTCCCCGGATCGTTCGTCTATCTGCCCACCGCCGAAGATGTGGTGATCCAGAAGCTGCGGTGGAGCCGTGGAGCGAAGCGACCCAAGGATTTCTCCGATACGATGGCGGTCCTCCAGGTGCAGGGCAGGAAACTCGACTGGCCTTACATCGAGAAATGGTGCGGGGAACACGGCACGCTGGAACTGCTCGCCGAGGCGAAAGAGGAAGCGGCCAAAGTTTGGGATGATGACTCGGAAACTTGAGAGATCCGGCCTCTTGCGGAGAGTTCTGGCATTTGCCTTGATCATCCATGCCCCGCCGGTTTTCCCTGTGCATCCGATGAACGAACGCAAGACACTCGACGAACGCGCGCAAATGACCGACCTGGAACGGGTCCGCCACTCTTCCGCCCACGTGATGGCCACCGCGATTTTGCGGATTTGGCCGGATGCGCAATTTGCTTATGGCCCGCCCATCGAGGCTGGTTTTTATTATGATTTCGAAATGGCCCACCGCGTAACGCCGGATGATTTTGAAAAAATCGAGGCCGAGATGAGGAAGATTGCGAAGGAAAATCAGAAGTTCGAATACAAAGCAATTTCCCGCGAGGAAGCGAAAGCAATGGCGGAAAGCGGTCGTCTCGGCGGACTCACAGAACGCCCCGGCAATCCCTCACGCTTCAAGCTCGACCTCATCGACAAGATCCCGGAAGGCGAACAAATTTCATGCTTCCAGAACGGCGATTTCATCGACCTCTGCGCCGGCCCCCACGTCGGCTACACCTCGAAGTGCAAGAACGTTAAACTCATGTCAGTTTCCTCATCGTTCTATCTGGGAGACGAGTCGAAGGGCCAACTCCAACGCCTTTACGGTACGGCATTCGAGAGCAAGGAACTGCTAGAAACCCACCTCACCCGACTGGAGGAAGCAAAGAAGCGCGACCACCGCCGCTTGGGCAAGGAACTCGGACTTTTCCACATCGACGAGGCAGTCGGCCAAGGCTTGATTCTGTGGAAACCAAAAGGCGCGCTCATCCGCCGCTCGCTCCAGGACTTCATCACTCAGGAGTTAGACAAACAGGGATACTCCCAAGTTTTCACCCCGCACATCGGAAAACTCGATCTCTATCGCACGTCAGGCCATTTCCCCTACTATCAGGAAAGTCAGTATCCCGCCATCGCCGAGCGCGACGTGTTAGAAAAACTCGCCGACGAGGATGCTACCTGCGCGACTTTGCTCAATGGCCTCGAAAAGGGCGACTACGAGGGCTATCTGCTCAAGCCGATGAATTGCCCGCACCACATCAAGATCTACGCGAGCGACCACCACTCCTACCGCGATCTGCCTGTTAGGCTTGCAGAGTTCGGCACCGTGTATCGTTGGGAGCAATCCGGCGAACTCGGCGGCATGACCCGCGTCCGTGGTTTCACGCAGGACGACGCCCACTTATTCTGCACGCCGGACCAAGTGGCTGCGGAAGTCACCGGTTGTCTGGATCTTGTGAAAAAAGTGTTAGGCACGCTCGGCATGGATAACTACCGCGTCCGGCTTTCCCTCCGTGATCCGACTTCGGACAAATACGTCGGCTCCGCGGAGAACTGGGACAAGGCGGAAGCGGCTCTCCGCCAAGCCGTCCAAACGCTCGGTGTGGAATACACCGAGGAACTCGGCGAGGCTGCGTTCTATGGCCCAAAGATCGACTTCGTGGTCAAGGACGTGATCGGTCGTGACTGGCAGTTAGGCACGGTGCAAGTCGATTACAATCTGCCCGTCCGCTTTGATCTCAGCTACGTGGGCGCGGACAATCAGCAGCACGTCCCGGTGATGATTCATCGCGCACCATTTGGTTCGTTAGAGCGCTTCACCGGCCTGCTCATCGAGCATTTCGAGGGCAAATTCCCAACTTGGCTCGCGCCCGAGCAAGTGCGCGTCATCCCGATTTCCGAAAAAACCTTGGAAGCCGCCGAAGCCGCCACCGCCCAGCTCGCCGACGCCGGAGTCCGTGTCGCCATCGACCGCACGAACGAGAAAGTCGGGGCGAAAATCCGCCTCGCCCGCCTCGACCGCGTGCCCTACATGATCGTTCTCGGTCAAAAGGAAGTGGATGAAGGCACCATCTCGATCCGCCGCCGCGATACCGAGGAGCTGGTGACCATGACATTGGAAGAATTCATTACCGCTGTGAAATCCGAGATCACCGCGCGGAGTTTAAACTCATTTCAGCCATGACCGCGGCCCACGGACCGCGAGATTCATCTCGCCCGCGTAGCGAGGTGTGAATGAGAACGCTAATAAGTTGCGGAAGAAATCACCATCGCGGCCACTTTCAAGCAGACCCGGCCTCATCGACCGCATCCGCCAAATTTCCAAACGTGGTTGCTGCGTCTCGCCTGATTAGCAATCATGCACATTTACATGCTGCTTTCAGCAGACAAGGAAAGGATTCTTCGCTTCATTACGTTTCATCCGCTGAAACCCATGCCCCGCTCCATGCGCACCACATCTGCCGTTTTAATATCGACGCTCCTTGCCATTGTTAGTCTCAACGCCGCCCCCCAGCGCTTTGATCTCAGCGCCCGCGCCAGTCAGATCGACCCACAGGCCAAAGCGCATCCGGAAATCGGTTTCCTGCTGGAGAAAGGCGGCAAGCCCCAGGACATCGAGCATGCTTGCGTGGATACCCGCGCACCCTCTCAGGGCAAGCTCGTCATCTGGCTGATGGGCTACAACGCCGAGCTGTTCGGGAAACTTTCCAGCTACGGCCTCAACGCGATTCAGGTTCATTACGCGAACGGCTGGTTTGGTAAACTTTACGCCGGCCCGCCGCCGCAGGATGATCTATTTCTATCAAACATCCGACTGGAAGCGGCAACCGGTAAGGATGTCAGCAAGGCGGTGGACATCCCCGGACCTGATAGCATCATGGGCCGTTCCTACCAATTCGTAAAATGGCTGGACCATGAGAATCCCCTGGGCGGATGGCATCAATTTCTAACCCCAGATGGCGGTGGCCTGCGCTGGGACAAGGTGATTCTATCGGGCGTTTCCCACGGTTCGACCACGGCGGCACGCATGGCAAAGGCGGTCAAGGTGGACCGGGTCGTGCTGTTTTCCGGCCCACGCGACCAGTATGAAATCTGGCAGAAGCTCCCGTCCGCCACACCGGGAAACCGCATTTTCGCGTTCTCCCATGTGCTCGACGACGGCTGGATCGGCGACCATTACCGCCGTTCTTGGCAGATGATGGATTTGCAGCAATACGGCCCCATCGTGAACGTCGATCAAGCCGTCCCGCCCTACGGCAACACCCGCCGCCTTACCACCGCTGCCGACGTGAAGGGTGATCACCAGCGCGCGCACAGCTCAGTCGTCCCCGGTGGCGCGGCCGTGAAGGATGCCAGCGGAAAATATGTGCATGAAGCCGTATGGCACTATCTGTTCACTCATTCCGTCGATGAAGTTGGCAAGCCGGTTCCTGCGGACCCGGATTGTTGGCTCGACCAACGGCAGAAACGGCCTTGAGGAAAGTCCGCTATTATAATCCTAACAGCGCAAATTCCCGGTGATGGACGGCGAGCTGTTGGAGGCGGATGTTTTTGAATCCCATGTCAGATAGAGCGGCAACCCATGCGGCCTTGTCCGCCACCTGCATGATATCAGTTAGTTTCAAGGTGATGAGCACGCCCCGGATGCTAGGGGCCATCCGGCAAAATCGGGCGCATTCCTTGAGCACCACTTCTGGTGACTGATTCATGTCCGACATGAACCATGTGACGCCCTGCCCGAGATCGCGCTTGCTCGCCAAGGCCGCAGGCTTGCGGCAGTGGTAAAACCATGGCTGACCAACAGGCGCGTCCTGACGTCCTTGGATGGCACTAGCGAGCACGACGGGAGCCATTTTTGCCGGATCCACACCAATCACCGGCACCCCGCGCTCTAGCAGCGCAAGCACCACTCCGCCGGGTGCGCAACCGAGTTCCACCACGAGATCACGCGGCGTGAATTTCAGCCCAAAAAATCGCGTGGCTTCCTCCAGCTTCAACCACGCACGCGATGGCGAATGCGGCGGCATTTCGATCCCGGAATCCCCCGCTGGATCAGGACTGGTGCGGGCAGTTTGGCGGTGCAACCCCGCCCAAAACTCGTCGGGTGCCAGCTCCACCACCGTGCCGATGATCGTTCCGGGATTTGGTATTTCTAACGGCGAATCAGGTTTCACACCCTGCATTTTCCGCTCGTGAAAACGAGCATGGTGGATGATTGCATTCGGTTGGATAGCGATAACCCGTCCCAACGCCGCCTCTCTTGAGGTAAATTTTCCTAACGATAAACAAAGCCGCCTCGCACATGCAAGTTCAGCGTTCAGTGCCGCCAGAGAAAATGCTCCATCCGCCTTGAAAGTAATGAACCCGCGCCGCTGATAGCCTGCCCGCCACGGGAGCGCGGCCATTTCCACTTCCAGTTTCAAAGCTTTCTCGGATCCCGGGTTTGTGAGCGCGAATAAGAATTCAACTTCGATCATGCTTGCCTTCCGGTGAGCGGTGCTCCCGCTTGTTGAAACGCCCGCCACGCTAGTGCCGCAGCAGCAAGCGCCACGATGCTGGCCCCGTAAAATGGCAGCCCCCGCAAATACTCGCTCCGCCCCGATGCCATAGCCCACGAAAAAAGCGAGGTCCATAACAACGGCGCGATGATCCCCGATATGCTAGTGATGCTGTTCAACGCGCCCTGCACCGCGCCCTGTTCATCAGCCGGCACGGCTTGGGATATGATCGATTGTGTGGCGGGCGAACCGATGCCCGCCAAGGATCCTATCAGAATGATCCAATAGACCATCCAGCCCTCGGTAGCGGCCCCGTAACATGCCATCGCCACCGTCATCGCTAACAGCCCAACATACACGCCCCGCCGCTCCCCGATGATTTTCAATATCCGCCCGGCCAGCCCGCCCTGGACGATTGCCGCCATCACGCCGACCAAAGCCAGCGACCAACCCACTTGTTTACTATTCCACCCATAGCGACTGCCCGTGTAGAGCACCCATAGACATTGATAGATATTACCACCAATCATGATCAGGAAATGGCTGCCTGCCAGTCCCGCCACCAGCGGCCAGCGGCGCAGGGCCACCAGCGCCTTCAGCGGATGCGCGCTAGACCAATGAAAGGGCCGACGGTTCTCCGGCGCGAGTGACTCCGGCAGCACGAAAGCACCATAAAGCCAGTTCAACAAGGTGATCCCGGCAGCGACTAAAAACGGCACCTGCAAGCCATAGGAACCTAACAAACCGCCAACCGCCGGTCCCGCGATGAAGCCCAGCCCGAAAGCCGCACCGATCATGCCGAAGCCTGCCGCACGTTTTTCCGGTGGGGTGACATCTGCGATGTAGGCGCTCGCTGCGGTGAAATTCGCCGCCGTTATCCCGGAGATGATCCGCGCCAGATAGAGCCAACCGATCGTTGGTGCCCACGCCAATAACAGATAATCGAGGCCGGAGCCAAACAACGAGGTCAGAATTACAACCCGTCGGCCGAACCTGTCTGATAGACTGCCCATTACTGGGGAAAACACGAACTGCATGAGCGCATACAATGCCCCCAACCAACCCACGGAACGGGCGGCGGCTTGGACATTTCCTCCCTGCAATTGCTCCACCAGTTTTGGCAACACCGGCACGATCACGCCGATCCCAAAAATATCGAGAAACAGCGTGATGAAGATGAATATAATCGCGGGCTTCGGTCGGGCCATGGCCAAGCATAGTTGGAGATTGCAGCCGGGAAATCAAATTCCACAGCCGAAAATGCTGCTGCGATATTCACCACATACACCGCAGTATTCGCAAATCAAGGTACCACCCGCGCCCGGTAAAACCGCTTCACATCCCCCGCCCCGCCAGTGTGGGTGAAAATGGTGGACGGACCGGTGGCGATGACTGGCGCTCCGATACTGGTCCAAGATTGCGTCCCCAGCGAGGTGCTGGTTTCGAGCTGATAGGTTTTCCCGGAAACGGTGGCGGCCGTGACATTCACATCCCCGGCGACCACGCCGATGGCCGTGGTTTTCAACACAGAGATGGCGGAGAGAGGATTGGTGCCAGCAGTGAATTCGGCAGCGTTGGACTGGCCGTCGCCATCGGCATCAGACGCAGGATTAAGAACCAGAACGCCGGCTGAGGCGCTGCTGTATGATCCATAGATGCCGGCATTGTTGATCTGCTGGACACGTGCATAGAGTGTGGTGCCGTAGGCCGCCGTGACCGTTTTGCTGTTAGTGGCGACAGAGCCATTGAACACATCGTAACCACCCGGTGTGGTCCCGATTTGCAAATAATAACCAGCAACTCCACCCTCCACATCACTCGCCGCATTCCAGTTGAAGGTAACCTGATTCCCTATAACCGTGCCAAACAAGGATAGATCGGGATTCGGCGAGACCGGTGTCGGTGGCGGCGTCACATCATAAAGCTTGAGATACTGTGCTTCATAAGGCGCGGTGGACCAATCGGCGTTCGTGGTCGGCACCTTGTTCATGGAAACATAAATTCCATTGGCTAGTATATCCGAGCCAAGACGAGGCTGAGCCGCGGCGGCCTCATCATAAGGTGGCACTCGCCATTGCCAGATGTCCCGGCGATTCGAGTGAATGCCCGTGTAGGCGGCGATGTTTTTCACATTATAGTAACGGCCCGCCTTGATTCCATAATCGTTCACGCCATTGCCATCGGTATCCTGATTGACATTGAAATTACCAGCGCCCGTGTAATCACGGTCCACATTGGCAAAGGCGAATACGATATCAGAAACCGCAGGAGCGGCGTTTTTGGTTTCGTATTTGGCGACGGAAAATATTTTTCCATGAGTGCCGCCTCCTCCTGTTTGGTCGAGATAGTAGCGGTTCGACGAGCGTAAGGCTCGGCTAAAATTCCGGGCCTGGCCAATGCCAGCATAGACCGGGTAGAGCTGATCATTGCCGTAGTTCGTGTCGTTCCACGCGGGCATCATCGAGTTGAATTTTTTGAAGTGGGCAATCTGTTTGCCAAAGTTGATCTCATATTGCTGATAGCCAAAGGTGCGGGAAATACCGAGTTCCTGACCGGGAAAAACCAAGGGCGCGCCATCCACGGTGTTCACCACAGCATAACGGACCAGTGCCTGAAACGGGTCGGTATAACTCTCCTCGTCATGCGAGGTGTCATTCAACAAAACCAACCCCTGTCCGTAAGCACTTCGCCTCGAATCAAAAATGTTGCGGTAGTCCACGGGCGTGGTGGCACTGGCTAGAGGAAACACAATGTTCTCATTGAGAATATCAAAGTGGCGATTCGAACGATAGGTGACCGCTCCGCCGTCGAGCGATTCCGACATGAAAACAAAATTCCACTTCCGTGTGCGGGTTTTGTTGATGATATACTCCCACAACTGAGGTGGCAGGCCTTGGCCGAAGTCCGCACGCAGTCCGTCGATGCCTTTGCTCGTCTGTGTGGCCATATCAGCGCCTTCAGGAACCCCGGTTTTACCCAGCCAGAACAAAGGATACTCGGCGAAGTATTTCCAGACGTTGCGGGTGACCGCGTCGTTGGTAAAATTTGCGCCATTGAAGTCAAAGAAATCACCTTCGTTGTTATAGTTGCCATTGTCCTGAGGGTTTAAACTGACCAGGGCCGAATAGTTGCCGAAAAACACATCGCGGACATCGCTCCATTTTCCGAAATCTCCACGGTCCGGGGCGGTGGCAATGTTACCGGGGTTGGACGCTCGTGCACCATAGTTTCCCGATAAAGAAAAAAACCGGGCCTCCTGATTGCGGATTTCGGTGGTCGCTGTGCCACCGAACAATGCTGTTCCGGTCGTGGCAATTTCGGCATCAGGTGAGGTATGATTAAATGGTGCATCCAGCATCACGCCAACCCCCTTGTTGTCTGCCGCGCTCACAAAACCTTGGAATGCCAGCATCGCGGATTCACGGGTGTTGCCAACGGACATTAATGGATTGATTTCGAAAAAGTTTTTAACCGCATACGGACTACCCGGATAGTAGCTCTGGCCTTCCACGCCGATGGGGTGAATCGGTTGAAACCAGACCCAATTACATCCCAGATTTTTTAAATAATCCAAATCCCAGCGGTTATTGGAGTTATGCGGGGCGTTAGGTGCATTGTAAAGATCCTCGAAAGTGCTGCGGTTCGCGAAATCATCACTCGAATCGCCCGGCGTGTTGTCGCTGGATTCGATCGTGAGCACGTTCGTTTCATAGAGACTGATGTTTCTGGAATCCACCGGTGAAACGACGATAGCATGATCCCGGCGACCGGCGGTGCTATACCAGTGCCAAGTCGTATCCCCCGGGACTTTCCACCGCGCGGTGAGGCGGTAAGCCCCAGTTTTGGTGGCATTCAAGGTGAGTGTGTAGTTTCCACCGCCGACATCCGTCATTGTATATGCGGTGAAATAGTTATTATCCCCTACTGTCACGTTATTACCATCTGGTGGTTTGATGCCGTCCTCAATGCCATCTCCATTCGCATCCAACTGCGCACGGTCACGGCGGTTTAGATTGGTGAAAATTTCCGCCGAAGTGATGTTCGCCTGGCCAGGCGCAAACGTGATAGTGAGTGGCTTTGAATCCGCTGCGACCTCGTCTATGAATACATGAGTGGTCGTGTAATTTCCATTCAGTCCGTTCACTGTGAGAGACGGCTCGCCAAGAGTTCCGTTGCTGAACGTGTAGATCTGGTTCGGCGTCCCAGCCTGATAATCGGCAAATTTCTCCTCGTTGTTCGCTGTATTCCAAAAGCCGATTTTATAGTTGATCGTGCCACCGATTGCAACGCCCTGAAGCAGCGTTGGAGCCGTGGCGACCCACCACATTGCCGTCCCTGCGGAACTCTGACTACCTTGGTTGTTACTCTCCGGGTGATCGTATGCGCAAAGCGCAACCTGAGTGGTGCCTGAAGCCACCCCAAGCGAGCCTGCCGGAGTCGTGCCATCGGTGGTATAGTAAACCGCGCCGCTGTTAGCCCAGCGGGTGGTGGATATATTGGGATCGGTGATGTAGCCCACCTTCGACCAGAACTGCACGCTGGTCCCATTGATCACTCGATTGTTCGAGTGAAATACCCAAGCCGGACGATTGCGAACGGTATAGGGTGAGGCCGTAGCTGTGGCATTGTTGGTGGTGACGTGGGAACCACCCTGATCACCGCCGCCATAGATATAGGAATTTTCAGCAGGCCCCGCGTTGAATGTCAGACCAATATAATACTGGAGAACCTTATTGGCAGTGATATTGGCGAGATTGATGTCCGCATACCAATACTGGTCGTTGCCCACATTCGTATGGAAAGATAGGCTTACGGTATTCCATGAGGACTGATCTTCCGACTTGTAATAAACGGTGCCGCCATTCTGATCCGCCGTGCCGAAGCCGTTACCAAACTTTTGTAAACCCGAAAATATCCGAACCGTGCCGGTATTGCCGAATTCGACCCGCGGATTCCGCATCGTCGGCGTAGTGCCGCCGTTTCCGCTGGCGATCGAGTTGTCGGGAATGTGCCAGGCATTCGGCAGCGAGGCGAATCCAATTCCAGAGCCTAACAACAAAAATCCAATTATTACGATGATTGAGCGGTGCGTTTTCATCGGTAGGTGGGGCATGTTCAGGGCGCGCGGGTGATAAGCATCCGATAGAAGCGCTTGGGCTGGACGGTGGTGTCATCCATCTGGAAAGTTGCAGGTTGTGCCGTGGCGGCGGTGATAAGTGGTGAGCCAAAGGTGTGCCAGTCCCCCAATGTTGTTGATGTCTGGAGTTGATACTGGCGATTCGGCAACGTGGGGAATGTCAATCGGAAGCCGCTGGAGATTTTTTCAATAGATAGCTTGGGGAAGGCCGAGTTATCAACCAAATGTGGATTCAACCCGACGAGCCATTCGATATAATTGCTGAGTCCGTCGTGATCAGGATCGCCAGAAGCTCCGTTGTCGCCAGTCGCATCGTCATCATTGAGATTGTTCGTGATTTCCCAGTCGGCTGGCAGCCCATCGCCATCAGCATCCAAGACCTGAGTGGAAAGCGAGAGGGAAACGGTGAAGTTCGTACTTTGACTTTCCACCTCGACCTGCTGGGCCAGTGATTGATTGCGCATGACGAGTGTGTCATACGCACTTAAATCGTCATCAGTCGCAGTGGATTGCCAGCTAACGGCTGAATCAAGCCCGACACTGGCGGTGGCGGAACCATAGGCTGTCGTGTTAGAAATAGTGACTGCGGTCGGTGACGTCAACTGATTCAACCCGCGTTGGCCATGAACGATCAAATCATCGAGATCCGGTCCTAGTCCGAAGCGGACAAAGAGTTTGGTATATCCGGCTCCGAGCGTATAGGCAGCGACCAATTTATCCGCCGTATCGGCGAGAGTGATCGTTTTGACGACCGCGCCGCCGGGCGACGTAAATGTCCAACCGATACCCGAGGGGGCCGCGGTCACGGTGTAGAGTGAATTTACAAATTGATTCGTACCGCCGCCGCTGTTCACGGCCCACCAGTCCTTGAATGCCGAGGTGCGGCGGGCGAGGATGGTACCATCGGTGTTGCGGTTCGAGGCACCTTCGTTTTCGTTTTCACTGCCGGATGCGGATAGCGGATTGCCGACGATTTGCATCACCTTTCCAGTGACGACATCCCGCGACCACGCGTTGGTGCAACGCCCCCCACTTGCTTCAAAGATCGCGAAGACTTTGGAGTTTTTCAGGATATATTCGTTTTCCCCATCGAGATCCACATCCGCCGTCACGGCCTGTGGCGATGTGGGAGGTGACGTGGCCCAGGCGGCGACATGTTGATAGATACTCGCAAAACGTGCTTGGGATTGTGCCTGTTTGGAAAAGCCAGCTAGATTGTCATAGCTGGTATCTGGATATAGGAATGTGCCGGTCGAATAGGTGCGGAGGTCAGAGTTATCCTCACTGTGCCAACCAGCGAGGAAACCGGAAGCGTGATAAGTGCCGCGACCGAGGCGCCCTAGCGCGGTGTCAGGCAAAGCCGAGACATTATCCCAAGCATCTCTAGTGATCCCAGAACCAACGCCGCCGAAGGATTGGACGCCGAAGAATTTATCGCCGACACGATTGATCGGAACTCCGGGACGGATTTCAAAAATCTTATCACGTAAGCTTTCTTCCTGGGATGAGCCGAACCACCAGAAATCATAATTGCCCTCCGCAGCGTGATCGACCCAGAGCGGACCTAGCTTGCGCCCGAAGGTGGTGGTTCCCCGATCAAGCGAGGCAAACTGATCACCCGTGCCGTCTGGTGGAAGTGATAGATCCACTTTGCCCGCCGCTACTTCATCAGGACCGACGATCTGAATCCACGGACGGCTAGCCAGCCATGCGATGTTCTTATCATAAGCATCGGCATTGGCCTTAGTGCGGAAGTCCGACCAGTCACTATATAAAATTAGCAACTGGTGCTGTTCACCACTCCGAGCCTTGCGGGATAGCAACTGGCGTAGATTGATATCAAGTCCATCATCAGTATTGCGGAAACGGAAAGCAGATGCCTGATCATTAATAACAAAGGTATTCAAACCATTGATCCGATTCACTCGATAACCATCATCTTGCAGCGCGCTGGAACGCCCGAAGCGATCAAAGATATGGCGGAATTGATCGACGAACGCGTGGGTGTAGCCAAGGCCGTTCACCTTCGCAAGCACCCCCTCGTCGATGACGCGTTCAGGAATCCAGAACACCCTAGATGACGGTGCGGCTCCATAAATCGAGCCAAGCGTCCGGTTGGAAAGCGCGACGTTGTCATTTAATTGAGCCTGACTGAAATACGGCATCGGTGAGTCCGCAAAGGTAGAGGCAATCATTTCTACCGTTCCCTTGGATATCATGCTGCTGAGACGCTGGTTGAACGCTGGGCCGTCGCGCCACGGCTTGCCTGCGGCGGGATCGACAGCCGCCCACTGAATGGCTGAGGCGAGAGTCGGTGTGATGTGCAAACCGACTTTTACACCAAACGCATCATGAGCATCCAGCATCCTGTAATAGCCCGCGCCGGCACTGTCATTGATGCGGTCTTGGATTTCCGAACCCGTCAACATCGGTTCATTCCCATGGGTGAGCAACATCACCTTGGCCCGTTTGCCTCGATCCGGTCCTATGTAGTTGAACCATGTGCGGAGTTCGCTGTTCTGGCTGATATAGCTTTGCTCGCGCCAGTAATCCTCGGCGATCCAGTCATCATAAATTGTATCCCGGATATCCGAACGTCCGCCGATGTCGCCCGGACCCTGCGGACTGTTTTTTGTTCCATCCTTCGTACTGAACACTTGGAAATTCAACGTCGTAGGATCGCCAAGCCAGCCGGCATCAAGCAGTGCCTGGCGGCTGATGGAGAACTCCACTGCATCCAGTTTGCTGTCGAAGTATGCCTTCTTGAAACCATTCGCCGTGTTTTGATCACGGCGGACAACTCCTTTTGCCGTGAGGTCTTCATTGATTGACGTCGTGTTACTCGCATGGTTGGTATCGACAAAAACCGCGCCGGTGTTGTTCTGATAGACCGCAACTACAGCCTCCCAGCGCATCTGAGTGCCGGTATCCACTTCGTCTGGTAACGCATACTCGCCGACCAAGGGGTTTCCGGTATCGATCACCACATAAAGATCAAGGTTTCCCTCTTCCGCATGGGCTTTTAAATCATGTAGATCCACTCTGAAGTAGAAATCGCCAGTCCCGCCAACCGACGGGTCGCCACCATCACGGGCATAGAATGCCACGATGTCTCGCGAACTGTCGAAGCCATCATTCGCAAGATAGGTGTCACCGCCTTGATTGTTAGTGCCATCTCCTTCAAACTCGTCCAACACCAATAGATCATCGGCTTTCCAATCGGTGAATTCCTGACGATTGGTCACCGCACCACGAACGATGGCATCCGCATCAGCTACAGGCCCAATAAGAATTTCCTTACCGGGTTTGAGGATTACGGAGTTATTCACGGTGGGATCAGTGCCTGCCAGAAATTCCTGCAAATTTGTCAATCCATCACCGTCAGGATCACCTGACGCGCCGTTACGCGGGTTCGGGGTGCTGCCATCAAAGGCCACGGTCCCGTTGTCGAGCGGGTTCAGGCCATAGCGGACCTCCCAGCCATCGGGTAATCCATCGCCATCCGTATCCGCATTGAGCGGATCAGTTTCGGTCCAAATTTCTCCGACTTGCCAGATGCGATCATTGTTAGTGTCACCATCGATTTTGCCATTGAAATTCTTATCTTCGCCATAGCCATCCGAGAGTCCGTCACCGTCAGTGTCTGGGTTGTTAGGGTCCGTCTCGGTCCAGTGCTCCCCCGGATTACGCACGCCATTGGGCCAATTTCGTGACAATGAAGGCAGCGCGGTCGCCGCGAGCGGATTGCCGTCGCCATCAACCCAGCCGTTGTGATTTGCGTCCTCGATCCCATCGGGAATTCCATCTCCGTCTGTATCCGGATTGTTCGGATCAGTGGTACTGCCACGGACAAGTTTGGCCCGGTCTCCCCCCTCGCTGGCGGAGTTCACTCCGGGCACTTTTCCGTAATTGTCCAGAGTGTTGTAGAACGGAGGATCGAGATCAGCGATGAAATTGGGGAAGCCGTCGCCGTTCGTATCGGTAGCGACATTGGTGCCTGAGCCTGGTGTGCGCCAGCCGACTTCTAACCCATCAGGCAAACCATCGCCATCGCTGTCAGGCAGCAATGGGTTGGATTTGCCATAACTATAGTGAACGTGGACATCGTCGTTGGTCCATAATTCGGAATTGGGCTTGTATCGGGGGTCGTTGACCGGGAACCCATTCGGCAGCGGTGTAGGTGTGCCTTCATCAATATCCGCTAGACCGTCATCGTCGTCGTCGTTGTCATTGGGATTATCTACTGTTACCTCACGGGTGATAACTGTCGCACTACGACTGTCAGTGTTAGAGCCGCTGGGTGAGGTGGCGGTTGCGAGTAGTCGATAGGAACCCGGCGCATGAATCGCCCAAGTGAAATCCCAGAACGCGCTCGAACCCTGAAAGAACGGCTGAATGCCCGCTGTGACCGAGTCCGCATCCACCGGCACAAGGGTGCCGCTGCCGAGGGTGAAACCAAGCGCGACCGAGGTTGTTAGTATATCCGTCTCCACCCGGACGGTATAGTTAAGCGTATCCGCTCCAGGGCCGTCGGGGAGGATGATTTGCACCTGTTTGCCGTCGCTGTCGATTTCCTGGGGCTGGAGGATCGTCACGCGGGGCTTCGTGCTGGGGAGGAATTTCACCCGGCGCGAGGCGGTTAGATCCGCAGCGGGCGCGGGACGATCATGGGTGACCTCCACCCGATAGAGGAAATCCGGGCGTCCGTCATAGAGATTCGGCAACTTGAATGCGAGGGCATGATAGTCCGCCGTTTCATTATAAATAATCGTCAAAGCGGAGGCGTCGAGCGCCTGTCCGCTGCCCGGCCATGAGTCATCAGCTCCGTAGCGCACGATGAAACGGGCCTTGAGCGCCGCATCGCTGAGGCCGGTGGCGAGAGATTTTGAAAAATAGGCTTTGACGGTGTAGTCATCATTGATCGCGCTGCCATCGGCGGGCGGATAAGCGATGAACATCCTGAAATCCGGACCTGCGGTATTCACGGTCCGGGTTAATGTGGTGAAATGGCCCGCCGTGTCAGTTAGAGAGTTATCCGCCGACGAGCTGATTTCCTTCAACCGGACGAGAATGGTAGCGTTGCCTGTAGCCGGGATGTTCACATAGTTAAAACGATACTCGCGGGTATATGTCGCATTCGCCGGGACCACCGTGGCGCTGGGAGTAATTTCGGAAGCTTGGACCCAGACTCCATTGCCATTGGCAGCGAGAGTCGCCGCGTCGTCATTGCTCGCATCGCCATCGACGATTTTATACCACACTTCGGAAGTCGAGCTGTCGGCCCGCACGACCAATCCGTATTCGCTACCACCGATGGTCTGGCCGTCTCCGGTCGGATAGACAATCTGGCCTGAAGGTGAGGCGGCGTCGTAGTAAAAAGTTTGGGTGAAGGTGTTATAGAGAGAGGTTTTACCAGAACGACTCAGGAAAGGACGGGCACGAAGTATATGATACCCCTCAGACAATCCAGTTTCCGTAGCCCCATAGTCATTGTGCGGTGCGTTGACAACCGTAGTTGCGTTGAAATGATTGATATTGAAAACCGTCATCATGCGCGATTTACGAATGATCGAATCCGGCCCGGACGGATAGACACTGGATAGTGGAAAACCACCCGCCGATTCCCTAATAGAACTAATTTTGTATTTGAGCGTGCCCGTGGGAACAGGACTTAAAATAGCCTTGAACCAACTGCCGCCACCGGAATCTGCATTGTATGGCAGCTCCATCGTCTTGGTTGTTCCGGTCCCCTCACCGCCCGCACCTTCGGGATTGCTGCCGTCGTTAGTGTAATAAAGAAATGCTTTATACCCATCGAGCCCTGAGTTGGTCTTGACCCAAAATTCAAGACCCGCGCCGGTGTTGTCAAGCTGGGGTCCGCCATCCGGCGCGGTGCCTGCTGGGTCATGATAGACAAACGAGGACGTATCCGTGAATTGCGGATTGTTACTGCTGCCATTGACCACGGGACCGCCCACCGTGTAGGTTTCCGAGCCTAACGAGCCGATGGTATTGCGTGCCGTGTTGACTGCCGCGAATTTCTCAGGGCCGGTGCGTTTCACGAAAATCGGTTGCTCGTAGCCGAGGAAAACATCGGTCGATAGTGCAGGCGGATTGTCGCGGAAACGTGGATCGGTGTTGCCGGTGGGACGCGTACCATTCAGGTCAATGCCGCCATCGAGTTTCAGTAAAATATTTTCTGCCGAACCATCGGCCCGGACGACAAAGCGCAGGTCGCTGGCGCTGGTGATGCGGGGAATGGTATATTGATAGGAAAAGTCATTAGTAACCGGATCGCTAACGCCATAAGGATTGAACGCGGGGTCGCCATCGGGGCCATCGCGACGGGTGACGGCGAGGGTGCCGGCCGGTTGACCGTTTTGATAGATCGTGATCGGGGAACCTCCCGGGTTTTTCCAAAGATCTGAATCCTCCGGGGTGCGCGGAGCGAAGACGAAGTAGCTGCCGGATGGCACCGTGACAGAGGCAAGGTCCGAGGCATACTTGTAGAATCCGACCTGACTGCCATAGCCGCGGGCATATTGATAGAGATATTCATCACCGGTGTTAGGTGAGTTTTCCGCACCAAAACCGGCAGCGGCTGGAAATGAAGTGCCACCCGTTAAACCGACGCCAGATGAGTAATTATCATTGATGGCCACCAACATGGTCGTTCCGGCGGCATCGCTCATGCCGGGGCTTTCGCGCTTGTCCACGCGCTCGTAGGTAATGAGATCGGCGGTACCGGCTCGGCCTTTTTGCGATCCACGTGCGAAGTCCTGATGGATTTTCAAAAGATTCGGAATGCGTGAGTCGCCCCATTGCCCGAGGAACGAAGTGTTGGCATGACGGGGAAATGCACCGCCACTTTCGCCGAGGGTCTCGGCATGGAAATTGCCGTCGGTATAGACCAAGCCAATCCCGGCACGGGTGAAATAGATGGCATGTTGCAGTTCGCGGCGTGAGGCATAATCGTTGTCATGGCTCTGTGCGTGCATGACCGTGACCGAATCAGAAAATCCGCCGTGTCCCGCAAATTGATAATCTTGCAAACCGGATGACGGATTGCCGAGGACATTGTTCAGATTGGACCGTAAATCATTGTCCACCAGCCGCATTCCGGCGTCGATGTAGGATCCGTAGGCGGGCGGTTGACCGAGGTGCTCGCCGAACATCATGGCGTCGTCGCGCGGGGCCTCCGTGTTGAATACCGAGTCGCGGTGGTTCGCATCGGAAAATCCACGAGTCAGATTGAATTGGCGCTGTGCTTGGCCGATATAGCCGTAGTCACTTGAGTCCTTGTCTGCACCATAAGTCGCGCCGAAAAATTCGGCGGGCGTGTGTTTCACCGCATCGAGTCGGAAGCCATCCGCCTTGGTCCGGTCAAGCTCCCAGCGACCTGAGCGGTTTAGCATATCCTCGACCCGCTCGGAATAAACCTCGGGATGGGCGTTGAGGTAAGCCGTGGTCAGGCCATTGCCCGTGCCGAATCCGACGTAATTTCCCGAAGCATCGTAGCAATAGTATTCCGGGTTGTTCGGGTGACGGATGAATTTGATTTTCGGGATCGTGTCGCCCTCGTAGGAGCCATGGTTAATGTTCGTGCTGCCGGGTTCGTTAGAAATGTCGATGAGGTCCGCCAAGCCGAGATTCTGGACCTGCCAGGCGTCGTTCCAATCGCGGGTATTATCCCATTTTCGATAAAACCCATCCTCGGTTCGACGCAGGTGAAAATCCTCAGCAACGAAGCCGGGATAGATGTCGATGGGCGTGGAGGCATTGTAGCCCGGCACATCGAACGCATTGTGGTTCATCACATTGTCGAAATAAATGCGGATACCGAAGCGATGGGCAACCCGCACCATTTCCAACAACTCCGCCTCCGTGCCGTAGCGCGTGCGGGTGCTACCACGCTGGTCCTTTGATCCGAGGTCAAAGCGATCCCAAACGTCATATCCGACTGAGAGCCCGCCGCTGCCCTTGGTCGGCGGCGGCAACCAGAGCGATTGGTATCCCGCCTCAGCGAGTTCGGGCATCTTGCGGGTGATTTCCGCCCAGCTTGTGTTGAAATACTGCAACATGCTCTCGCCGTGCCCGAGCCCGGAGGCCAGGAAAAGTGCGAAAAAGACACGCGATAGGATGGATTTCATGAAAAAACGCCGCCCCAGAGGAGGGTTTGATAACAACTGGATACATTACCAATGTCACTCAATTCTTCCGGGTTTACAAGTATTTACACGGTAGTATCTGCCAAAAATGATTGGGATGCGACCACTTTCATGACTATATTTGCCGCAGATGAGTGACATCGTAGCCAAAGCGAAGAAACCCAGGGTCAATGTCCGGCGCCCGGATGTCATGGAGCGCGTCGCCGCAGAGGTGGCCGTCCATTTCCACTCGTTGATCGTGGAAAAGCTCCGGGATCGCGGCGGAAAAATCACCGTAAACAACACCACCGTGCTGTTGGCCGAGCAATTTGGATTCTGTTATGGTGTGGAGCGGGCGATCGATCTCGCCTACGCTTCACGGCGGGTTTTCCCCGACAATCGCATTTTTCTCATCGGAGAAATCATCCACAATCCGGATGTGAACCGCCATCTGCGCGAGATGGGCATTGTCTCGCTGCCATGGCAGGAAATGGATGCAAGTTATGATGATCTCACCGATGATGATGTGTTGATAGTCCCTGCCTTCGGTGCGCCGACGCCATTCATGGACAAGGTCGAGGAACGCGGTTGCTACGTGGTCGATACGACCTGTGGCGACGTGATGAAAGTCTGGCGGCGGGTGCGCGGCTATGCGAAAGACGGCATCACTTCGATCATCCACGGCAAATCCAACCATGAGGAAACCCGTGCTACCGCCTCGCGGGCACTCGGCGAGAATGGTGATGGCAATTACCTCATTGTCCTGACATTGGCGGATGTGGATTTCGTGTGTGATTATATAAGAAATGGTGGCGAACGGGATGGTTTCTTAAAACGCTTCGAGGGTGAATACTCGATTGGCTTTGATCCGGATCTTCATCTGCGGCAGGTCGGCATCGCGAATCAAACAACCATGTTGAAAAGCGAGACCGAGGAAATCCAACGCCGCTTCCGCCAAGCCATCATCGACCGCGATGGTAATGATGCATCATTTCAAATGTTCGACACCATTTGCGGAGCCACTCAGGAACGACAGGACGCGCTGTTCGATATGCTTCGCAAGCCGATGGATCTGTTGTTCGTGGTTGGTGGATACAACAGTTCTAACACCGCCCATTTGGTGGAAATCGCGGAGCCTGAATTGCCCACGTTTTTCATTCGCGATTCAAGTTGTGTTAAATCGTTGGAGGAAATCGTTCATTATGATTTACACCACCGCGAGGAGAAGACTTCGGATTACTCAAAGTTGTTCGCCCAAGACCGTCCGGTCACAGTGGGAATCACTGCGGGAGCCTCCTGTCCAAACAATCTAATCGAGGAGACTCTAGTGAAGATATTCGAGCTGCGGGGGATTGATCGGGAGGCGTTGTTACAAGCCTGATTTCAGGTATATTTAATGAAGGCGGTATAGACTTCAGGCGGTATATCCAGCAAGCTGTAGTCCTTGCTAGAAACAAACAACAAGCTTTGTTTGCCCTTGCCCAGGAGTTCGTTACTCGAGCCGAAAATCTGGTGCTCCAGCGTACAGAACTTGCGATTGAACTCCGCGACCTTGATTTTCACGGTGATGGTGTCGAATTCACGGGACTCGCGGACAAATTTATGCTCGAAGGAGCGGGTAAGGATGTAAAACTTCGTCGTCTTGAGATCAAAGTCCGGCATCGCGGTATTAAAAAACAACTCACGGGTTTTCCCGACATACATGCCATACATGCCGAAATAGACATTACCCACGGAGTTCGTATCCGCGTAGGTGGCGATCATCGAATAGACGAACCATTTCCCTTCGAAATGCCCCGCCAACGCGTGATGGTCCTGCGGTGCGCTGACGTCCCTGCCAGTGGCGACGGTGGCGGTTTTCGCGATCGCTTTAAGGGCGGGGATTTCTGCCGCGGCCTCGATCACCTCGCCCGCCCGCTCGGTGACAACCCGTAGGAGATCGGTCTTGCCAACCAGCCAGATCACATACGCCAAGGGCATGATGGATCCTAGAATCAGCAGTGAGGTCTGACCGTTCAGATAGCCGAAGGCGAATATCACCAAGCACATGCTAGCCATCGAAAACATCCGGATCTGTGGCAATGGTTGTTGCGAGTTAGGAACAAAACAGCGGGCGATCGCCAAGGCCGCGTAGCCGACGAAAAACGAGGCATAGAACACCATGAAATACTCAAGCTCCAGTTTCGCCAGAATCCCGATCAGTGTGATCACCCCGACCACCAGAAAGGTCGGAATGGGCGAGCCAAGGATTTGCTTGGGAATGAGCGAAATCAGCATGTTCTCGCTTTTCTCCACATTTTTCCCGAGGAACCATTTGAGTGCGATGTAGCCGCTATCCAAAGTCGTTAGTGCGCAGATGGCGAGGAACGAAAAGTAAGCCAAGGGCATCACACTGCCGACTGCCGCATGATTCTTGAAGAATTGGGTGACGAGATCATGTGCATACTGGAAACCATCAAGTCCTTTGACCGATGTTAGGTCATAATCCTTCGTGCTCATCACCCAGAACGCGAGGCAACCGTGGAACAGCAGCATCAGGAAAAAGATCGAGCCACCGAAAAAGTAGCTCGCCTGGATCGAGGTTTTTTCGCGGTGGATCTGGATCGCGCGCTGCCAATGTTGCAGGTCCAGCCACGGGCCGACTAACAGTCCGATCAGTAGCGGTATAGCGTAGCCATAAAAACTCGGCCCCATCCATTGCTCCGGAAACGGCGCGGTCCACTTGAACGGCTCCGGCGCCAGCGGCCTGAGGCCGAAAATGATGGTCCCCACGCAAACCAGGAGCAAGCCGCCTAACAGCGCATGGCTTACCTTGATTTTTTGAATCCCGGCCTCCTCGCCAAACAAACAACCGGCAGCAAGGATCACGAAAATGATCAGGCACAAATAGAGTCCGGAGAGCGCCCATGGCGCGTGGTTCAGCGTCTCGGACATTAGCGGCATGAACAGATATTTCACCAGCGCGAACACCGTGAGCGAGATCGCCACGATCTGATAGATATAGAGGATCAGGCGGAACGGTCTGGAAAACTTATCGAAAAATATCGCCAGCGACTCCTGCCCGCCATCCTGGCTTGCCGCCACCTTCTGCGTGAGAAAACCGAACAACATCAGCCCCAGCGCGTTGGGAATCGCGAACATCAGCAAGCCGCCCAAGCCGAACATGAAGGTCATCTGGACGCTGAAAAACAACCCCAGTCCCCACATCCAAGCCAAGGCCACCGAATTCCCCCACAGCACCGAGTTCAACCAACGAAAGTTCATGAAGGGACGAAGTAACGCGGATTTGCAGGATCGGGCAAGCGAGATGTCTTCACGCCCGGCCTGCGGGGAGAGATTGCAATCTCCCGACCGTTCTGCAATGAAATCGGAAACCGCAATGGGAATCCCCTTAAAAATCTGTCTCGCGCTCGTCTGCATCAGTTCCGCGGCGGCGGGTGATGTGGACTGGCTGGCAATCATTGCTGAGCCGACTGCCTGGCATGACGCCCTCGGGGTTGCTAACAATCGGCTCGCGGCACTTGTCCTCGATGACCCCCAGATCACCCGTTTGCGGGGCTTCATGCCGGCCGCCCCCTTGGTTTTCGCGACGACAGAAAACGACCTTCACGCCCAGCTCACCGGTTTCCTGAAAACCGCCTCTCCTGAAGTGGATCTGGAGATCACTTGGCATACCAAAGACGGCCCGGCGATTACGGATTTCAAGCGCGCCATCCAGACCCGGCACGGCCTCGTCCGCAGCACCTATCGGATCGGGGAAACCACCATCACCCGCACCGTGCTTGCTGCCAGGGAGGATGGCATGGTGCTCATCCATTTCCTCGCAGACAAACCGGGCGCGCTTACGTTTCACGTGACGCTCAGCAGCAAATCCCCCACCCACGTCCACATCGAAGACCAGCGGCAACTGGTCCTCACGCCATACGGGGATACCGCCAGCGTCGCCTCCCGCGCGTGGCTCCTCCCCTTCGAGTCCGAGGTCACCAACGAAAGTGGATACCTCACCGTGCGGGGCGAGGGCGAGGCCCTGATCCTCTGGAATTTCAGCCCTGCGAACTCCCCCGCCGACGCCCCGGCAGACACTTGGTTGAAACTCGGAAAGCGCTACGATCCCGGCCATTCCCCACCCTCCCCGACCCGCATCTGGCAGGGCATTCTCGAAACCCAGTGCAAATCCGCCGCAATTTCGCCTTGAGACGCCGGACTTCATGGAGACACTCCCCTTCCCCGCCGCAGGATTTCCATTGATGGCGTCGGCTTCACCCATTTAACTCCCGCGCACCCGCAAGGGCACCCCTACCATTTCATGATTGAAAACCTCCGCAAATATTCCGGCCTGATGATTGTGATCTTCGTGATCCTCTTCATCAGTTTCTTCTTTCTCGGTCGGGGCTCCATGGGCAATTACAGCTCTGGCAGACCGATGTTGAAAATCGCTGGCCGCACCTATAGCGACACGGAATACCACGCGCTCGGCAGCGGCCCGCTTGAGCTGGCGTCAACGCTCGCCAGCTCCGGGGAATACAGCATTTATCCGTTTCTCGGGATGCTCACTTCTGGTGCCACCACCCGCGAGGAAGGACCGGAAAAATTCTTCGTCGGCCGCATGATTCTCCGCGACGCCAAGGATGAATTCGGCATCCACCCGGGAGAAGAGGAAATCACCTCCTACCTCCGCACACTCCGCCCGTTCACGGGGCAGGATAAAACATTCAGCGCGGAGAAATTCCGGGAATTCATCGACAAGGGCATGGGCCGCCTCGGCCTCACCGAGAAGGATCTCCGCGAGCTCGCGTCCGATGTCCTCGCCTTCAAGAAACTCAACTCCATCGTCGGTTCCGGCCTCCACGTCAGCCGCGATGCCGTCACCACCAGCCTTGCTCTGGAAAACCAACAGATCACCGGCGAGATTGCCAAGCTCGACCTCACCCCCTTCGAGGACAAAATCCAACCGACCGAGGAGGAAATTAAAAAGTATTGGGACCTCATCTCCGACTCCTTCACCACCGAGCCACGCCGCAAGTTCACCTACATCGTCGTCACCCCGGTCATGCCTCCGGATACGAAAATCGACGACGCACCCGAGTCCATTGTCGATGCCGCTGCCAGTGACGACGTGAAAAAAGCCGCCGCCAAGAAAAAGGCCGACGAGAAAGCCAAGCACGCCGCCGAGGTGGCCGAAGCCCGCCGGGCCAAGCAGCTTGAGGTGGATGCCAAGGTCGATGACTTCCTCTTCAAACTCGAAGAACAAAAAGGCGCCGGTTTGGAAGACCTCGCCAAGGCCAACGAATGGGAAGTGAAAACCTCCGACTTCTTCCCCCGCTCCTCTCCCCCCAAGGATCTCGACCTCAGCCTCCGCGCCTCCAGCCGTGGTGGCAAGTTGATCGACCAACTCTTCACCATCAAGGAAACCTCCGATCCGTTCTCGAAAATCTCCGGTGCCATCGCCGTCGGGGAAAACCAATGGGTCATCGCCCGTCTCGATGGTGAGGAAAAATCCCGCCCCAAGAAATACGAGGAAGCCCGCAACGACGCCCGCGCCCAATACATTTCCGAAAAAGCCGCCGAGGCCATGAAGACCGCCGCCAACGAGGACGTCACCAAACTCAAGACCCTCCTCACTGCTGGCAAATCCTTCGCGGATGCCGCCAAGGAAGTCGGTCTCCCCGAGCCCACCACCTTTACCGCCATCACCAGCGCCTACCGCCCGGACGGAGCCAAGGAGCCGCAAAACCTCTTCGAGACCACCCGCAATGTCGATCCCGGTGCCATCGCCGAGGTCATCACCGAGTCCGACCGCGCCTTCATCATCCACGTCGCCAAGCGCGAGGTCGTGAAAGAACCCAACGCCGCCACCCGCATCGACACCGAGGTCACCAACCGCGCCAAGACCAACGAGACCAACGCCTTCACTTCCTGGCTCGCCACCCGCACCGAGGCCGCTAAGGTCGAGCAACTCTACAAACACTAACTGGCGGCGCTCACCGGTCGCCGCTTTGGTATGCCATGTCCGACGACCTCCAACTCCACTTCGACGACGCCAACGGCCACCTCGCTGTCGGCGAGTTCCAGGAAGCCATCGCCCTCTACCGCCGCTGCGTCGCCCTCGATCCCGCGTTTTTCGACGGCTGGCACGCCCTCGGCATGGCCCTCCTGAAAACCGGCCAGATCAAGGAAGCCATCGGTTGCGGACTCCAGTCCGTCAGCCTCCAGCCCAACGACCTGCTCGCTTGGACCAGCCTCTCCCAGATGTATGTTCGCGATGGCAACATCCCCGAGGCCGAAGCCGCCAAAGGCAACGCCCGCATCCTCTCGCTGGGTGGAAAAGTCGTGAAGTGACCTGAGCTACCTCTTCCCTGCAAATTCATCCGAGTCATTCCCCACCATGCCCACTGCTACGAACGGACTCAGCCTGCCGGAAATCGTCACCCAGCTCCAGCAGCTCCTTGGCGCACAGTCCGACGGCCCCACCCCGGAGCAGTTGCAGGAAGTGTGCGACGTCCTCTACTCCGCGAGCTTGCTCAAAGAAGAGGGCCGTGCCGTCCGGGCACGTGTGCTCATCGCGCCGCCCGAGGCATTCCTAGCCGCTGAGGGGCCGCCGGACGGTCCGCACGCCCTGCGCTTCACCCTGACCAAGGCTCTGACGGCCAACGAGATCAAGCGCCTCAGCCCCGCCGCCAGTTTTTTCCACTCGGTCGTCGCCATCTGGCCGGACCGGGACCGGGGCGTCCGCATCTGGGGCATTCTCAATACCGGCCCGCGCTGGTTGAACCTCGTCGCCGGTGGCCGCAAGCCCACGGGCAAAGAACTCCCCTACCCCATCATCCACGTCCGCGATCCCGGCTGGCTGTTGTTTTACCACGGCTACAATCTAGTCGCCGAGTGGCGCGGTCGCGAGTTCCACGGCCCCCGGCTGGATGTCTTCCAGTCGCGCTTATTGCACGAGCGCTTTGCTGGCCACCGCCTGAGAATGGTCGAGGACCTCATCGAATGCTGTCTCCCACCGAGTCTGGATGTCGCGGCCTATGCTGGACTCGCCCACCTCATCGCCCTGCAGTTTGTGAAACGCATCATCAACCTCGTGCGCACCAGCGGCCACGGCGGCAGCATGGTCATCCTGCCGGACGATCCACCGCGCTTCGAAGCCGCCACCCAATGGATCGACTGCAAATACTCGGTGGCCGATGACGTTTCCGGCATGCGTTTCCGCAGCCTCCTCCAAGCGATCATCCGGCGGGTGGGGCAACTCTGTCCCGAGCATTCCACCGTGGACGCCGCTTGGGAAATCTTCCGCAACAGCAGCGATGCCGAACTCGACCGCTTGGAGGAGGCTTTCTTCGAACTCGCCCGCCTGTTTTCCGATCTCATGCAGGTGGACGGCGCGCTCGTCCTCGACAAACGCCTCTGCCTCATCGGCTTCGGCGGCGAGATACGGGTGGACCGGAACGTATTCCTCGTCGGCCAAGCCCATGACCTCGATGGCCACGACATCACCCCATGGAATGTCCAAAACGACGGCACCCGGCACCGCTCGGTCTATCGGCTTTGCTCGGTGGAGCCGGAGGTCATCGGCTTCGTCATCTCGCAAGACAGCCATGTGCGGATGATCGCCAACGTGGACGACGCAGTGATTTTCTGGCCGCACACGATGATCTAAGAGACCTCAACGGGAGCTTCCCGCTATCAGTTAATCTTGAACCAGTTCGTGCCATCGCTGACCATCTGCGCCACGCCGGTGTTCGCGGCGATGTTGATAGTTGCATTGCCATCGAGGGTCGCGCTGCCGGCCAGTGAGCCCAGCGTGATGGTCCCGGTGGAATTGGTATTTCCCGCCGCGCCATTCGCAGAATCTCCCACCAAGGTATTGTGGGCCTCCGTGGTGTAGCTGCTGCCGGTATTGCCGCCAAGGAAGGTGTTGTTTGCTCCCTTCGTATTCCCCGTGCCGGAAATGTTGCCCACAAACGTATTGCCCGCTCCCGTAGTCGTAAGCTGCCCCGCGCCCGCACCGAAAAAGGAGTTAAAGCTACTCGTCGTTTTGTTACCCGCATTGATGCCGAAGTAACAGTCCTGCGTGCCAGTCATGTTCGTTGTGCGAGCGCCGAAACCGAAAAAGGCGTTATTATTCGCGTTGTTACTCGCGCCCGCTTGGTCGCCGAAGAACGCATTGTTGCCCGGAGGGGTGGAAAATGGCCGGAAAATCACGATGATTTCGCCCGACGACTCGATGATTTCGTCCGACAACTCGATGGGTTCGTCCGACAACTCGATGATTGGGTCCGACGACTCGATGATTTCGCCCGACGACTGGATGATTTCGTCCGACAACTAGAGGTTTTTCCACGAAATCAGGCTCAATTTCCCGGAGTTTTCCGGACCAAAGTGGGCGGTTTCCCGGTTCTTGCCGCCGCATGACAGCGGAACAGGCGATCAGTCATGACTTGAGTCCGGTTTGGCGGGGTGTGGGCGGGGTTTGTTGGCTTCGGCGGGGATGGTGTAGTTCATGGCTTTGATCTGGGCGGCGAGCTCGGGGTCGAGTTTCGCCTTGGCGGCGGAATCGGTGGCGAGGTTTTTGATTTCGTAGGGGTCGGTGGCGAGATCGAAGACCTCGGTCCACTCGGGGTGGTTGGGGTATTCGATGAGCTTGGAGTCGGGGGTGCGGACGCCATACATGGTGGGGGCGTCGCCGAGTTCTTTGTAGTATTCGGCGAGGAAGGAGTGGCGCCAGTTGGCGGGTTTGTTGCCTGCGGCGACTTGTTTCCAACTGACGCCCTGCATGTCTGGGGGGATGGCTACGCCGGCGAGGTCGAGAAAGGTGGGGGCGAGGTCGATATTGAGGACCATGGCATCTTGGACTTGGCCTTTTGGGAAGAGGCGGGGGTAGCGGACGAGCATGGGGATGCGGAGGGATTCTTCGTAGAGGGAGCGCTTGTCGCCGAGGCCGTGCTCGCCGAGGTAGTAGCCGTTGTCGGTGGTGTAAACGACGACGGTGTCATCGGTGAGGCCGAGAGAGTCGAGGGCATCGAGCAGGCGACCGAGGTTTTCATCGGCTCCGGTAATGTGGCGGAGGTAGTCGAGGTGAGTGGCGTTTTCGGAGAGGCCGGTGGGGTATTTGCCGGTGACGGCATTGGGGGAGGAGTAGATGGCATGGGCGGTGGAGTTGGGGACCGGGCGACTGGTTTCTCCGGCGTAGAGGTCGCGCAGGCGGTCGGGGAGGTTTTTGCCGCCGCGCGGGCCATGGGGACTCTTGAAGCCGACGACCATGGAGAAGGGTTGGTCGTGGTTTTTCTTGATCCAGTCGATGGCGAAGTCGGTGTCCACGTCGTCGATCCAGCCGGTGGTGGGGGTGAGGACGCCGTTGATTTCGACAGGGCAGTTCATGTAGTTGCCTTGGCCGACAAAGCTGGCGGAGTAGTCGAAGCCGGGGCGCTGGCCACGCTGCTCACCCATGTGCCACTTGCCGATGTAGGCGGTCTTGTAGCCTGCGGCGCGGAGTAGGGTGGCGTGGGTGACGGCGGTTGCGGGCAAGGGGGTATTGTTGTCGGTGATGCCGTTGGTGTGATTGTATTTCCCGGTCAGGAAAGCGGCGCGGCTGGGGGAGCAGAGCGAGAGGGTGACGAAGGCATTGCGAAAGCGGACGCCCCCGGCGGCGAGGCGGTCCATGTTAGGGGACTTGAACCAGGGGAAACGGGCATTGTCGCCTTGCTCGCGTTGGACCACGCCCATGGCGTCCCAGCGTTGGTCGTCGGTGTAGATGAAGAGGAAATTCGGTTTGCGGTCGGCGGCGTGGAGGGGGGCGGCGGAAGCGAGCGCGGCGAGAATGAGGAGGATAGATGGTAATTTCATGGGGTCAGGATGCCGGTGGGGTGGGGACGAAGATACGTGACGCGTGGGGCAAATCTCGCGGCGCATTTCCCCAAGCGATGGCAGGGAGGAGCGCTATGGGGCAGCGGTGGACCAGTGGGAAACGGCGCTGGTATTTGTGCCGTGGAGATCAATAGCGACGATCTCGGGGGGCTTGCCAGTGAATGCGAGGCGCATGTGGATGATGTTGCTCTTCGCGGGCAGCTCCACTTTCACTTCCTGCCAATCGGCGGTGGCTGGGATCTGGAATGCCGCGCTTTGGCCTGCGACGAAATCCGCCTGCTTCGTCGTGCGCCATGAGAACTCGCCATTGCCGCCAGCGGGGCAACGCAGTCGCAGCGTCGCGGTGACGGGACCGGCGAGATTTAGATTGTTGCGGGTGATGAAGGGTTTTGGAGTTTTCTGATCTGGCTCGATATGCAGCGAGCCGCCGATCACGCTGAGCGTGCAGTTCCGGCCCAGCCAGCCTTGCATTGCATCGGCAGCGGCTCCGGGTTTGGTAGCGGGCGGACCGGTCAGATTCACATGGGCATCGTAAAACATCTGGTCCTCATGGACGACGTCGCGCGGCAGTCCGGGCGGCGGCAGTGTGGCGTTCCATGCCATGAGGCGTTTCTCCAAATCCGCCGCGACATCAGGAAACTTGGTGATGAGATTCGTGGTCTCTGCCTTGCCTTCCGGCGCATCCATGTCGAAGAGGTATCGCTCGTCCTTGCCTAGCAGGATAAGTTTCCAATGGTCGGCGCGGATGGCGGCCTGCGAACGCCAGCGCCAGAACAGCGCGTCGTGAGGATTGCCTGTTTTCTCGCCGCGCAGGAAAGGGATGAGGTTCACTCCATCGAGCTTTTCATCACGCGGCAATCCGGCGATTGCCACGGCGGTGGCGGCCACATCGAGATTGATCACCGGCGCTTCGTAAGTCTTTCCGGCAGGCAATGTGCCCGGCCATGCGGCAAGGAAGGGCGTGCGCACACCGCCGTCGGTAAGCATGCCTTTTTCTCCGGTGAGCGGAAGGTTTAGCGAGCCATTCCACGCGCCTTCTTTCAGCGGTGCGCCGTTGTCGCTGATGAAGAAGATGAGGGTGTTTTTTTCATTTCCTTGCTCACGAAGTTTCGCACGGATTTGACCGATGCCTTCGTCCATCGCGGCGATCATCGCGAGTGCTTGGCGGCGCTCTTTGGGTAGGCTTTTTGGTGTTTTGGAAAACCATGGTTCCGGTGACTCTAGCGGTACGTGCGGCGTGAAGTAGGCGAGGTAGAGAAAGAAGGGATCGCGCGAATGCCGCTGGATGAACGAGAGCGCGGCATCGGTCTGCCACAGACAGCGGAAGCGTTTGTCCGTGAGCGTCTGCGGTGCGTTGGCGAGCTTGTTGCCGTGCAAGTCGTGCGATGCGATGAAGCTATTCATCTGCCCGGTCGCGTATTCGTCGAAGCCCTGCTTGAGCGGAAGAAAGGCCCACGCGTCCTTTTCCGTGTTCGGGATTTCCTCCTTCGCTCCACCTTGTTTCGCAGGCGGCTCCAGATGCCACTTGCCGACCTGACAGGAAACATAACCCGCCGATTTCAGTCGTTCCGCGATGGTTAGTTCCGCGAGCGGCAGCGGCCCTTTGTTATTATCCTCCACACCAAACTTCTGCTGGTACCGGCCCGTCATCACGCCCGCACGTGACGGCACGCACTGCGGCGCACTCACATAGCCGCGCACGAATCGCACGCCGTCCTTTGCAAGTGCATCGAGATTCGGCGTGCGGATGTCCTTGTCCACGCTCTGTGCACCGAGGTCGGCAAAGCCATGATCATCGCTGTAGATGAGGATGATGTTAGGCTTCGCGTGGGAGGGGGTGGATTTTTCTGCAAAGAGACGGTCGTGTATGACAACGCCTAGCAAAAGAACGACGAAGGAGTGCTTCATGGAGTTAAGCATACGGTCTATGGTATGCTAAAAACTAGCAAGTCCATTTCGAGGCAGCGTGTTTTGCGTCATCAGTGAGATAATCTCCGAGGGCACCAAGGCACGGTCCACGATAAAAAGTTCATCCATATCGCCAAGGAAATGTCTCTCGCCCTTTTTGCGCAATCCAGGCATGCGGCCCAGCCATACGACATCGGAGGGGTTTGTTTCCAGGACGACGCGGTCGGCTTTGACCGAGCGTGTGGTCATGCCTTCGAGGCGACCATCCACGTATTGCGTCACTTGCACCCGGCGGGTGTTACCGTTCGGCACGATGGCTAGGGCGATGTGATGCCAGTTGCCATCACGCAACGGCGTCGTGCCCACGACGTGAATTTTGTCGAATTCACTTCGCAGAGCGCCGAGCTGTCCCTGGTTTGGATTGCAGTTCCAGCCCACACGAAGCGGAACGATGCCGGATTTCTTGCTGTGCAGCGGCCACACGAGCATCGCCTGTGCATCTGCGAGCGTCGCGTCCTCGGGCACCCGCACCCAGAACGCAACAGTGCGCGATCCCGACTGCGGCATGAGCGGCACGGTCACGGACAATGCGGTGCTTCCGTCAAAGTGCAGTGCCCTTTTCCAGCGGCCATCGGTGAGTGTGGCGTTTGTGTTTTTGATATTAAACATACCGTCCAGTCCAGCAGCCTCTCCTTTGAAAACTCCGTCTTTCTCATCGTCGAACGACCAGTGCGCGAAATTCACAAGCGGATTCCAGCGCTCGAGGTTCATGGCATTCGCGAGGCGGGTGTGGCGTTTTTCAAAATCACCGCGTGTACCCTTGCGGTTCTTTCCAAAGCGGCGCGTTTCGCTTTCCTGCATGACGACCGGGCCGCTTTCCTCGTCACTAACAGGAGAGACCTCGACGGAGCCTTTCAGCACCCGCACTTCCGCGTCGCCGCCTGCATCCGCGACCATTGAAAACTCAGTGCCGAGATCGACGACTTCGACCGACTTGTGATGCAGGCGGAAGCCGATGGCCTGCGGCGGCACCGTCGCCCTCAATCCACCTCGCCGCAAAGTCGCCGCCCATGCTGAATCGGCATCGAGAAAAGCAGGGCCTTCTAGCATAATGCGCGCACCGCTGTCGAAGGTCACCTCCGCGAATCCCGATGCTAGCTCAAGATGTTGTCCGAGCTGAACCGCCGCGCCCGATTCAAGTTCTTGCGCGCCGGACCAGACGCAATCCTTCGTGCCGGTGATGCGAGCCACCAAGGCACCGCTTTGCGGATCTGAATCGGCCACCTCCAATCCAGAGGGGGCGGCCACGCGGGATGAAAGCTGCAAGACGAAAAGGCCAATGGCGACACAGGCCGCAGTGGCAAGTATGGCGACGGTCCACGCGTTAAAGCGCACGGGATGAACCTTGCTTGGGATGGGCAATGTCGCCTCATCGCTCTGCATCTCATTCGCATATTCGGTTAAGCTGTTGGAG
Source organism: Akkermansiaceae bacterium (assembly GCA_025354565.1). Classification (GTDB taxonomy): domain Bacteria; phylum Verrucomicrobiota; class Verrucomicrobiia; order Verrucomicrobiales; family Akkermansiaceae; genus Luteolibacter. Next base: position 54,508 of record JANXMQ010000106.1, read on the forward strand.
AGGCTGATGGAGTAAAAATAGATCTCACGGGCTTCCTCGGATGATTTGAGAAACTCCTTGAGCCGGGCGCTCTGCACCCCAGTGATCGTGTCGTCGGCAAGAGCAGCGCACAGCTCGTGGATTTCCAAGATCCCGGTGTCGTCGAGCTTCACGCGGCACCTCCCGCACTGAGCTGATGGGTGACACAATCATAGAGTAGTTTCCGCAAACGGTTTAGCGCGCGATAGGCGGTCTCCACCGTGCGGCCACTTCGTTTCGCGGCTTCCTCAACCCCCTGACCATGCTCGTAGCGGATTAGCACCAATTCCCGATCCCGTGGATGCAGCTTCTTGAGGCACTTATCGAGCGCCTCGTGTCTTGCATCCACCTCGCGCGCCATCTCCGCAAACTGCGGCGCAATGGCTTCCATGAGTTCGTCATCAAAGACCACCTTGGAGCGGGCAAACTTTTGTTGTGAGGTCTTGATCTGCCAGAAGGCGATCTGACAGGCCCACGCGATGAAATCGGTCCCCGACTTGAACTCATCAAATTTGCGGCACACCACCATTCCTGTCTCTTGCAGAATATCATCCGCATCATGCCGCGATGGCACCAGCGCATGGATATAGCCAAACACTTTACGCTGATGCTGCGTCCAGAGAGCGACGAGCCTCATGCGGCTCTCGATCTCAGTCTCGGTGGTAGGTGGGAGGTCGGTCATATAAAATCATCGCCCGCTGAGTCGGCGGCCTGTTACAGACCGCCGACGCTCGGGTGAATCCGAAATCGCTTAGTTGTTTTTATTCTTCTTATGCGTCTTGCCGCTCTTTTTAGCTTTTGTTGCCTTCCATTCCTGCTTGGTGATTTTACCATCATGATTGGAATCGCGACGATCGAAACGCTCCTGAAGTGTTATGTGTTGCTTTTTGCCCTTGCCGCTTTTCCCGGCCTTTTTCCCTTTGCCTGCTTTGCCGGTCTTGTGCTTTTTACCATCGGCCTTCTTCGCGGCCATCTTCGCATCATGAAATGCCTTGAACTCCTCGAAGGTGATTTCCCCGTCGTGATTCGCGTCTCGCTTTGCGAATCCTGACTCGTGCTTGCCGCTCTTGCTAGACGCGCCACCCTTGTTTTTTTTGCCCTTCGCCATTGCTGGCGACACTAGGCTGAGCGACACCATCGCCGCTGCCATGACCACGATCCATTTTTTCATTGTTCTCATTATTTTTGTGTTTTTGTGTTTTGAACTGCACCTGAAATGTTTCCCCCCCGTGGCCACAGGCTTTGCCGCGTGGGTAGGAGCATGACTCCTTATAAGTGAACTGCACGAATCCGGGAAAACCGGACAGGAAATTTTAACAATCAGCGATCGCGGCGTGATGCATGGCACCATGCTTGGGTCCAAGCATGGTGCCTGTGTTGATGAAAACATTGTTCCGGAATGTGATCGAGCTCGCGCTGCTGTCCGCACCCTGCTCGAACATCGCTGGATTTTCGCGGCCCGCGTAATTCGTATTGTTGTAAACTTGATAACTGGGGTTGCCGTTGGCATTCGGTCCATCGCCGTAGCGATCAAGAGTGATCCAACTCGTCGCGTTGCCGGAACCTTTGGGATGCAGTTGTCCCGTCCACGTCGCACCTGCCTCGGTGATGTAGGGCTGTGGCAGCGGGGTGGTGGAAAAACTGATTTTATGTTTCACCCGGATTGCCAGTTAACGAATTTTTGCTTTAATCAACCACTCTTGGCACTTTTGCGGCCACACTTTGACGTCTTTGTCGGAGCGCAAGCCATAGCCATGGCCGCCGGTGGCGCAGAGGAAGAACTCGTTCATGACCTTCGCCGCCTCCAACGATTCGTGATAGATTTTACTCCCGGCCACAAAGGTCTTATCGTCCTCCGTGTGAACCATGAAAGTCGGCGGCGTATTGGCGCTGACCGGAAGCTCGCCAGCGAGCTTGCCGGCGACTCGTGAAAGATAGGCGGGATAAATGAGGATGGCGAAGTCGGGCCGGAGCTTTTCTTCGTCCACGATATCCAGTTTGGGGTAGCTGGATTGGTCTGTATGGGTACTCAACCTGGCGCAAAGATGACCGCCAGCCGAGAAGCCCATAACACCAATGTGGTTTTGGGAGATATTCCAGTCGGTTGCGTTATGCCTGACGAGCCTCATGGCGCGTTGGATATCTTGAAACGCCCCATCTTGATTGCCGGGCACCCGGTATTTAAGAACGACGCCGGTAATCCCAATGGAATTGAGCCAGGCCGCAATATCGGTGCCTTCCTTGTTGTATGCCAGAATGCTGTAGCCACCTCCGGGGCAGATGATCACTGCGGGGGTCGGCTGGTTCGTGCCGGGGACCTTGAAGACGGTGATCGTCGGTTCGTTGATGTCGGTTAGGCGTATCACATTGTCACCTTTCGCTGGCATTTCCCTTTCCGGTCCGGTGGAGCCGTGACCTGGCATTTGGTCCTTCGGCCATAAGGGAATGGTCGCAGTGGCGTGCGGTGGGCCGAGCTCCTCGGCTCGGGCCGGTGCTCCCGAGGCGATGCATAAAATCACAGTAATGATCAGGATCAGTGGGTTCGCTTTCATCTATGGCAGATTGAGATTAGTTTGTTAGTTTCGCCGCTTGGAATACGCTGAAGAGCGGAGTTACTTTCCATTTAGCTTCTCCTGCTCCAGCGATTTCTTGCTCGCGTCGTTCAAGTTCTTTTAAAATCGTCAGGACTCAGCGTGGCATCGTTGGCCGTTTGGCGCGAATATTCACCACCCTCCCAGCGCAGGTTGCGGATCTCGCGGGGACCTTGCCATGCTTTGCCGTCCGACTTCACTTTCGTTCCGTCTTTCAACGTCGTGCCACTGGGTGAGATGCTGAACTCGGTGACGGTCTGCCAACTGGCGACCGGAGCCGGAGCTGTGGCGGTTGAGGCAATCAATCCGACCGCCCGGCAGTTTGGACGAGTCCACCAACTGAGCCGTGGACCAATGCATGTGCGGCATGATGCTTCCTTTGCCCTCGAAGTTGCAGTTCAACACTACGGTCGCCGTTTCCTCGAACTCAATGACATGTGGGCACCCGTCGTCATTCAGATGGGCCGTGCGGCAGACTACAAAAGCTTCGAGGACTTTTGTGCGGCGGTGAAGGCGAACCGCTTTGAATACACCGACGGAAAACTCACCTATGTCTCACACGCCAGCGAGACCTTCGAATACTGGAGCAAAGGCGCGCCGCCGCCGCGCATCAACGGCACCGAGGTGAATCTTAATCCGCCAAAGACCTTCGACTCGCCATTCCTCTCCATGGAACACGGCACCTCCAAGGCGGTGATTACTTATCCGGGGCAGAAGGATGTGGTGCTGGATTTTAACAAGCAAAGCAACTGACCCATGAGGAAAAAGATCATCATCCTTGCCAGCCTGCTTTCATCACCATCTTTGAAATTTAAGGGGTCGAGAGTCGTAGATGAGGATTCGTATCCCGCGCGGATTAAACACCGCTCTCTCCGTATGAAACTGCCATTTCCAATGCTTGACCGTCGTCCCGAACATCCCCATGGAACCTCGTCGTCAGAAACAGTTTTTCAACGACGGCTCTTCCAGTCGCTGGCTCTCCTCCTTTCCGCCACTCTCCCAGTCAGGGCGGATGCCCCGCCGTCCCCTGGCGCGATCCGGGAAATCGCGCCATGCGCCTTTGCACACTATAGTTTTGGCACGGCGGTGGACTTGGAAGGCAATGTGCTTTTTACGGAGTTCAGTCATCGCAAGATCCAACGCTGGAATCCGGTCACGCGCCGCCTCGACGTATTGCGGGGCACTGAAACGCCGGGTATGTTCGGAATCGCGGCGGGAATCGGCAGCGACGTCTTTGTCGGGATCGACCTCGGCGACACCGGGAACCCCGGGAAAATCCTGCGCATCGCTGGCGATGGCAAGGAAGAAACCATCGTCGAGAACATCACCCGTCCGCGGCAGTTGACCTGTGACGCGAAAGGAAATCTGTTTGCCGTCTTGGAAGAGGGCCGCGTCATCAAATGGGACAAGGCGACCCGTGCCATCACGGAAATCATGACCGCCAGTGCCCCCACCAGCGGGATTGCCGTGGGGCCGGACGGTTCGGTCTTCGTCAGCGAATATGGGGCCTTCGACACGTCTCCCAGCGGCGACTGCCGGCCCTCGGCTCCCGGCCAGATCAAAGTCAAGCGCCCGAGCGGAGAGATCGTTGTATTGAGCAAGGGATTCTGGCGAGTCCGGGGCATCGCTTTGCACGGCAACAGCCTCTACGTGTGCAACGAAGCAAACCGCGAGGACCACGGGAATTCCGGCCAGCTCGTAAAGATCGACAGCACGAATGGGAACGAGGAAATCCTGTTCAATCGACTCGACTACCCGCAGTTCCCCGCCGCAAGTCCCGACGGCAAAGTTTACTTCACGCTGGGACGGGATAACTGCCTCGTCGTTTACGATCCTGCCGCTCTCTACCATGATGCCGCCATCCCTCCGGAAAGCGGCACGCGTTCCAGCGCCCGCGGCGGGAGCATCGCGTGGGGAGGTTCCAAGGAAGGCACGCCGTTCACCATCTCCGCAAAGTCGATTTCCCTGTCCGGAAATTTTGTCCCGGCCGCAGGAGCGTCGCAAATGGAGGGTTGGATCGAAATCCCCGCAAACCGTTTCAAGCTCAACACCAACGACCTTTACCCTGTCCACGATGCAGAGCATCCCGGTCCTGGCCTTTTTGAAGTGCCCAAGGTGGAAACCACGTGTGGCGCTGGAGAACTCCACGTCGAAGTCTTTCCTCTCCGCCGGCACGAAGGCAGTCGTTGGCCGATGCAGAACGTGGGCACCGCCCATGAATCGCCGAACGCTGGCTTTAGCGAACAACCGGATGCCTTTCGGTTCTACTTCACCTGGAACGTCCCGCTTGCGAGCAAACCGGACTATAAGCCGCTCATGATTCCCCGCCCGTCGAAGCCGTGGAAAGACGCGTTGAGGCTGGTGGGCGATGGCAAAACGCTGCACAGCGATTTCAATTTCATCATCGATAAGAATAACCGCGTGCACTGCATCGGCACCTTTGGCCGCGAACCCGACAGCGCAGGAAATGGCGTGGCCGTGGAAGATAACACCTTGTTTCACTCCGTGGGCGATTCCCTCGAAGCCCCCATGCAGACACTTCCAAAAATCGGCTATCAGATCGACTCGCCCCAAGCTATCATGTGGGCACCGGGCCTGACCTGGAATCGCGAAAACTCCACTGCTTTTCTCTACTATTTCCACTACTTCGGCGGCAAAGATCCCGCCGCGGGTTGCGCGCGTGTCCTGAATTCCACCGACCCCGACCTCGCCCACTGGGCGCCCTACAGCGGAACCGAACTGGCCGAAAAGAACATGGCTTTTCGCGAGTTGGATGATCGCGATTTTTGCGTCTTTTGGGACGAACGATTGGCAGCCTACTTGATGTATTTTTGCTCCGGCGAAGGTGGCGGCCCGCGTGTCCGCAGCTCCCAAGACCTCATCCACTGGTCCCCCGCCCGCACTGTTCTCAAGGATACATCCGGATCTCCGCATAGCTATTCCGAATCCCCCTGCGTCATCTATCGCGAAGGTTACTATTACCTCTGGACCAGCGGCATCGACTACAGCCACACCCACCTCTATATCTCTGAAGACCCGTTCAACTTTGGCGAGACCTTGGCCAACACCATCGAGACGCAACCCGGCCACGCGGTTGAAATCATTACCCACCGCGGCAAAGAATACATCGCAGGCTCCATGCTCTCCACCGTCCCCAGCGCGACACCGTCCGCGCACGATTTGGAAGGCATCTTCGTCCAGCCACTGAAGTGGGAAGCGGCCGACGAAGGGATGAACTCGAGGGTGACGCGAAAGCCGTAATCGCATTGCTTAACCTTGAGGCAGCTAGATGTGATCGGGAAGGGGAGCGCGGGCTTCCACCCTCCAGACCGCGCTCACGGGATTCACCGCCTCCATCGCCGCGCAGAAGCAGGGCGGCACCGTCAACAACGCCATCTCTGATGCCAGAGACGCCGGGACTCCCATCAGGGACGCCGGGATTCCTTTTAGGGTTACAAGTTGACCGGGAACATGGGTTACATAACTGTCTCGATTTTCGTCTCGCCCTTTGAACTGTTTTCTTCACCGCAAAGCCGCTTTGAGGTAAGTATCATGCTGACCCTATTCGATCTTCAAATTTGAAAAATCTAGGCCCGACCCCGTTCACGCTGCAACACTCGGTAGTTTCTACTGGCTAGGTTTTGAAACAACAGGTCTTACACCTGATAAGAAGCGCCTTGCTTGGCTCGGCGCACAACGTCAAAGGTGTGGCACGGCGGAAATTGAGCTTCCAGAGCGAAGCGAACGAAGGACTTTACCCGCCGTTGCCACCACCGTCTTGTTCGGGTTCTTCTTCTTGAGTGCTGCCTGTTCAGCGCGTGCCCAAGCTAAAATTTTGGTGCGATCATAGCCATGCTCGGCGGCGATGGATGCGCGAGCTGCTCGGACTTCTTCGATGATTGGATTTGTCATGGTTGTATTTTGATTAGTGTCTCCGGCGTACAAATCACTGGGACGTGAAGCTGGTGGTAACCGCAATAGTCTATAAGTTCCTTCTGAAGAATTGCATTGGCAAGGTGTGTGCAATTCCACGTCAGAAGGTAGTCGATCTCGTGGACGATTGCGAGGGCAAGATGAGAGGCATCGGTCGCCGACTTGTCGGGAAGCTGGAAAAGCTGAATAATATCGCTCTCCAATCGCTCGAATCCCTCCGGAATATCAAGAGTCGGGATACCGTCCAGCGCGTCGAGCCGCTTAGCAGCAAGCGCAGGATCGCCAACACTCGCTTCCGCCCGGGTAAAAACGGATGTGAAGATGCGAAATCGCCCCTTTTGAGTGTCCCACCAGAAGCGTGTCGCATCTTGATCCGCAGCCAATGCGGGCTGCCTGCTCTTGCGAGATGTCAGGTAGCTTGGAATTGTCGTTTCAATGTAAACGGACTGCATACAAGGGTATGATTGCTGTTGGTAGTGCCGCTATACGGAGTTTCTTCCCGAACAGTCTTATTGAACGACCTGTCGGGTTTGGGGGGTATTAACCGACCGGTCGGTGATTAGGGTAATACCCGACCCGGAATTACAGACCTTGGCGACCTCGTTCATCAAACACTCGATAGGGTGTTCATGCTGGCGAGCCAAGCGGTAAATCAGGATATGGGGAAATTTTATCGGTTTAAAGATGGTCCAGGGGGCTGGGAGCTCCCCCTTCTTTTTGTCTGGGAAGTTGTATTTGGGGAGGCGCGGGGTGTTCTGCGGTCTTTTTGATCTCCACTCCGCTAATCGACAGATCCATCCGTACAACGATCTCATACGACCCGTCCTCGGATGGAGCCCTCACTACCACTGAATCCGCACGCGACGTGGCTGTAAGATTTGGAAAGTAGTCTGGAACAGTTAGCGACTTGTCTGGATTATTCAGACAGAGGTCGGACTCCTTCAACAAGCCTTTGGCCGCCAACGTGAATAATGTGGGAGGAAAACTTCCAAACTTTGCATCATACTCATAAATCGCCTCCACAATCTTGATCAGCTTGGTGCCCCTGTCGGTTGCCTTAACTACGTGCCATGGCGGGATCTCCGCTACTGCAACAAATTGAGCGTAGACGAACACAATGATCGCGGAAATGAGCTTCTTCATTATTGCAGAACGTTGGATGTGATGTCACCGCGTCAATGCGGTGATTTTGGATTGAAATTGAAAAGCTTATGGCGGTTGACATCCATGACTTGTTCGGCATTTTATCGGTATGTTGGAATATCACCATCTTGATAATCCCATTTCTTGTATATTGAGTGGTTATTCACGCTCGAGTCATTGTAACCAACGCCAGTGAAAAAACCGTTCTTAAGAGTCACGTAAGCCGCCCAGTCCTTAGTGCCGAATCGATCATAGTAGTAAATTAGATTCAAGTCTCCATCAATACTTCCATATGCACCATCAGGAACACCACATGATGCTAAAATATGCCTTAAGTTCGCGTGGTAGCCGTCGAACGACTGCTGGCTTATACGAGATAAATTCTCCTCAAGCTTGATATTGTCGCCATTGGCGGGTTCATAGGATTCTTGCGCGGAATGAGAATTCGCATCAATGAGATAAAGCACGCCGTATACAACACCGAAATTTACCACCATAACGGCGGTAATCACGAGATAATATTTTAGTAGTGTCTTCATACGCAGTATTTTATTCGCCGAACAGTATTATTGAACGACCGGTCGGGTTTGGGGGGTATTAACCGACCGGTCGGTGATTAGGGTAATACCCGACCCGGAATTACAGACCTTGGCGACCTCGTTCATCAAACACTTGATAGGGTGTTCATGCTGGCGAGCCAAGCGGTAAATCAGGATATGGGGAAATTTTATCGGTTTAAAGATGGTCCAGGGGGCTGGGAGCTCCCGCTTCTTTTTGTCTGGGAAGTTGTATTGCAAAGCGCATAAG